>JBEKGG010000015.1:0-31465 GCA_050012915.1 Terriglobales bacterium | reverse complement strand
TTTCCGGTGGAGGTCGATGAGCGTAATGGGGATATTACGCCAGTTGAGAAAAGTGCAGACGGCCCGTACGTCGGTTCAAGTGGCATTTTTCCTGCCGCAATTGATCCAGACCGGTCATGAAACATTAGGCCAAACCGAACAGAGATGAAAACATTTCACGGTGTGGGAACACCGAGACGGAGTTACACTGGGTACCGATTGCCGAGTCGGAGAGGGCGTCCGATTCAGAGCGGGAGGTTGCAATGAAATTGATGCGTTTATGCATGTCCGCAAGCGTCGTGGCCGGGTGTGTGATGGCAATTCTTGCTGCACAATCCGCACCGGCGCAGACCTACAAGGTCCTGCACACCTTCACCGGCGGTGCCGACGGGGCGAATCCCTCTGCGGGATTGACGCGAGACGCCAAAGGGAACCTTTACGGGACCACACAGGCGGGCGGCGCCTTTAACGTGGGAACGGTTTTCAAGCTGAGCAACACGGGCAAGGAGACCGTACTGTACAGCTTCGCTGGAGGAACCGACGGGAGCATTCCTGAAGGAGTAGTGATCCAAGACGCCGAGGGAAACCTCTACGGGACCACCTATGCGGGCGGCGCCAATGGAGCTGGAACGGTATTCAAGCTGAGTAGGACGGGCAAAGAGACCGTGCTGTACAGCTTCGGCGGGGAGGACTATAGCGACGGCGCCAACCCCGGTGCGGGAGTGGTCGAGGACGCCGAGCGAAACCTCTACGGAACGACTACAAGCGGCGGATTCTATGGCTGTGATGCCACCCCAGGGTGCGGAATAGTGTTCAAGCTGAGCCCGACGGGCAAAGAGACCGTACTGTATCGTTTCCGAGGCGTGGACTACGACGACGGGGATGGGCCCAGCGGTGTGATCCGGGATGCCAACGGGAACCTCTATGGGACCACGTTCACGGGCGGCAGCGGAGGCTGCCAGCGCCGAGAGACTGGCTGCGGAACGGTATTCAAGGTGGACAGGGCCGGCAAGGAGACGGTGCTGTACCGCTTTACGGCCGACGGGGGTTCCCCTTCTGGGGGAGTGATTCAGGACGCCAAGGGAAACCTTTATGGGACAACCGGCAATTGCCCAGACGGAAGTTGCGGGGGGACGGTTTTCAAGCTGCGGAACACGGGCAAGGAGACTGTACTATACGGCTTCCCCAGCAGGTCCGACGGAGTAGACCCCAACGCGGGGGTGATCGAGGACGCCGAGGGAAACCTTTACGGGACCACCGGCGGCGGAGGCGACGCTTCGTGTGGGTACGGGGGGTCGGGGTGCGGAGTCGTATTCAAGCTGAGCAAAACGGACAAGGAGACCTTACTCTACAGCTTTACCGGCGGTGTCGACGGGGCGGTTCCCTATGCGGGATTGACGCGGGACACCAAAGGGAACCTTTACGGGACCACTTACTCCGGCGGCGATCTTTCCTGTGCGGATGGCCAAGGGTGTGGGGTGGTGTTCGAGCTGACGCCCTAATCGCTCCTAGATTCTCTTGAACGCCTTCTGGACGTCCTTCATCGAGCAGCCCAGAACCACCGCCTTTCATGTGGGCCTGATTGTCGGGCACTCGTTTTGGCTAGCTCGGCCAACAACCACTGTATTTTATTTTGCTGCAGCGGCATATTGACTTGATGGCGGCGCGGCAGGCGATCGACGCGGCAATACCTGCGAGGGTCCGCTCAAGCATCTCTCTTGTGGTCACAGGTTCGAATCAACGAGAAACAGTTGATTCCTGTCAACTGTCGCAACCAGGCCATAGCACTCAAAATCCCACAATGAGCGCTGTGGCGACTTATCAACAGTAATGCGACCCCGGTGACGCAGCCTGAATGCTGCATACCTGTGCTAGCCTTCCGTCTTGAAACGGAGGGAGGCCAACATGCCTGAAAACAAGACCAAGGCTACGATTTTGAGTGTGGCTGCGTTCATCGACGCCATGACCGATCCGGCGCGACGCTCGGACGCGAGAGAGCTGGTTGAACTTATGCAACGGGCTTCCGGGGAAAAGCCGAAACTCTGGGGACCATCCATCGTTGGCTTCGGCAGCTATCACTACCGATATGACAGCGGCCGTGAAGGAGACATGCCGCTTATTAGCTTTTCACCGCGCAAGGCCGCCACGGTTCTGTACGGCATGCTGGAGCACAGCGAGGCAAAAGCCCTCTTGGCCAAACTCGGGAGACACACGACAGGAAAGGGCTGCCTCTACATCAAAAAGCTTGCTGATGTGGATCGAACAGTGCTTGAGACGCTGATCACGAACGCGGTCGCCCACTACCGCGCGCGCACGGACATGCCTTCTTGAAGGCGACCACAAAATCCGCAACCCCCGCGCAACAAGGTTGTACGTCCGAAGGAGAAGCCATGATGGAACGAGACATCGGAAAGAAAGCGGTCCCAGTCCCCTCCCCGAGTAGAACTAGAACTCGACTCGCATTGACATTTGGATTTGCCTCGCACTTCCGATGGTCTTATTTGTGATGCCCAGACCGCTGAGCGTCGGACAAACGTACAGAGATCCTGAGAAGCTGGTGTTGCAGGGTGTCGTGGTCGCAGGCGTACCGGCGACTGGAAATCCGTTGAAGTTGATGTTCTGGCTCACATCGTCGATGGGGATGTCGAAACTCGCAGTGTTGGTTAGGTTGAAGACATCGAAACTGTACTTTAGAGAAAAACGCTCGGTGATTTGGATTGTCTTTAACAGCGAGATGTCCGCGCGTCTCTGCCACGGTTGACGAAAGATATTGCGCTGGCCATGGTCGATGAAGTTGGTCTCGTAAGGATCGTTGGACGGAATTGCGCCATTCAAGGCACCCGGACTCAGCAATGGAATGCCAAAACAACTAGCTTTGAGCGCGGGGATTGCGCCCGCACCTGAGGCTCCGGTAAGCGCTTCCTTGGCTGAGCAACCATCGAGCGGAACCACCGGGTTCGTGATGCCGTCGTTTACCCCGTAGAAAATACTTCCGACCGCACCGGAGTAATCGATGACGCTGTAAGGTTGGCCGCTCTGGATGACGGTCAGGCCAGAAAAAGCCCATCCGTCGGCAATCTTGCCTTTGATTGAAGATTCCGAGAAAAACTTCGGCAGTTCATACATGTAGGTGAAATTAATGACGTGCTCGCGGTCGAAGTCAGACAGGCCGTACCCGGAGCGCAGATCCAGAGGATTGTTGCCGTTATAAAAGAGCCCCATCGCGCTCTGTTCGTCGGTCGCGTGCGAATAGGTATAGGAAAAGCCCACTTGTATCCCGTGACTCATTCGCTTTTCAACGTGGGCCTGAAGCGCATTGTAAGCAGAGATGCCGGCTGCGGTATATGACTCAGACTCGGAGGAGTAACCAATGTAGGGAACGCGAAGGTCAACGTTTCCGCCTTCAAAGGTTTGCAGATACGGCTGTCCGTTGGGGAGGTTCGCCGGCGCGAAGGTGTTGGCGTTAGTTATTATCGAATACCCATAGGTGTAGTCCTGCTCAAAAGGAGTGCCTTTCAATAAGGGATGGGAGGGCGAGGCAATCTGCGCCTGGTTGAAAGGCAGAGGAACGACTTCATGGCGGCCGAGATTGCCGACGTAGCCGATGTCGATTGCCAGGTCGCGGCGCGGCTGCCATTGAATGTCGAGCGTCTCGTTCATACTGTATGGGAGCTTGTTGGCACGGTTGTAATCGGCGAATGAGAAAAGCGGTATCCCGGTCGAGATGGCGGTCGCGTTGGGGAGAGATAGATCCTTGGGATTGCCACTGGGGGCGGGACCGAGCGAAGGCCCCCAAGGGTTTTCGAACGTACTGCAATATGAGTATCCGTACACACTGCAAGACGTCTGATTCACCCACGGCGGAGTCTGGTTCACACCGAAGGGACCGCCCGCGATTACCCCAGAGGCAAAGCCCGGAGAAAGGTAGGTGAACAGTTCGCCGCGGTCGTAATACATTCCCCAGCCCGTGCGCACGACGACTTTATCGTTAAACATCTTTGGGCTCCACGCTACTCCGAAGCGCGGCGCGATACCCCACTGGCGGCCGGTTAAAGTCGAATCGCTGACTCCCTGGCTCGGGAAGTCGGGATTGTTCCCGGCGACGATGAATCCGTTCGAAGTGATAGTGTCTGTGTTCGCGTCGTAGCTGTACCTCGAGGGATCAAAATTGAAGAGGCGTCCATTCTTTTCCGTGAGCCCTCCGTGATAATCGAAGCGCAGGCCTGCGCTTACGCTGAGATTGGGGCGGATCTGAAATTTGTCCTGCACGTACAAGCCATTTTCCTTTGAGCGATAGTAACGGTCGGCATTGCCCTGCAAGAAGGTCGTAGTAATGTATCCGTTCGCGGTGTAAGTGATGGGCAGGCCCTCAACGAAATCGGCGAAATTTGGGAAGCCGATCATTCCAGCATTGGTTCTTCGGTCGCGCGCATTGAGCTGGGTGTAGGAGAAACTGCCGCCCAAAGTAATAGTGTGTTTGCCGTGGTTCCAAACGGCATCGGCCGAAGGCATCCAGCGGTTTTGACAAACGCCGGTGAAGGCGCCCTGCGAAGCTGCCGTCGACCCGATGTTCATCCCCGCGTTGAAAACGAAATTGGTATTCAAGGGCGAATCGTTTCCGAGGTTATCCACAATGGTGATTCCCGGAAAAACATTGGAGCCAAAGGCATTCATTCCCAGCGCCCCAGGGGTGAAGGGCTGGGCAATCGTGCTGTAGACCTTCTCGCGAATGAATCCGAAAACTTCCGCCAGGCTGAAATTCGGAGTGATGGATTGCGTGTTGGTAATGCTGGCAACTTGACTGCCGGCGTCCAGGTGTTGCGGAAAACCTTCGACCGAGGAATACCCGAAAGGCGCCGTAGTCGGATCGTGCTGGTAGTAATACTTTAATGCCAGCGTGTCTTTGGGATTCACCAGGTAATCGAGATTGGATACCGCCTGGTCCGATATGAAATATGCCGGCTGTGTGATGAACACGTTCTCCGGAAAGTTCAAGGTGGGCGTGAAAGCCGGGTTCGCCGAAGGTATCAGATACTGGCCATTTGGCAACGTGTAGTTCAGCATGGCGTAAGAAATGGGATTAATGTCGCCGGTGGCCGTCCCGACTACAGGGACTACGCCAGAGCCTGGCCAATTCGTATTTGCTACGTTTGCCAATGCCGTCGCGCTGCGATCGTCGGTTAGACCGAAAGGCACGGCAGTGCGTGAAGTTCCAATCTCGAGATCCGAAACGTGCACGTGCTGGTAGCTTACGAAACCGAAAAGCTTATCCTTGATGAGTGGACCCCCGAGCGTTCCACCCGCCGTGTAGCGATGTAACTCCGGCACTTTTTCGTTCGCGGGGATGTTGGCATCCTGATTGTAGAAGTAGGGGGCTGCGTTGATCCAGTTGGTTCCGCGATGAACGTAAGCGCTGCCGTGAATGGAATTGGTGCCGGAGGCAGTGCTCATATCGATATGCGCGCCGCTGGTCGATCCCTGTTGCGCGTCATACATCGAAGTATTCACGCGGAACTCTTGAACTGTTTCCGGCGCGGGAGTTGGCAACGCCTGGCCGATGGCGAGATAGGGCGATGCCGTGCTCTGAATGACCTCCGCAGTGGTGCTGCTGGCCCCAGCGATGCCAGTGTTGTTGACGATGCGGGCTGAGGCGACCTGGCTCGTGCTTTTTCCGTTGAACAGATTGCTGGCGTCAACGCCGTTCAGCAGGAAAGTGTTGCTGGTATCGCGCTGGCCGTTCGCCCAGATCGGTTGGTTGCCCAGGCCGGCATTAACGCCTGTCCCGGCAGGCAGTTCCGCACTCACTCCCGGAGAAAGAATAGCGAGCCCGGTGAAGCTGCCGGTCGGAAGAGGGACGGACTGAATCTGCTGTTGGTCGAGCACGTAACCGTTGGTCGTGTCGACTGCGTTCATGAGCGGGACTGCCTCGACCTCGACCACCGTGCCCACCTGGCCGACGGGCAAGACTACATTGACCGTAGCCGTACGGTCCGCCTGCACCGCAATCGAGGGCAGGCGTTGAGTCTGGAAACCGTCGTGGGTAAAGGTGAGCGTGTAGGTGCCGATGGGTAGGTTCACAAAATCGTAGCCGCCGTTTGCGTTGGTTTTCAAGCTGCGGGTGAGCTTGGTCTGGTCGCCCACGATGGTCACGGCCGTATCCGGCAGAACGCTGCCGGTCTTGTCCGCGACCGTTCCTGTGATGCCACCGAGTGTCTGCTGAGCCTGAGAGTACGGAGCGAAAGCAAAAGGCATCCAAAAGCATGTCGCGACGACAAGCGATACAAGTCCAATTCTGTTAAACATCAGCGACCTCGTGAACGAAGTTCGCAGCAGAGATGGTTGGCTCTGCCCGTCTGGGCTAAAAATGATTGACCGAATCTACGCGAGTTGGCGATGGAATGAAAGCATTCTCGTTAGTGAAAATTTCTCTGGCCTAGATTAGATATTTTTATCGCGTGAGCAGATCCTTGGGATCGGTTCGCGAGTGCGATTATCGCGCACCGAAGCCAATCGACAATTTCTAGTTCTGGGTGAGCGGCGCGTCTTTGCTGCGCCCGCGAAACGCGAACCACAGCAATCCAGCGGTTAAGTAGCCGAGATAAATATAGGGCAGCTTCCCGTACGGTCCTTCGGGCACCGGGTACAGATTTCCAACCAGCGCCAGTAACATGGCGGTCGCGGCCAACCTGGGGACGATTTGTGCTGCGGGGCGGAAGACACCGTGGTCGCGCAGGTAGCGTGGCAGCGCGACGCAAACCAGAGCGTAGGCCACGATAAAGCCGTAGGTAGCCAGCGAGCCCAGCCATCCGTACACATCCAAACCGCTGGCGCCACGGGCCGCCAACACTGCTACGGGAAGGAGCGCAGCAACGCCAGTAATCACGACGGCGCGGCTCGGTGTCTGATTCCGAGTGTGCGTGTTCCGCAGAGAGCCGTGGGCGAGCCCGTGGTGTGCCATTAACAACAACACGCGGGCTGCGGCCGTGATGCACGCCAGCGTCCCGGCGAATAAGCTGACCAGCGCTCCAATGTCGATCAACAATCCCAGCACCGGGCTGCCGGCCACCTGGGCCAGCACATGCATCGGCGCCTGGCTCGCGCCAAGGTCTTGTCCCGCGGTATGGAAGCCCAGAACTTCCGCGTAAGCACAAACGGTAAAGAAAGCTCCGGCGAGAATCGCGCTTTGGATGACCGCGCGTGGAATCGTCTTCAGCGGGTTGCGCGCCTCGGAGCCTAGCGTGGTTGCACTTTCAAAACCAACGAAACTGAAAAGCGCCAGCACCAATCCGAGGCGCAATCCGCTTCCGGTCATTCCGTGGAGGTGAAGCTGCTCCCGATCCGCGTGCCAGCCATGCCGCAGCAGCAACAGAGCCACCACGATCACAATCACGGAGACTGACGCAGCCTCGATGCATAGCATGAGGCGCGCGGATATTTTTACGTCGCGATAGGCAATCCAGATCGAAACCCCGGTGACCAGGACAGCCAACCACACGGCAGAGTGGACATGGCCCGTGGCATCGTGCAGGAGCAAGTTCGCATAGTGATAGAAGCCGCCGATCACGCTTGATCCCGTCGCCACGTATGCCAGCAAAAGGCTCCATGCGACGGTAGCGCCAAGCCAGGGAGGCAGAGTCATCGAAGTGTAGGTATACAACGAACCGGGCGACGCGGAGTAGCGAGCATAGCGGCCGATGCATAACGCAACCAGCAACACGGCGACAGTCGCCAGCACGTACGCGAGCCAGGTGCCGTTGCCGGCGAGCGCGCAAACCAGTGGGATCGTGGCCGCGGGCGTTGTGGTGGGAGCGATCGTGGAGACTGATTGGGCCAGTGTTTCCATAGGAGAAAGAATCTCGCGACGCAAGCCGTAATCGGTCGACTGGGAATGTTCCAGTGTGGTCTGCGTCATGCGGGGAGATTCTTCCTCATGTTCGGTTGGGCAGGGATTGTACAACACCATCGCAGGCGCGAGGGTGAGAGAAAAATTCCTCACGCGCTTCCGAGTTCCGTCTTATACTCGCTTCCCAGCGAAACGGGCGCGAAGAGTCCATGTCGACTGATGTGCTCGCGGGTTCGCGGATTGCAGGTGTCGGCCTATTTCCGCCGATCGCGCGTTGACAGAGCACAAGCATGGACCACCCTTTCATGGCTCGGGCCATTCAGCTCTCGACTGACAACGTCCACTCCGGCGGCGGACCCTCCGGCGCGGTCTCGGCGAAGGGTGGCGCCATCATTGCCAATCAGGTCACTCTGAACAATGATCCCACCGCACACGCGGAAATGCTTCCCATCCCCGATGCGAGGCGTGAAGCGGCATCGTCGGCGTTTCGTGCGTGGGAAGAAAAATCCAACGAGGTCGCGTATTGAATTGGTTTGAACGCGTCGCCAATGTCAGGCTTTGAGGAGAACGATTGATCGCCCGCTATTTCAAACTCGCCGAAAACCAGACTTCCGTAAAGCAGGAAATGCTGGGCGGCCTCACCACATTTCTCACCATGGCCTACATTGTCGTTGTGAACCCCCAGATTCTCGCTCAGGCGGGAATGCCGGCAGAGGGCGTGGTATTTGCCACTTGCGTCGCGTCCGCGGTGGCAACTCTGGTGATGGGGATCTACGCCAACTATCCAATCGCGTTAGCGCCAGGAATGTCTCTGAATGCGTACTTCACCTACTCCGTTTGCATCGCCATGCACATCCCATGGCGTACGGCGCTCGCGGTGGTCTTTTGTTCAGGTGTTCTATTCCTGATCCTCACGGTGACGCGAGTTCGGGAGCAGATCGTCGACGGCATGCCGGACTGCCTGAAGCATTCGACTGCCGCAGGAATCGGAATGTTCATCGCTTTTGTGGGACTTCGGAACGCAAAGATCGTGGTGGCGAATCCGGCTACGTTTGTCGGCCTCGGCAGCTTCTCCGAAAAAGAAATGCAGACGGCTTGCTTTGGCCTGCTCCTGACGCTGGTGCTGATGTCACGAAAACTCCACGGCGCCATACTCGTCGGCATCTTTGGCACGTCGCTGCTCGGAATTCTTCGCGGAATAACTAACTGGCCGGCAGCGATCTTTTCCGTGCCCAGTCCTTCTTCCACTTTTTTGCAGCTGGATTTCCGCGGTCTGAGGCATCTCGGCTTACTCGAAATTCTGTTCGCTTTCCTGTTTGTGGATCTCTTCGACAACGTCGGCACTCTGGTGGCAGTGTGTGAACAGGGCGGTTTTATCAAGGACGGCAAGATTCCCCGGGTGGGCCGCGTCCTGGTAGCGGATGCTGTCGGAACCGTCGTCGGATCTTTGACCGGAACTTCCACGCTGACGAGTTACATCGAAAGCGCAGCCGGAGTGGCGGCCGGGGCCCGCACCGGTCTGAGCAATATCGCGGTCGCAGCACTCTTCCTGCTGGCTGCTTTTTGCTCGCCGCTAGCCGCCGCGATTCCACTCTATGCAACCGCCCCCGCGCTGATTCTGGTCGGCGTTCTGATGACACGATCGATTGCGCAAATCAATTGGCAAGAATTCAGCGACGCCGTCCCAGCATTTATCACCATGGTAGCGACGCCACTCACATTCAGCATTGCGACTGGCCTTAGCCTCGGCCTGATTTCATTCACCGTGGTGAAGATTGCGGCAGGGAAGATTCGTGAAGTTAACACGCTGGTTTGGATCCTCACCATCCTGTTTATTCTGCGCTACGTCTATCTGGCAGGGGCTTAGTCCAGCGCCTGGGATTCTGCCGCTCGATGCGGTTCAACTGGCTGGGTAGGTCGATGAGTGTTATGGGTTTTTCAACAGTGATCCGGCCCAATTCTGTTCCAGATTCAACGCACTTGAGCATTTGCGGGACCGGGTGTACATTTTCGGTCGTCCCGCTTAAGGCAGATTTAAGAACGGTCAACATGGGATTTCTCGCGAGGATCTGGTGCTGAATACAAGTTCGGTAAGGAAGAATCGTTCTGAGCGGAGGTGTTCATGACTCTTAGCAAACGTTGTGTCGCAGAATTTTTTGGAACATTCTGGCTGGTATTCGGCGGTTGCGGAAGCGCGGTTTTAGCGGCTGCATTTCCGAACCTGGGTATCGGCTTTGCAGGGGTTGCCTTAGCCTTTGGGCTGACCTTGCTCACCATGGCCTTCACCATCGGACCTATTTCCGGATGCCACATCAATCCCGCAGTATCGATCGGGCTGGTGGTCGGAAGGCGCTTTCCAGTTTCCGAACTCCTGCCGTATGTTGTTGCCCAGGTCTTGGGAGCAGTTGCCGGCTCCGGGGTTTTGTATGTCATTGCCAGCGGCAAAGAAGGATTCAGCCTGGCCGGAGGATTTGCCTCGAATGGATACGGTGCCCACTCGCCCGGCGAATATTCGTTACTGGCGTGTTTCGTCGCAGAGGTTGTGCTGACGCTGTTCTTTCTGCTAGTCATCTTCGGTTCCACGGACGATCGTGCTCCCAAGGGGTTCGCTCCCATCGCTATAGGGCTGTGCCTCACGCTGATCCACCTGATTTCGATTCCTGTCACAAACACTTCCGTGAACCCGGCGCGGAGTACGGGGCCTGCGATTTTCGTGGGGGGATGGGCGGTGGGTCAGTTATGGCTGTTCTGGGTAGCCCCGATTATTGGTGCCGCCCTGGCCGGCTTAATCTACTCCCAGCTGTTTGCCCAGGGTCCGCAAAAGACAGTTCGCGCCGCCGAGAGGGCGCGCTGACCGAGAATTCATTCACGGTCAGTTCAACGGAGCAGGCAGGAACGGGGTGTCATGAAATCCGAACGGAGGCCGCGGCAATCTGATCCTTCCGCTCAACCTCTGGTCAGGGAACAATCACTGCCGCTTGCTTCACTCGCTACTTGCCCAAGAGGTTGGCCCACCTGTCCCAGTACGTGTCCCACGCCGAGCGATAGACTGCGACGACAACCTTAGTCTGTCCTCCGACAACTCCACAGTTCGCGGCTGCGTATCTGCGAAGCCTTGGGAAGTCTCTCGCATCAAACGGCGGGTGCTGCGAGCCCGTTGTCTTCCATTGATGCACCAGCATCAGCATCTTAGACGCTAGTTCTTGGTCGTTGCTAAAAGTGATGCGGTCGTAGGCTACGACTCCTGAACCCCACCCACGATCATCAACGCACAAATCCCCAGCTCGCTTAGCGTAAATGCGCTCAAGATTCCGCCCAGCTTCTGACTGCATGGCGCGTTCAAAGGCACTTGCCGCCGGAGGTTCAGGCATCGGAGTTTGATTACTCTGTTGCGAAAGACTGGGCGTCGCAAGCACAGATGCGAACAGGACAGTCGCTAACAATCTGGGGTGGCTAACCACAGCCGTGAATTGTAAGACACGTCTCCGGGCTGGACAATCCGATCAATCCAACATTTATGGAAGCTGTGTCGCCTGAGTTCCGGGGTATCGGCCTGAGGGACTTTCCCTAAAGATCAGCCTGTTGACGACGGTAGGGGACACAAGAGAACTCGGTCATCGGCTCCCATCTCCGGATCCCAACAAAGTCCCTTTGCTTCCATTAAAAGGAGGGGAAGCCAGCAGGCGCTCCGCCAGATAATCTGCCACCAGGCGTGTGCCATTGTCGTTGTAATGCGATTCGTCTGAGAAGGCTGACGTGTCCTTGGGTATGGCAGCGGCCATGTCGTAGCATTCCAATTGATCCTCGCGACAGACCGCAAGCAATACCTGGTTGTATGCCGCCATCGCGCGACCTAGTTCGGGCGCGGAGACATAGCCGCGGACAACACCGTGATCTCCCACGCCGCCCCCATAGAGCAGACTGTCTTCTGCAGCGGACAGCCCTGCGCGCCACATCGTAGGTTGAGTTAGAAAAATGCAGCGCTGATGGTACTGGTGGCACTTTGCTCCAAAGTGCGCACGCGCTGGGCATATTCCTCAAGAGCTAATCGGAGATCAGGAAGCGGCAGGACGGACCCGGCAGCGCGCCCGGATAACAATGGTCCAAGCTGGACACCTTGTTCAGACCGCCACGCGGAGATCATCTGTGAAAGATGTTTCAGGGAATTCCGAACCAGCGCCAACAGCCAGGAGCGGCGCAGCAGTCCGCGCACGCGAGAAACCCCGTCGGGCGCGTGCTCGGCGAAGAGTTCGGCCCTGTCCTCGAGTACCTCTTGAGTTCGGGCTCCGCCGAACGCTAAGGCAGCCCCCAGATCGTTCACCCCGATGAGAAAGATCAACAGGTCGGCCTGACGCAGGACGGGCAGTCGGCGTAGGCAGGAAGCATGGTCCACCGTGTTCAAGCCACTTACCCCGGCATTTCCCACCCAAACCGGCAATCCCTTTTGACGCTGGTTCAGCTCCACCATCAAAAGATGTGGCCATTCCTGAGCGTTATTCTGAGCGATGCACTCCGTGGTACTCCCGCCGATGGTAATGATCCTGTAGACCTTGCCGACCGGAGGAGGCATAGGGCCGCGGAGTCCCATCGCGTTGACAGTAAATGTGACCTTGGGTGACACTCCGGGAATGTGTGCGCGGGTGAAGTCGAAGTCGAACTTACCCGGTGGATACCTCAGCACGGCTCGATTGAAGTACCGGATCTTAACCCGGACAGCGACTTCGCCAACTGCCAGCAAGATGCAGAGCCCAAAAAACATCAGCAGCGGCCCGGACATTATATTCAGGAAGCGGCGGCGGTCGCGAGTCAGCAGCAGCGCTCCCAGAGCCAAGCCTATCCAAGCCACGCAGACAAACCCCATCACTCGCGGCATGGGGTTGGCTGCCATACTTTCGTATATCGGACGAAACGAATCGAGGACTAAGACCAGCGGAACCGCCAGATGTGCCAGGTAGGCGGCCAGAAGGATACCCGAGCGAAGGCGGTTGCGCGGTTCGCGGAAATCCTCTGTCGCCGCTGCGACATTAGGTTTCCTCATGATCACTAGTGTGCATAAAAATCTGGTGGCGGCGCGTGGACTCGAACCACGGACCTACGGATTATGAGACCGTCGCTCTAGCCACCTGAGCTACGCCGCCAAGGTATAAGCCGACAGGCTTGCAGCAGCTTACAGCCGCTGTGCTGCTGCGTATCGGCGAATATATATCAAGTATCGCACAATTGATTTCATCTCGGCCAAGCGCGATTTCTCTACAGTCTGCCATCTCCACACGAAGAATTAAGAATGCGATTCAAGAAAAAGGCACTCGTCTTCACATCAGCGATTACACTTGTGCGCATGAAGGCACGACTGAAGTTGTGGTTGGCGGCGGTTCTGTTGAGCGTGGCTGCGTTGCAGGCGCAGGACGCAAGTTGGGAGATCGGTCCATTCGCTCGACCAGCGAGCGGCAATCCCGTGATCGTTCCGCGGCCGGAATCAACTTTTGCCGATCCAATTCTCAAAAAGCCCGTGCATTGGGAAATACTGCACACCTTCAATCCGGCGGCGATCGTGCGAGATGGAAAAATTTACGTGCTTTATCGGGCTGAGGACGACTCCGGGGCAATGGCGATCGGCGGACATACCTCGCGGCTCGGCCTGGCTGAGAGCCCGGATGGTATTTCCTTTACCCGTCGTCCCGATCCCGTCTTTTACCCGGCTGACGATGCGCAACAGTCCCGCGAGTGGCCGGGCGGCGTCGAAGATCCGCGCATTGTCGAGGCCGAAGACGGCACCTATGTTCTCACCTACACGCAGTGGAATCGCAAGATTTATTCGGTTGGGATGGCGACCTCGCCCGATCTCATGCGTTGGGCAAAGCATGGACCAGCTTTTGGCGAAACTGGCAAGTATGCACAACTGAAATACAAGTCGGCTGGAATTGTGACGCACATCGACAAAGGGCGTTTGATCGCGGCAAAAATAAATGGAAAATATTGGATGTATTGGGGTGAAGGCGCAATCCATCTGGCTACTTCGAGCGACCTGATCCACTGGACTCCGATGGAGGATGCGAAGGGCGCGCCCATCGAACTTTTAGGTTCAAGGTCTGGTCACTTCGACAGTACGTTTCCCGAGACCGGGCCGCCGCCAATTTTAACCTCGGCAGGAATCGTCGTCATTTATAACGGGAAGAATGCGGTCAAAGATGGCGATCCGGATTTAGGCCCCAATGCCTACGCGGCCGGCGAGGCGCTGTTCGACAAAGGCGATCCCTCTCATTTGTTGGGACAGACGCAACATCCGGTTCTGAAGCCGGAACTGCCTTACGAGAAGACCGGGCAGTATGCTGCCGGAACGACGTTTGCCGAGGGGCTAGCATACTTTCACGATCGCTGGTTCCTTTACTACGGATGCGCGGATTCTGTGGTCGCCGTCGTCACAGCCGCTTACCGGTAATGGCCTCGCTTTTCCAATGCGTCTTTTTTCGCAATTTGGCTTCACGCTGACCACAAAATGTTGTAGGCTTTCTGGGATCGTCGGCATCTATTCCAAGAGATGTCGCCCGTCGCCGCTTTGCTGGTTTTGACTTCGAACTCCTAATAGCTGCTTGATCGGAAGGATCCGATAGCTTCCGATGCGAAAGGACGGTCAGACTCATGCACAATACCCGAAGAGATTTCCTAAAGGTGTCTACGCTGGGAGGCGCAGCGCTAACTTTGTTTGGGTTTGACCTCGCCCCTGCGTACGCGCAACTACGCGAACTCAAAATTGCGCGAGCGAGCGAAACGCGATCCACCTGCCCTTATTGCTCGGTAAGCTGCGGCATCATTATTTACACCATCGGCGACGGAGCCAAGAACGTCACGCCCCAGGTCATTCACGTCGAAGGCGACCCCGACCATCCCATCAATCGCGGCACGCTGTGCCCCAAGGGAGCTTCGCTCGAGCAGGACATACTCAACGAACGGCGGCTTTTGAAGCCGCAAGTGCGGCGACCGGGTTCGGACCACTGGGAAGATATCGAGTGGAACCAGGCGATCGACGAGATTGGCCACTGGATTAAAAAGACGCGCGACAATACTTTCGTTGAAAAAGACGCGCAGGGCCGTACCGTCAATCGCTGCGAAAGTCTCGCCTGGATCGGCGGCTGCACCGACACCAACGAATTTAATTACCTGGTCGTCAAGACCATGCGAGGTTTGGGGCTCACCTACATAGAAAATCAGGCCAGGGTTTGACACGGACCCACGGTCTCAAGTTTGGGACCAACTTTCGGACGCGGGGCCATGACCAATGGCTGGGTCGACATCAAGAACGCCGACATGATGTTGATCATGGGCGGGAATCCTGCCGAGAATCATCCCTGCGGATTCAAGTGGGCGATCGAGGCGAAGCGCAATCGCAACGCCAAGATGATTGTGGTCGATCCGCGCTTCACGCGCACCGCGGCGACCTCCGATCTGTTCCTTCAGATTCGCGCCGGATCCGATATTGCGATGCTCGGCGGAATGGTCAGCTACGCAATCGAAAATAATCGGATCGCGAAAGATTACCTCGTCAATTACACCAACGCTGCCTTCATTGTGAAAGAAGGTTTCAAGCTGCCCGAAGATGGTCTGTATTCGGGTTTCGATCCTTTGACCAAAACTTACGACAGATCGACATGGAATTACGAGGATGGAAACGATGCAGGGGACGTTGCGCCGGCAACTCACGCTGCAACCGGTAACGCAGCAAAATCCGCTGGAACGACCGTGGGACAGGCCGCGACGACACCAACTCCATTGCCACCGCTGCCACCGAAGGTAGCTTACGATCTGACTTTGCAGCATCCGCGCTGCGTCTTCCAGCTGTTGAAGCAGCAATACTCGCGCTACACGCCGGAAATGGTTGAGCGCATCACCGGCATACCAAAAGATCAATTCTTAAAAGCAGCCGATCTTTTCACCTCCGTCCGTAAAGACGGGGACTTGAAGAAGGTCGCCACGATTATGTACGCCGTGGGATGGACGCAGCATTCGTTCGGCACGCAAATCATTCGCACGGCTGCAATATTGCAACTGCTGCTCGGCAACGTAGGGCGCGCGGGTGGCGGCGTAAATGCGCTGCGCGGCCATTCCAACATTCAAGGCGCCACCGATATGGGCGGGGTGTTCGACAGTTTGCCGGGTTACTTGAAAGTGCCGAACCCCACCGACACCGACCTGGCCGCTTGGTTGAAACGGATTACGCCAACCGCCTCTAAACCAGCGCCGTGGGAGTCGTTCAACTACTACTCGAACACGCCGAAGTTTGCTGTCTCCTATTTGAAGTCGCAGTTCGGCGACGCGGCCACGAAAGAAAACGATTTTGCATTCGACTACATGCCGAAGGTCGATCGCAACTATTCCTGGACCCAGATCTGGGACAACATGTATCGCGGCTCAGTCAAGGGAATGCTGGCGTTTGGCATGAACGGTGTCGCGATCGGACCGGACTCGCAGAAGAACATCGACGCACTTAAGAAAGCCGATTTCCTCGTCGTCGGCGAAATCTATCCCGACGAGACCAGCGAATTCTGGAAGTCGCCGGGAATTACTCCCGAAGAAATGAAGACCATTAACACCACCGTCTACCGGCTGGCCTGTGCGGGCTTCGCGGAGAAAGACGGCTCGATGACCAACTCGGCTCGCTGGCTCCAGTGGAAGAACGTTGCCGTGCCAACGCCGGGCGAGTGCCGTCTCGATCAGGACATCGTCTCCGACATTTTTCTCAAAGTGCGGGAACTTTATAAAAAAGAGGGCGGAAAATTCCCCGACCCAATTCTGAATTTAACCTGGCCTTACACAAAGGCGCAGCCTTCGCTTTCTGAATTGGCGAAGGAGATCAACGGCAAAGCCGTTGCCGATCTCACCGATCCCAAGACGCAGCAGGTGATCAAGCGAGGTCAGCAAGTGCCGGGCTTCGCATGGCTGAAGGATGACGGAACTACCTCTTGTGGCAACTGGATTTACTCCGGATGCTGGACCGAAGCAGGCCCGCAACTCGCACGCCGTGGAACCGAAGATCCGTCGGGTCAAGGCATTTATCCCAACTGGGCTTGGTCGTGGCCGGCCAATCGTCGAGTGCTATACAACCGTGCGTCCTGTGATCCATCCGGAAAACCTTGGGACCCGGAACGCAAACAAGTGTGGTGGAACGAGGCGGCACAACTCTGGGTCGGCAACGATGTTCCTGACTTCAAGCCGGATTCTCATCCCAAAGAACACATGGGGCCGTTCATCATGACGGCGGAAGGCGTTGGCAGAATCTTTGCGCCGTTGGGCGCGTTCGCCGATGGGCCGTTACCTGAACACTACGAGCCGATCGAGAGTCCGGTGCAAAATCTGTTTCATCCCAACCAATCCAATAACCCGGTGGTGAAGAAATTGACCACGCCCGCGGACAAGTACGCTACGCCGGGCGACGGATTGAACATTGTGTGCACCACATACAGGCTCACCGAGCACTATCACTACTGGACCAAGAATAATCCCATGAACGTACAACTCATTCCCGAGCCGTTCGTCGAAATTCCGGTCGAACTGGCGCAGGAACTGGGGATCAAAGGCAATGACAAGGTGAAGGTAACGAGCGCGCGCAACTATTACGTCGCGAAAGCTTACGTCACTAAGCGCATTAAGCCCATGATGATTGACGGAAAGAAGGTTTATCAGATCGGTCTTCCCATTCACCAGGGGTATCGCGGAATTCAGGAAGACGCGGGCCGGGACGCAAGAACGATCGCCAATCGTCTTACTCCTACCGTGATTGATCCCAACGCGTACACGCCCGAGTTCAAAGGTTTTCTGGTTAAGCTGGAAAAAGCGTAGGACAACGTTATGAGCCAGGCAACTTTGCAAATCGTCAAAATCTCCGGCCACGCGGGACCGGTTCCGGGCGCTGGCGTCGAGCGAGCAGAGCAGGTCTGCAAGTTGGTTGACACCACAACTTGCATTGGATGCAAAGCCTGCGAAGTGGCTTGTTTGGAGTGGAACGGTTACACGTTTACCGACACCGTTTTCGACAATAGCTATCAGACCATGCCGGAGACGGCGTGGAATTACTGGAACCTGATCAAGTTCAACGAACACGAACGCGAAGACGGCAGCGTCACGCTTCTGATGCGCAAGGATCAGTGCATGCACTGCGCCGATCCGGGCTGCCTGGCTGCGTGTCCAGCGGACGGCGCCATTGTGCAATACTCCAACGGCATCGTCGATTTCCAACAGGCGCACTGCATTGGTTGTGGATATTGCGTCAGTGGCTGCCCGTTCAACATTCCCAAATTTAATTCGGCCACAAAGAAGATGTTCAAGTGCACCCTGTGCTCCGACCGGGTGAATGAGGGGCTGGAACCGGCCTGCATCAAGTCCTGTCCGACCGGCTGCCTGCACTTTGGCACGAAAGATGACATGAAGGATCTGGCTGAGACCCGAGCTAAACAACTACGGGAGAACTACGGTATTGAGAAGGCGGGAGTTTACGATCCGCCGGGCGTCGGCGGAACCGGCGTGATCTATGTGCTGCACGACGTGACCAATCCCGAAGCCTATGGCGGATTACCCAAAGACCCGCATATTCCATGGGTGGTTCGCTTTTGGAAGGGACCGGCAAAGTGGATCGGCAATTTAGCCATGCTTTTCGGCGTTGTCGGCGTAACCATGCACTACCTGCGCTTCGGGCCCAAGCAGGCGGAAGACGGAAAGAATGGAAATGGAGGACAGCCATGAGCACCTCGCAAATCATCTCTTCCGCACACGCAGGCCAGAAGGACGGCGGCCGAATTCTTCGCTACACGCTGAGCGAGCGTGTTCACCACTGGCTGGGCGCGGTAACCTACATTTATTGCCTGATCACCGGTCTTGCCTTTTGGTCGCCGTACATGTTCTGGCTGGCTGACCTGGTGGGCGGCGGACCGACGGCGCGCTTTTGGCATCCCTGGTTTGGCCTGGCTTTCACCCTCTCAGTTGTTTGGATGTACAAAATGTGGCGCCGCGACCTGGCTACGACCGACGACGACCGGCGCTGGTGGAAGGCGATAAATTACTACATCCAAAATGATGATGAAAAACTGCCGCCGGTGGGCCGCTTTAATTTCGGCCAGAAGATTTTCTTCTGGCTGATGATTTTCGGTGTGATCCTGTTGCTGATTTCGGGAGTCGGGCTATGGTTCGTCGAAGCCATCCCGTGGAGTCTGCGCTGGCTGCGTTACCTGGCGGTCACGGTGCACGTGGTCGCAGCCTTGGCGACCATCGGAGCGTTCATCATTCATATTTATATGAGCGTCTTCATGGAGCCTGAATCGTTTCAGGCGATGATCCACGGACTCGTTCCCAGCGCTTGGGCGCGTACTTATCACCGTCTCTGGTACGAGCAGGTCACCGGCAAACTGCCTCCGCCGAAATGAAGCGATCCAAATGGGATCAGCGAATTGAGCGCGCGGAGGAGTTGGTTGCCGCGCATCCGTTTGCGGCTGAAGTTTTGCGCTTCTACAGAGGCATTGCCACTTTCCAGAAAGAACTTTACCAGTATGTTGACGTAGCGCGCGGAAATGGTTCACGAAAGAAGACTGCTGGTTTGTTCGATGAATGTCTCGATCTTCCTACCCTGCTGCCGAAATTCCCAGAATTTCTTTCGCGGGTCGGCGGTTTCAGTCCTGCTCCTGTCGTCGAGTCTGCCGCTAATTTGAGGATGCAGCCCGTCGCTCGATTTGAAGACTTGCTCAAGTTTCATTGGCGGGAAGCAGCCTATTCTCCGCCTGTTTCAGGCGAAACCGAAGGAATGTTGGCCTGGATATTTCTGCAACCGTACGCGGAATTCCTTGCCGATCATGGCGAATGCAATCCCGGTAACGAAGGCGTCGCGCTTTGTCCTTGCTGCGGAGGGAAACCTGTGGTCGGGGTGCTGCGTCCCGAAGGTGACGGCGCGAAACGATTTCTGATTTGCGCGTTTTGCGCTACAGAGTGGCCGTTTCGGAGGATTTTGTGTCCATCATGCGGCGAGGAATCCGTCGCGAAGCTCGCGGTGTACACGGCAAACGAGTTCAAGCAGGTGCGCGTTGAAGGCTGCGACACCTGTCACTGCTACATCAAGACGGTGGATCTCACGAAAAACGGGCACGCGGTGCCGGTGGTCGACGAATTGGCGACGATCCCGCTGAACCTTTGGGCCCAGGAGCACGGGTACACAAAATTGCGACCGAACTTGCTGGGAATCTAGCGCACCGAATCCTCTATTGCAACGGATCAGCAGAAAATTGACACTGATGGCATGAAAGCGATTGCGATCATACCGGCACGACTTGCGTCTACGCGGCTGCCGCGTAAAATGCTGCGCGAAATTGCCGGCCAACTTTTGATCGGGCGCGTGTATGAAGGTGTTCGATCTTCTGGGCTGTTGCAGGACGTAATTATTGCTACAGATTCCGACGAAATCATGCAGGTTTGCCACGAGCATGGATGGAATGCGCGCATGACTTCGCCGGCTCATCGAAGCGGTACAGAACGGGTACATGAGATTTCAGAGGCTGTTGCAGCAGATGTTTACGTCAACGTGCAGGGAGACGAAGCGATGACCCGAGCTGAGCACATCGCGGCTCTACTCGAGCTGATGAAAGATCCGATGATTCAGGTTGGGACGCTCAAGACTCCGGCATCGCCGGAAGACATCAACAATCGGAGCGCGGTGAAGGTGGTCACGGACGCCGCTGGCAGAGCTCTTTATTTTTCACGCGCGACTATTCCTTTTGACCGTGATGGGTCGAGTCCGAAGTATTTTAAGCATCTCGGTTTCTACGCTTATCGCAAGGCAGCGCTCGACCGTTTCTGCGCTTTGCCCGAGTCGTCCTTGGAACGCAGCGAACGGCTGGAACAGTTGCGTTTTCTAGAGAATGGAATTTCCATCCATGTGGCGGAGACGCGTTACGACACGGTTGGAGTGGATACTGAAGAAGACTTGCGCAGAGCGGAAGAGATTCTCGGACATCGAAAGACGTAGCAGCCTAGTCTTTACAGCGGCGATCTTCAACAGGTTCTACTTTGACGTCTGCACCCTCGCCCATGCCTCTGCCGCAGCCACTCTGCGCGAAATCGCCGGATGCGATTGGAAAAACCATTCCACCCATCGGGCGGGAGATCGCTCGGCCAGGTTCTGGTCGGCGAGTTTATTCATGGATGAAATGAACGGTTCGACGCTTGCGATGGACTGAAATGCGTAACGGTCGGCCTGGCGTTCGTTATAGCGGGAATACGCGTTGAGGGCTGGCAGCAAAAGAAACGACAGCACGGTTGATACCAAAATCAGCAATGGCAGATTGGCAAAATCCGATACCGTTACAAACATGTGGGTTCGTTCCACGGCATAGTGAAGCACCCAATTTGCCGCCCAGAATCCGACCAGCGTGACCCCTGCCTGCACCGCAATGCTTTTCAGAATATGCTGGTGCACGTGATGTCCCAACTCGTGCGCCAGGACAGCTTCGATTTCGTCAGCGGAGTAATTTTCGAGGAGCGTGTCGGCGAGAATAATCCGGCGGGTATTGCCGAGTCCGGTTAGCGCGGCGTTCGCCTTCTTGCTCTTCTCCGAAAGGTTCCATTTGTAAACACCGCGCACCCGGGTTCCGGCGCGCTCGCTCAGTCCTACAAGACGGGATTTCAACTCCGCATTGTCGAGCGGCTCAAATTTATAAAAGATTGGGAACAATACCACTGGGGCAAGCTGCGCCATCAGCACGAACAATCCCAGGAAGGCAGCCCACGCGATCAGCCACCAGTTTTGAGGAAACTCGCGAATAATAAAATAGAGCAATTCGACCACAATCGATGCCAGCGCAGTGCCGACCAAAAATCCCTTGGTCTCATCCCATATCCATGCGCTCAGTTTCTGATTAGAAAGATTGTAACTATGCTCAACCCGAAATCCGTAGTAGTCCAGCCCAAGTCCTAGCACTTTGCCGATCAGCATGAGCATCAGGACATAGAGAAATACGGCGAGGGAGTAGTGGTCGTAAGCACCGTGCATGGCGAAGTCACGGAGCGTGCCATTCCATCCGGTCGCCAGTAACGCCACGAGGAAGATGAGCCCTAAGACAAAATCGGCGACACCAAGCCATCGCCGGATGCGGTTATAACGGCGCGTTTCGGCCGAATCGGTCGGAGTCGGAATTGTGGCGACTGCGGTGCTCATTCTTGGCTGACTCGTAAACTGATTATCGTACTCGAGGGCTTCAAATGCGATACTCGAAAGTGCTGTGAACCGTGAGCTCGGTGATTCCGCTTTTATCCGGCTGTCACAAATGTTTCCGCGCTAGATAGGATTTCGTTCACCAATTCAGGCGACGCGGCCTCAGCGTATACGCGCAGCAGCGGCTCCGTGCCGGATGCGCGAAATAAAACCCACGCCTCCGCGCCGTTGCCGCCGGTGGGCGCGTCGAGAAAGAACTTTATCCCGTCGAGGCCTTCTTTTTTTAAGACGCCATAGTTTCCCAAACGGTTGGTTCCGTCGGATCGAGCACGCGAAATTGCTTGTTGCTTCACGTCTTCAGGGATGTGAAGATCGCGCCGTCCGTAATGATGCTCGCCATATTCACGTTGCAGATCCGCGACCAATTGGCCGAGCGGCTTGCGTTCGTCGGCCATCACATTGGCCAGCAGCAGTGAATTCAAGAGCCCGTCGCGTTCTGGTAGAAATCGCGAATAGCCAATGCCGCCAGACTCCTCGCCGCCAATAACAATTTCGCGCTCCATCATCAAGTCCGCGATGTACTTGAATCCGATGGAGCACTCATTGAGTTTACGCCGATGCTTCGCGGCTATCCGATCGACCATGCGCGTAGTGTTGAAGGCGCGCACCACTTCTCCGGGCCATTTTTTTCGCGCGAGCAGCCATTGCAACAGAACGGAAAATATCTTGTGCGAGTCCACAAAGCCGCCGTCCTCGGCGACCGCGCCGATGCGATCCGCGTCGCCATCGGTCGCAAGCCCGGCGTCGCAACCCTCTTTCAACACTGTTTGCTGGAGCATTGCTATATGAGGGATGATCGGTTCCGGATTGATATTCGGAAACAGCGGATTCAATTCCTGGCGGATAGCCACGTGCCGAATCCCGCGCTCACTGAAGATTTCCGTCAGTACACCACGCCCGGAACCATACATTGAATCGATTGCGAACTTAAAATTCGCCTTGGCGATTGCCGCGAGATCGGCGAATCGGCAAATTGCCTCGATATACGCTCTCTTCAAATCAACTTCTTCGATCGCGGCGCTTCTGCCGGTTGGCATCGCGCCCGCAGCCAGCTCGTCTTCGATCGCTTTCATGATCGCGGGAGTGCCCGAGCCGCCAAACTTGCCTTTGAATTTCACTCCATTCCAGTTGAACGGATTGTGGCTCGAGGTCACAACCACGCCGCCGGCGGCGCCGAGTTGCTTTACCGCAAAAGAAATTGCGGGAGTAGGCGTGTAATCATTTGCCAGCTTGACTGGGACGCCGGCTCCGGCCAGGACTTCGGACACGATGCGCGCAGCCTGCGGCGAAACGAAACGAGTATCGTAGCCGACAATTACTCCCCGCTTGGCCTCTTCGTGCTTGAGAACGTAGGCAGCCATCGCACCTGCGACCCGGCGCACATTGTCAAAAGTGAAGTCGTCGGCGATGATGCCTCGCCAACCGTCGGTACCGAATTTTATCGAAGTGGTCATTTGGTGGTGGTCGTCGGCGTTGGTCGTCGGTCGTTGGCTTGAAGTCGTTACGTCAGTTACAGCCAACGACCAAGGACCGTTCCTACACCAATTTATGCAGCCTCTCCTCGTCCAGGTACTTCACGATTTTCCCCACATCCTGCGCTTGCGCGCGCGTGGTAATGAGGAGCGCATCGTCCGTTTCTACAACTACCAAATCATTTACTCCGACAACAGCAACAAACTTATTCGGGGCATGAATGTAATTTCCCGCCGCATTCAGGGTGAATGAACCTTCGGCCGAGATCAAATTACTGTCAGCCGGTTGGCTCTTCGCGACGTGGTGTTCGTGCAAGGCGTTCCACGATCCCAAATCGTTCCATCCGAAGTCTGCCGGCAGGCAGAAGATGTTCGACTTTTGCTCTCCCTTTAACGATCGCGGTTCAAGCACAGCGTAATCAATGCTGATGTTTTCACACATGGGATACAACCGGCGAAGCGTTCCGGTAAACTTCCCCGTCCCGAACGTGCCCGCAATCTTTTCGAGGAGGGGTGCGGTTTTCGGCAAATGTTCGCGTAAGGCGTTGGCTAAGGTTCGCGCGCTCCAGAGAAACATGCCGCTATTCCAGAAATAGTTTCTCGCAGCCAGGAACTTGGCTGCACCTTCGGGGTCAGGTTTCTCAGTGAAACGGCGCACCCGAAACGGTTCTTTTTTCGGCGTCACGTCGGCTTCGATGTAACCGTATCCTGTCTCAGCGCGGGTGGGACGAATTCCCAGAATTACGATGTTCTCGCCCGCAGCCGCAATCGCAATCCCTTTCTCCAGGACCTGTCGATAGCGGTTTTCGTCTCCTATTACGTGATCCGAAGGGAACAGTCCAATCACGGCTTCCGGATCAGTGCGAAGCAAAATGAAAGCGGCCAAACCAATGGCGGGCGCGGTATTTCTCCCTACGGGTTCGGCGATGATTTGTTGTCGACTGAGCCGCGGAATCTGGCGCGCGATTTCGCGTTGCGAGTCTTGATTTGTGATTATCCAAAATCGTTTCGCCGGCGCCAGCGGCAGCAAGCGCGACACGGTTTGCTGAATCATGGTCTGCTTTCCATCCAGCGCCAGCAACTGCTTGGCGCGGCGTTTGCGGCTCAAAGGCCAAAACCGCGTGCCACGCCCACCGGCTAGAATTACGGGATGGAAATTCGGTCTCGCGTCCGCGTGTTTCGTCCGGCTTTTTCTCTTTTCCGTCATATGCGGGTTGCGGGCTCCGGCACTGGCTCGCCCGGCAAGGCAGCTTTCAAAAATTCAACAGTCCACTGCGGACGAACGTTGAAGCCCTCTATCGACGCAGGGATAACTACCGCGTCTCCCTTGGCTAGTGTGACCGGTTCAGCGCCCCGTGCTTCGATGACAGCACAACCCTCGACCGCTACCAGAATTTGGACCGAGCTTTTTTTCGATGCGTCCTTCGTCTTGAACTCTTGCGGTTCTTTCAGCTCGAACATCTCCACTACAAAAAATGGCGACGCCACCAACGGCGACCGACGATTCTTCGTGCCATTTATTGTTGTCGGCGCGGGACGGATCACTTTTCCGGAAGACACCAGCTCTTTCACCGCAGCCAGACCTTCTTTGAGGTGCAATTCGCGCGGGCGGCCATAATCATACAAACGGTAAGTCGTATCCGACTGCTGCTGGGTTTCGACGATGATCGATCCCGGCCCCAGCGTGTGTACAGTTCCGCCAGCGACGTAAATCATTTCGCCGGGAAAAACATTGATCCAGTTCAGCGATTCTTCCGCTCGCTGCTCGTGGATCGCCTGCTCAAATTGCACCCGCGAGACACCCGGCTTGAGGCCAAGACCAATCCGCGCGCCAGGTTTAGCGTGCGCCACGTACCAACACTCGGTTTTGCCGCAGGGTAAACCGGCGCGGCGCGCACCTTCGTCATCGGGATGAACTTGCACCGAAAGTTTTTCGTGAGGAAAGAGAAACTTGGTGAGCAACGGAAAGCGGGTGGAATCGTTCGCCGCTTCGCCAACCAGCGCCCGGCCATATTCAGTGCTTAGCTCCGCCAGGGATTTCCCTCTCAAAGGCCCATTCGCCACCTTGCCGTTGTCTCCGGTCAGCCACGATTCTCCAATCTTTTCCTCGAAGCGATGGTTCGGATAGATGGGAGACAAATCCGTTGTGCCCCACGGACGAGGGTCGAAGATGGGCGACATTAGGAGTGGATAGAGATCGGCCATGCGGTAAATGACGAGATGATAAAGCGCTACGTCAGCGACTAGAAAAATCAGCGGTCGGTTTTCAGTTCCCAGTTCCCGGAATCGTCAGGTTTACAGTGCTGCGAGAAACTTCCGCATGCGTTCCAACCCGCGATCCAGTTCGCCGATTGACGTCGCATAAGAAACGCGTATGTGCTCGCTGGTTCCGAAGCCCTCACCGGGAACCGTGGCAACGTGAGCTTCACGCAGTAATTTTCCTGCAAGATCCGAAGCCGATTTCACCCCGCCGCGTCCCAGAAACGCCGATATATTCGGGTAAACGTAGAACGCGCCCTCGGGCAAGGTGCACTTTATTCCAGGAATCGAGCGCAACCCCTTGACCACGTGATCGCGCAGGTGGATGTATTCCGCACGCATATCAGTTACGCATTGCTGCGGACCCTTCAAAGCCGCGACAGCGGCCTTCTGCACAATCGAGGTCGGATTCGACGTAGATTGGCCTTGCAGCTTATTCATCGCGCTCGCAACCGCGCTGGGCGCCAACGCATAACCCAACCGCCAACCCGTCATCGCGTAAGTCTTGGACAGCGATCCGATGATCACCATGCGTTCGCGGAAATCGCGCAGCGATCCCACCGAGAATCGCTTGTCCGTGTAATTCAAATACACGTAACACTCGTCGGAAAGCACCCAAATGCCGCGTTCGTGGGCAAGACGAACCACTTCCCTCAGATCTTCCGGCGCCATAACCGCGCCGGATGGGTTCGACGGTGAATTCAGGATGATGAGCTTGGTCCGCGGCGTGATCAGGCGCTCGATCATTTCCGCAGTTACTCGAAAGCCCTGCGCTTCGTCGGTTTGCAGCAGGACGCAATTCCCTCCGGCGTAGCGAACGATGTCTTTGAACGACACCCAGTAGGGGACGGGAAGAATGACCTCATCTCCATGATCGACAAGAACCTGAACTGCGTTGAACAGGGCTTGCTTGCCGCCGGTCGAAGCAATTACTTCTTCCCGACGGTAATCCGAATCGAAATCCGCAGCGTGGCGATGGACAATCGCGTCACGCAGTTCCGCCGTGCCGGATACCGCCGTGTATTTTGTGAAGTTGCCCTGAATGGCGGCGATCGCCGCGTCCTTGATGTGTTGCGGGGTGGCAAAGTGCGGTTCGCCAGCTCCGAAATCGACCACATCAATTCCCTGCTGGCGCAACTTGTCAGCCTCAGCCACCACTGCCATCGTGGCAGAGGGTTCGATGCGGTTGATACGATCGGTCAACTTTACCGCGAGAGGTGTTTCTGTAACTGGAGTCATCCTCGTTTCCTCGGCTTCAGTTTTCTGGCATTTGCCAGTTTAATGGCTGGGTCGAGCTTTTCCTTCAGCCTTTGTTCCACCAATTCCGGAACAAGATCTTTGACCGAACCGCCCAATTGGGCAATCTCCCGCACCAGCCGGGAACTCAGATAAGAATACTGCTCTGCCGGCATCATGAATACGGTTTCCAGGTCGGGCTGCAATTTGCGGTTCATCAAAGCCATCTGCAATTCATATTCGTAATCGCTGATAGCCCGAATACCGCGGAGCACGGCGCTGGCTTTGACCTTTGCCGCGTACTCCACCATTAATCCGTCAAAGGTTTCCACCCGCACATTCCTGAAGTCCGCTGTCATCGCTTCCAACATGTGTAATCTTTCTGCCAGGTTGAACAGCGGAGCCTTCTCGGCATTGCGCAATATCGCTACCACTAGCTCATCGAATATCTTGCTGCCCCGCGCGATCAAATCGAGATGCCCGTTGGTCGGCGGATCGAACGAGCCGGGATACATGGCGATGACTTTTTTCAATAGGCCTCTTAGCGCTGCGGCAACAAAGGATTCTATGCGTCCAGTGGAGCCAATGGCAATGCCTGTTTCCCCGACATCCTCATAGCTTTGCAGCATAATACTGAGCCGGGCTTGCCTTTCCAATAGTACAGGTAATCGCACCGGCAGTTACCCGTCTTCTGATATAGCACAATGGTGGTAGTTCGTAACTTGTCACGAGGCCGCCCGAAAACTAGCCTGATAGCTGATGTCACCAGTCGCTTTGTTGTTCTCCTCTGACGAGGAAACGTCGCACCGGATGGTTCAGACTCTGGGTGAGTTGGAGCTTGAAATCGAACGCTGCCCGGACATCTTTACCGCGATCGAATGGCTTACCAGCCGAAGCTTTGACGCCATTGTGGCCGATTGGGACAGCGGGCCGGAAGCTGCATTTTTGCTCAAGAACGCTCGCGAGTTAAAACTGAACAAGGCGGCTTTCACGCTTGCGCTTACCAGCGGAACATCCACCCTTGCCGATGAAGGAGACAGTCCTGATTTAATCCTTACCAAGCCCCTGATTTCCGATCAGGTCAAGTACGCGGTGCTGAGCAACGACCGTTTTTTGGGTTGCATGAAGGCCTGGATTGCAAGAGGCGAGCTTGCTCAAACCCAAACGGCAACTCCTTCGACGTTAAGTGGCGAGAATAATAAATTCCAAAAGCGGCGGCCATTCGAACAGCCTTCCCCCACACCGCCGTCCGTTCGCTCGACTCAGCCCTCCCCGGCGGCGAATTATTTCCACGGCGAAAGCGATGCGCCCCTGCACCTAACGTTCGCGAGTCTGGATCGCGCATTGTTTCGGTCTATGAACCGGCAGGATGATGCCACGACTGGATCGGGCAGAGTGAAAAGATATCGGCCGAATCGATTTCTGTTGGGATCGCTCTTGACGGTAGCCTTCGTTTCCGTTGGCTATATCTTTGGCCAGCCTATTCGGATTCAGAGCGTGTACGCCAGCGTTGCAGCCGTTTATAAACAAGCTCTGGAAATCAGATCGAGCAAGCCGCAGGCAGCCGAAAGCAATGCCGATTCGAATTCCCTGGCTCTGGCTCCAGGAGCGGGTTCGCAGCGCTTAGCGTCGAACAGATCGCGGCTGCGCGGGATTCCCGTTCAGCCAACATTGCTGCCCGACGAAGCCTCAGACGCGCCAGCGGAAATTGCGTCCGCATCGCAAATCCAAATTCCAGAAAGCTTGAGAACGCCTCTGCCGGAACCTACAGAATTTCAACCCGTAAGTCTCACGCGTTCCCCATCGCTACTTAGCCAGGTGCAACCAATAAATCTGCCGGAAGATTTGTCGCAGGCGTTACTTCTCCAGAAAGTAACCCCTAGCTATCCCGAACAGGCTTTGAAAGCGGGTCTGCAGGGCGCCGTGGTTTTGCAGGCATGGATTGGCGCGGATGGCAGCATCCGAGATCTGAAACTGATGGACGGCTCCCTGCTTCTGGGCCAGGCCGCCGTCAAGGCGGTCAGACAATGGCGGTACAGACCCTACTTGCGGAACGGAGTAGCCGTCGAAGCCCAAACATATGTCACGGTGAATTTCCGACTGCCGTAGGACTTCCCTTTTTCTCCCCAAAACTCACAGCATTCCGCGGCGCGATTCAGCAATTAACGAATTCACAACTTTTTACTTGTTTTTACCCTTGATTGACACACACCCCGGCCTGTTCAACTATGTTTGTTCTGGGCCAATTCAGTGGCCCCCGGATTAAGAGACCATGCTGAAATCGAAGCGGCGTTGGAGCGAGCGAACCAGGTTGATGCTGACCCTGGAGCTCGCCGTAGTGTTGCCTGCCGCCGCCCTGGTGATCCTGAGTGCCGTGCACCTGACCGAAATCCAGCGCGATCGCGGCGTGGAAGCTGCCTTCCAGCGTGACTTCAACCAGGTGCTTGCGATTTCCGAGAAGCACATTAATCAGAAGGCCTACGACCTGACCGATGATGTTCGAAGTGAATTCCCCAGCGCCGGCGAAGCCTGCGTCGAGACCATGGACAGGATTTTGGCCACGCATCCTTACGTCGCTCACGTCTTCGTCTACGAACCGAACGGGAGAATGACCTTCCGCTCGCAGCCTTCCCGGCTCAAGGATGCATCCTTTCGCGCCGAAGCCGACTCGCTCGCCAGCATGACCAGCGGATGGATGCAGGTGGAATACAAAGACGAAGTAAAAGAAATGGAGGAGATGTCGAGGGAAGGGAAACCCGACCACTATTTCGAGAACTGGGCTCAGCGAGGCGACAAGAAGTTGTATCAATCGGTCGCGCTTTTCCTGGTGCCCGATGCCACGGGAGAACGCAAAGCGATTGGCGGCATGGCCTTCGACGCTGAATATCTTCGCGATCAGTTCTTTCCCGAAATGCTGGACTCGCTTTTGAGCCATCAGGAAGAACGCGGCGAAAAGAACCACGTAGTAATGATGGTCCATCCGAAGCACGAAGCCACGCCCATGGCGGCTTCGGCGGGGTGGGATGGCGGTGAACCTGAGGTGGAGCGCAATTTGGAAGGCGCGTTCCCCAGCCTGACGCTTGCGATTAAATTACCTGGAACCACGTTGGCGGCGCTGGGCCAGCACTTTGTTCACACCAGCTTTTTCATTCTTGGCGCGATTTCGCTGTTGCTGACCGGTGGGATCGTCATGACTCATCGAAACATTTCGCGCGAGCTGGCATTGGCGCGGCTGAAATCCGATTTTGTTTCAAACGTCTCCCACGAGCTGCGAACCCCACTTTCACTGATCCGGTTGTACGCGGAAACTCTTGAAATGGGAAGGTTGAAGTCACCGGAGAAATATCAGGAGTATTACAGCATTATTCGTAAGGAGAGCGAACGGCTCAGCGCGCTGATCAATAACATCCTGGATTTCTCGCGGATCGAAGCCGGCCGCAAGGAATACGACTTCCGTCAAACCGATATGCGCGAACTGGTGCGCAATACTCTCGAATCCTATCGCTACCAGATTGAACAGAGCGGGTTTGCTTTCGAGGAAAAGATCGCCGAAGACATTCCGCCGCTCAGCGTCGATCGCGAGGCCATGGCGCGTTCGCTGTTGAACCTGGTCAACAATGCGCTCAAGTACTCGCAGGACCAGAAATATATCGGAGTCAATCTTTTCCGTGACAACGGCTCGGTCAAGCTGGAAGTGGTGGACCACGGCATCGGCATCCCGCAGGGAGAGCAACAGAAGATTTTCGACAAGTTCTATCGCGTCGGTGATCCACTGGTCCACAACACCAAGGGCAGCGGCCTGGGACTGGCATTAGTTCGGCACATCGTGCAGGCGCACGGCGGCGAGGTTTCGGTGGATAGCGCGCCCGGTCGAGGCAGCAAGTTCACCATCAATCTACCGGTAAGTTTGCGCTCGAACGCAACCAAAGCGGCAATGGCGTAGATTTCGGAGTCGAACAGCATGGCGAAAATTCTGATTGTCGAAGACGAGCCCAACATGGTGGCGGGCCTGCGCGACAACTTCGAATTTGAGGGGCATCAGGTCATCACTGCGAGCGACGGCGTGGCCGGCCTGGAGCGTGCGATTGCAGAGTCGCCCGACCTCGTCATTCTCGATGTCATGATGCCACGAATGAGCGGATTGGACGTTTGCAGGCAGCTCAAATCGAAGCGGCCGTCGATTCCAATCATCATGCTGACTGCCCGTGGACAGGAAGTGGACAAAGTCGTCGGACTTGAGCTGGGCGCGGACGACTACGTTACCAAGCCATTTTCCATTCGCGAATTGCTGGCGCGGGTGAAGGCGGTTTTGCGGCGAGCGAAAACCGCTCCCAAGACGGAAGAGAAATATTCCTTCGGCGAGGTCGAAGTGAACCTGCGCAGCTGCCAGGTTTCGCGTAAGGGGCATGCGCTGGATTTTTCGTCGAAAGA
>JBEKGG010000014.1:0-32853 GCA_050012915.1 Terriglobales bacterium | reverse complement strand
CAAGGCTGGACTGACGCCATGCGGAAGCTGCATCCGGACGGGCCGCTCTGGACATTCTGGGATTACAAATTTGAACGGTGGCAGAAAGACAAAGGCATGCGACTCGATCACTTTCTGCTCTCACCGAATTTGTCGGCTCGGCTCGTGGACGGCGGTGTTGACCGATGGGCGCGTGGACAGGAAAACGCGAGCGATCATGCGCCAACATGGATCATGCTCGATCTCTAGGCGACCAGCTTTCGGCGGTTCTGATGACTCGCCTGGGACCTTACCGTTTTCATGACAGCCAGCCGGAAGAGAACGATCGGATCGTACGCATCCAGCCAGAGGACCAGCCATATGGAGATTGATCTGTCGCGGCAAGATGTCTCGCACTTGCAATTGCGTCGATTCTAGGTTTCGACGATGGCCTGATTTTCCACCGGAAGTTTGGCCTGCTCCCAGGCGTCAAAGCCTCCGATCACGTTGATAACGTTTTTGAATCCGGCTCGTTGCAGCAGGCTGCAGGCGATCATGCTGCGGTATCCGCTCTTGCAGTGGACGGCGATCGGACGATCGCGATCGATCTCTGGCGGCGAAACTTTGAAATTATCCAGAGGCCACCACGTCGCGCCTTCAACGTGTCCAGCATTCCACTCGGGCTCGCGGCGCACATCGAGAACTTGCGAAGTTCCGGATTGCAAATGATCATGCAAACTCTGCACCGTGATTTGAGGAAGTTCAGCGAGCACCAACCCGGCCTGCTTCCAGGCTTCGATGCCGCCGTTCAAATATCCGCGCGGGTCTTCAAGGCCCACTCGCGCCAGGCGAAGCCGAGCTTCGGATAGTTGATCGGGAGAATCCGCGATTAAAACCGGACGAGCGGCTAATCCTAGGACCGTTCCCGCCCACGATGCGAACTGCCCTGATAAGGCAATGTTAATCGAGCCTGGCACATGCTCATGGGCAAACTGATCGCCGGGACGAACATCGAGCGCGATGACTCCTTCGTCCAGCAACAACTTTAGTTGAGCCGCAGAAATGGGCGGCAGTTCGGGCAGATCGGAGAGCGTAGTCGCGCCTCGGCGATTGATCTCTGCATCCTGAAGAAAATATTCGGGACGCGTGGGCAGGTTGGAAGTGAGCTGCCGAACGAACTCCTCTTTGCTCTTTATCTGCAGCGCGTAGTTGGTGAGCCTTTCCGTGCCGATAGTCGAGGAACGCTCGGCGCGCATGTTGCGTCCGCAAAGGGAACCGGCTCCATGCGCCGGATAGACGAGCACGTCATCGGCGAGTGTGAGCAGTTTTCGATGCAGACTCTCGTAGAGCATGCCACCCAATTGCGCCGGAGTGTGCGTTGGCGAGAGATCAGGCCGTCCGACGTCGCCTAAGAACAACGTGTCGCCGGTTAAAACTGCCCAGGGATTCGGCGATTTTTCTTCGTCTGTGATGACAAGGCATATGCTTTCGAGCGTGTGTCCCGGTGTGTCCAGCACTTTAAGAAGCGCGTTTCCGACTCTCAACTCGAAGCCATCTCGCACTGCCACGTGGGGGAATTTGGCGTCGGCATTGGCGCCGATGTAAATCTTTGCTCCGGTACGCGCGGCCAGTTCTTTGTGTCCGGAAACAAAATCGGCGTGCAGATGAGTTTCAAAAATATGGCGAATCCTCACTTGGTGCTCTTCCGCAGCCTTCAGGTAAATGTCAACATCGCGCTGAGGATCGACCACAATTGCCTCTCCCTGGGACGCCAGTATGTAGGACGCGTGCGCCAAACAACCCAGGTAAAACTGTTCAAAATGCATGATGTAGCCTCGGCCGACCTAAGCGGATTACACACAACTCAAACCACCTCATCATATCCCGCGTATTAAGAATTGGGAACTTCTTACGGGAAGGAGCTTCTTGCTTTTTTACGTCCATCGGCATGGAAAACTTGCCATTTTTCCGAGTCGATTTTTGCGCTACAATGCATGTTCGAAGTACGCAGCGTCCTGTTCCCCCCAGGAGGTAGTTTGATGTACCGGCCCCACAACAGTAACGGATTCAATCCACCGCTTGATGTTGAGTCTACGATTCGTGGTCTCACCCAGGATTTTTGCACGGCCTTCAACACAGGCAACTATGACCAGGTAGCGGCCTTATTCGCTTCGGACGGCGTGTTGATGCTTTCGCATCGCGAGTCCTCTCAAGGCACGAAAGCGATCGAGCGCGCCCTGCGGCAATATGGCGATTCGGGATACCAGAATCTTCGCTTCGACACGACGCGCGTGGATTACTCGGGCGACATGGCCATTGAAATGGGCCGTTACACCGTTTCGCTTGGCGCGGGTGACAGGGCCGTCGGTGACGCCGGGAGGTTCCTGCGCGCCTGGCGTCGGCTGGGTGCTTGGCGAATCGTGGGTGACTCCTGGAGTAGCAGCGTCCCCTTCGCCAGCCACGAAATCAAACTGGGCGAGGACGCAAAAGTTGCTTGAAGGAATCGGAAATTGCAATTGCGAGCAGCCGCTTCACGATGATAAGTTTCGGCAAGCATGAATCCCGCGGCGCCTGATCCCGCCTCAAACAGAAGTTCTGAGTTGACTAACGAAGCAGCCGTCGATTTCGATAGCGGGGGCGCTTCGCGCTTTTGCCCGAACTGTTCGGCGGAATTGCAGTCGAATCGTTGCAAACTGAGTTGTCCCCGCTGCGGTTTTTATTTGAGCTGTTCCGACTTCTATTGAGTGAGTCAGCATTTGGCGTTGCGCACCCGGAGCCCTTCGAAACACGACCCACCAAGTCCTAAATACGAATTGCTAATTGCCGAGCACCTGACACCTCGGCTCTCTAACGTCTACAATAGCTAGGCAAAACGACTTCATAATTTCGAGGAGAAACAATGCAACGTAAGGCAAGCGCGGTTTGGAAGGGCGGGCTGAAGGATGGCAAGGGCGCGGTGTCGTCAGCGAGCGGAGTGCTGAACAATACTCCTTATTCCTTCAGTACGCGATTCGAGAACACTCCCGGCACGAATCCGGAAGAACTGATTGCGGCGGCACACGCTGGATGCTTCTCCATGGCGCTCTCCGGGCAGTTGGGAGCCGCCAATCTCACGGCGTCGAGCATCGAAACGACGGCCACATTGACCATGGAAAAGCTCGATTCCGGCTGGACGATCACCGCGGTTCATCTCGATGTGGTCGGCCACGTACCCAACGCCGATCAGGCTGCTTTCCAGAAGGCCGCCGAGAATGCCAAGAGCGGTTGCCCGGTATCCAAGGTGCTTAAGGCCAACATCACGATGGACGCTAGGCTGGACGGGTAGAGAATTTCGGGCTGCAGGCCTCGGGCTTCGGGTACCCGCATCCTAGCTCAAGTATTTGAAGCCGAAAGCCTGGTGCCTGCAGCTCCAACGTTTGACAGCGAAGGATGCCCCTGTAGAATATTAGCTGTGGTTCTCTCCTAAAGGCGGACCGAATGGCCGCCCCGTAACGAATCACTTTTTGCCATCGTGGCGGAATTGGCAGACGCGCATGGTTCAGGTCCATGTACCCGCAAGGGTGTGGGGGTTCGAGTCCCTTCGATGGCACCAAGGTTTTTCTCATCCGGCGTTTTCATTACGCTGACGAGATTTGTTCCCCACCTTTGACAAGGTCTTGACAAAGGTTTCGATATCCCTCCCGTATAATTGTTGCGACTTGCCATGTCTGTCAGCCTGGATCAAATCGTTGCCGCAACCCGGCGAAGAGTTGCCGAGGCCAAGCTTGTATCGGATCTGCGCCAACTTGATCGGCAAGCTGTAAGCCACGTTCCGCGCGGCTTTCGACACGCCTTGGAATCAGCCAGCCAAAACGGCATAGCAGTCATCGCAGAGCTGAAGCGCGCGTCGCCTTCGCGCGGGCTCATTCGTTCTGATTTCGATTCTGCAAGTCTCGCCAAGGAGCTCGAGGATGGGGGCGCAGCCGCATTGTCGGTTTTAACCGATGCTGAATTTTTTCAAGGTTCTTTGGAAAATCTAAGACGCGCATCGAGCAGCGCAAAGTTACCCTGCCTGCGCAAAGATTTCATCATCGACGAATTTCAGTTGCTGGAAGCCCGAGCCAACAACGCCGACGCAATCTTGCTGATCGTGGCCGCGTTGTCGCCGGAGGAATTGAAGCTACTGGCCGCCCGAGCAGGTGAATTCTGCCTCGACGTTTTGTGCGAAGTGCACGATGAAGACGAATTGCATCGAGCGCAGGATGCAGGGTGTTCGCTGATCGGCGTAAACAGCCGCGACTTGCGCACATTCAAGGTTGATCTTGAAACCGCGCTTCGATTAGCCGATTTGATTCCAAAGAACGCGCTGCGTGTAGCCGAGAGTGGAATCAATAGCGGTACGGATATCGCGCGTCTGCGTGCTGCTGGCTATCATGCGTTTTTGATTGGCGAGTCATTGATGAAAGCGAAATCCACCGGAGAAGCATTAAAAACGCTTCTGCTGGAAGCGCAGCGCGACTCTTTAGTCAGAAGATGAGTTGCGACCGCGAACTGGCAACTGAGAACCGGACTTCATGACCTGGGTAAAAATTTGTGGAATCACGAATCTCGAAGACGCGCTGATTGCGGTTGAAGCTGGCGCGGATGCGTTAGGTTTTGTGTTTTATGAGAAGAGTCCGCGAAACATTACACCGGAAACCGCGGGAACAATTCTCAAACAATTGCCGTCGAATGTCGAAAAGATAGGACTATTCGTGAATCGGTTTGAAGATGCGATCTGCGCTGTAGCGGATGAAGCAGGCCTTAGCGCGATTCAGATGCACGGCCACAACGAGAATCCTCACGTGGCAGATTTGATTGCAACACGGCGGCCCCATCTGAAAATCGTGGCCGGTATTTCTATGCGTCAACCCAGGCCGGAGAGTTGGGCGATGATGTGGAGTCCCGATATCGTCCACGCTTTCCTCCTGGATTCTGGTGACTCGTCAAAACTCGGCGGCACGGGGGAAAGGTTCGACTGGCAAATGACGCGGCCAAGCGTTGGCGTCATCGCGAGTCTTGGACGAGTTATTGTTGCCGGGGGTCTCACTTCTCTCAATGTCGCCGAAGCGATCCATAACCTAAAGCCTTGGGGGGTCGATGTTTCCTCGGGTGTCGAATCGAAACCGGGCAAGAAAGATCCAGAAAAAGTCCGAGCGTTTGTCGCGGCTGTTCGCCAGGCGGAGAGGCTGGTATAGCGAAGATGGCGACTGCGACTGTTACGAAAGCGGACAAATCGACAAAACGCCCCGTAAAAGGCCGCTTCGGCGTCTATGGAGGTCGCTATGTCCCCGAGACGCTGATGGCCGCGCTTGAAGAACTAGAGCGCGAATACGAGAACGCGAAACGCGATCGAGGGTTCCGGCATCGTCTGGATGAACTCCTGCACACCTACGCCGGTCGGCCAACGCCGTTGTTTTTCGCGCGTCGTCTTACCGAAAAGCTTCGCGGCGCGAAGATCTATCTTAAGCGCGAAGACCTTCTGCACACCGGCGCGCACAAAATCAACAACTGTCTCGGGCAGGGACTGCTGGCCGAACGCATGGGCAAGCGCCGCGTCATCGCAGAAACGGGGGCTGGGCAGCACGGAGTGGCCACCGCTACCGTCTGCGCTCTGCTCGGTTTTGAATGCGTTGTTTACATGGGCACTGAGGACATGCGGCGTCAGGAACTCAACGTCTTCCGCATGCGGCTGCTCGGAGCAGACGTGCGCGGCGTGGACTCGGGATCGCGAACTTTAAAAGATGCCATCAACGAGGCCATGCGCGATTGGGTAACCAACGTTCGCACCACGCATTATCTTCTCGGCAGTGTACTTGGGGCACATCCGTATCCGACGATGGTGCGCGATTTCCACAAAGTTATCGGCCGCGAAACGCGCGCGCAAATTACAAAGGCCGAAGGCAAGCTGCCTACAGTAATCATCGCCTGCGTAGGAGGCGGCTCGAATTCCATTGGTATTTTCCACGAGTTCATCAAAGACAAACGCGTGAAGCTCATCGGCGTCGAGGCCGGCGGACGTGGCGACAAGCTCGGCGACCACGCCGCGCGCTTTCACGGCGGTTCGCCGGGCGTGTTGCAAGGAACCTATTCCTACCTGCTGCAAGATGCGGCGGGGCAGGTGTCCAATACACATTCGGTGTCGGCTGGATTGGATTATCCATCGATCGGTCCGGAGCATGCGGCGCTTTATGATTCTGGGCGTGCGGAGTACGCTTCGGCATCCGACGCGGAGGCCCTCGACGCTTGCACTCTGCTCGCTCGGACGGAAGGCATTATTCCCGCGCTCGAGTCAGCGCACGCCGTCGCGGAAGTGATCAAGCGCGCGCCCAAGATGAAAAAGTCAGACATCGCGATCGTCAACATCTCCGGGCGCGGAGATAAAGATCTTGGGATCTTGCGGGAGAACCTGAGGCTGGACACTTAGTCTTATTCAAGATTTCGCGTCGCCAGTTTCGAACTCAAAGCATGCCTCTTGCCTTTCAAACTCGTCCCTCCCTCGTCGCATACGTCACCTGTGGCGATCCGAATCTGACAACCACGCGGGACGTCGTTCTGGCGGCGATTGAGGCTGGCGCCGACGTAATTGAACTCGGTGTGCCCTTCAGCGATCCCGTGGCCGACGGTCCCGTAATCCAGCGCGCCAGCGAACGAGCACTCCAGCAAGGCGTAACCTTGGCGGATGTTTTGAAACTCGCGGCGGAAATGCGCCAGCATGCACAGTCGACCGGGCTCATCATCTTCTCGTATTTGAATCCGATCCTGCGCATGGGATTGGAAAAGTTTTGTAAGGTCGCGCGCCATGCCGGAGTGGACGGAGCGCTGCTAACAGATTTGCCGGTAGAAGAAGCGGACGATTATTTGCGCGAGATGCGCCGAAACGACTTGGCAACTATCTTTCTCGCGGCACCCACCAGCACCGACGAGCGTCTGAAACGCATAGCGGAAACTTCGAGCGGATTTGTCTACGCCGTTTCGCGAACCGGAGTCACTGGGGCCCGTGAACAGCTGACTGATGACGCGCGAAAACTGGTTCGTCGCCTGCGCAAATTCACCAAACTGCCGATTGCCGTTGGCTTCGGCATTTCCACGGCACAGCAATTCGCGGCCGTAGGAGAATTCGCGGACGCAGCGGTGGTTGGCAGTGCCATCGTCGAAACCATCGAACGTAATCCCGGCAAAGAAGCCGAGTCTGTGGCAAAATTCATACAACAGCTCTCAGCCGTCAGCTTTCAGCTCAACAACCATGAGTCTTGTGTTTGAGTTTGCTTGCGAATTGACGTCTCAAATTTGAGTTTGCGGTTGACCTGAGAGCTGGCGGCTGAGAGCTGACGGCCGAGAGCTAGTAGCTTCTATGGATATTTCCGACTGGCGCAAGAAAATCGACGAACTTGATCGCAGACTAGTGGAGTTGCTAAGCGAGCGAGCGCAGGCCGCCCACGAGATCGGCAAATTGAAACGTAGCGTTGGCATGCCCATCTACGAGCCGGATCGTGAGCGGGCCGTGTTCAACAACGTGCGGGGAATGAATCCGGGGCCGTTGCCGGATCGCGATCTGCTGCGCATCTACGAGCGCATTATGGATATCATGCGCCAGATTCAGCAGGAAGAGATCGCGCCAAAAGCGCGAGGTACCGAGGGTTCCGGCGATACAGAATTGGATGCAGAGGTGAATGACTGAAGGGCACTTCGTCGTCAGTCGTTGGTCGTTGGAAAACCAAGACTGACGACCAACGACCGATGGCCAACGCTTTCCTATGATCGTGGCAATGCAAGAATCGGCAACTGAGGAGCAAATCCAGGGGGTAGTGGAACACCTCATTGAGATGGGCTTCTCTGTCCATCTTTCTACCGGCGCAAGGCAGACCGTAGTAGCTGCGGTCGGAGCACGAGTCGATTTTGATATTCGCAATCTCGAGGTCTTATCGGGAGTCGAGCATGTTCACCGCATCAGTGCGCCTTACAAGTTGGCGGGACGAAGTTTTCGCCCGGCCGGCACCATAGTCGAATTTGCCAACGGATTGAAAATCGGCGGCGAGCAAGTGGTGGTGATCGCGGGCCCATGTTCCGTGGAATCTCGCGAACAGCTTTTCACCACGGCCGACCGCGTGGCGAAGGCAGGCGCACGGGCGCTTCGTGGTGGCGCTTTCAAGCCGCGCAGCTCTCCTTATTCATTTCAGGGACTCGGACTGGAAGCTTTGAAACTTCTGCGCGAGGCCGGCGATCGCTTTGGCTTGGTGGTTATCAGCGAGGTCATGGAGATCTCCCAAATCGCCATCATGCTGCCTTTTGTCGATATCTTCCAGGTCGGTGCGCGGAACATGCAGAATTTCAATTTGCTGCGTGAGTTGGGAAAAATCAAAAAGCCGGTTCTGCTTAAGCGCGGTATTGCCGCGACTTTCGAGGAATTGCTGCTCTCCGCCGAGTACATCATGGCCGGCGGCAACTACGATGTCATTCTGTGCGAGCGCGGCATTCGCACTTTCGAAACTTACACTCGCAATACACTGGACATTTCGGCTATTCCGATCATTCACAAACTCTCGCACCTGCCCATGGCTTCCGATCCCTCGCACGGAACCGGAATTCGCGATAAAGTCGCGCCTATGGCGCGCGCGTCCGTGGCCGCTGGCGCCGACGTGCTTTTGATCGAGGTGCATCACGATCCTGACAAAGCGTTATCGGATGGCGCGCAATCGCTTTATCCCGATCAGTTCGCCGAGTTGATGGATCAGCTGAGAATAATTGCACCCGCGGTCGGCCGCAAGATTGCCTAAGAAGGACGCTCACCACAGAGGCACAGAGACACAGAGGAGAAAACGAATGCCAGAACCTGCTGTTCTAATGATTTTTCGTAAATCCTTCTGTTTCCTCTGTGACTTTGTGTCTCTGTGGTGAAAATATCGGATGCCGATTCGTCAAATCACGATCATCGGTACGGGCCTGATCGGCGGGTCGCTCGCTCTGGCTCTGAAGAAGCGTGGATTTGGCGGGCGAATCATCGGCTGCGATCGCGCCCCCGTGCTCGAACGTGCACGAACCAAAGCCGCGATTGATGCGGGCCACACCAATCCTGCCGACGCAGTTCGTGGCAGCCAAATTATCGTACTCGCGACCCCCGTGAGCGGGATCATCGATTTGATCGAACGGCTCGGTCCCGCGCTGCCTCCAAAAACTTTGCTCACGGACGTCGGTAGCACCAAGACGCTGGTCCTTGAGAAAGCTAAAATAATCTTTCGCAAGAACACCGGCGTTCGCTTTCTCGCCGGTCATCCTATGGCGGGCAAGGAACAATCGGGCGTGGAATATGCCGACCCCGATCTTTTTCAGAGTGCAGCCTGGTTCGTGACTCCCGTTGCCGGACAAAAGGTTTATGACGATTTGAGTGGAGAGTATTTGGAATGGGTAGAGAAGATTGGTGCGCGAATCGCCAGCATGGATGCCGACGCTCACGATCAGCTGTGTGCTTGGATCAGTCATCTGCCTCAAATGATTTCAACCGCGCTCGCCGCCTCGCTGGTAGATGAATATGGCGCGGATGCGCCGCTGCTCGAAGCCGGTGGCCGCGCGTTGCGCGAGATGACGCGTATTTCGGGCAGTCCTTATTCGATGTGGCGCGATATCGCTCTTACCAACAAAACCAATATTCGAACCGCGCTGTCGAGGCTGGAGCAACATCTAGCCCACATCCGCGAAAATCTCGACACGCGAGAGTTGGCAATGGAGTTCGAGCGGGCCCATCAGCTGAAGAAAATCGGGCCAGCCAAACGCAAGCAAATAAATTGAGTCATTGATTCATTGGCTCATCGTCGTAATTGTAATTTAGAATTCTTTTTCTCATGAACAAAGTCGTCGCCAACGCCGACGAGGCCGTGCGCGATATCTCCGACGGCGCCATCATTATGGTTGGCGGCTTTGGGCTTTGTGGCATTCCTGAAAACTTGATTCGCGCTCTCGTCCGCAAGGGCGTGAAGAACCTAACCACAATTAGCAATAACGTTGGTGTAGACGGCTTGGGTATGGGCCTTCTGCTCTCGGCGGGGCAGATTCGCAAGCACATCGGAACCTACGTCGGCGAAAATAAGCTGCTGGAACGGATGGTTCTCGAAGGCAAAGTTGAGTTGGACCTGGTTCCGCAGGGAACATTTTCCGAGCGCATGCGCGCGGGCGGCGCAGGGATTCCCGCTTTTTTCACTCCCACCGGGGTGGGCACGATCGTCGCTGAAAATAAAGAGACGCGCGAATTCGACGGGCGTATGTACGTCATGGAACACGCTCTGAAGGCCGATTTTGCCTTGGTGAAAGCCTGGAAGGGCGACAAGTGGGGCAATCTCGTTTATCGAAAGACGGCCCGCAACTTCAATCCCATGATGGCCACCGCGGCAAAAGTGACAATCGCAGAAGTTGAGCACTTGGTCGAGGTCGGCGAGTTGGAACCCGATTTGATCCACACGCCGAGTGTCTACGTGAACCGCATTTTTCAGGGCGAATTGTACGAGAAGCGAATCGAGAAAAGAACAACGAGAAAGGCGCTCTAGGTCGTTGGTTGTTGGTCGTTCGTCGTCGGGCATTAGCGTTAGATCGCCTAGCTGCAAATTGCGACCGACGAACGACCAATGACCGACGACCCACGACCAGTGGCAAACGACCAACGACCAGCAACCATGAGCAAGGACGTTGAAAAACGCGAACGCATCGTCAAGCGCATCGCTCAAGAACTGCGCGACGGCTTCTACGTTAACCTTGGGATCGGCATGCCTACGCTGGTCGCCAACTACGTTCCTCCCGGCATCGACGTAATTCTACAAAGCGAAAACGGCATGCTGGGCATCGGCCCGTATCCGATCGAAGGTCAGGAGGATTGCGACCTCATCAATGCCGGCAAAGAAACCGTCAGCGAAATGGCGGGCACAGCGTATTTTTCAAGTGCCGACTCATTCGCAATGATCCGCGGAGGTCACGTCGACCTCAGCGTTCTCGGCGCCATGGAAGTCGATGAAGAGGGCAATCTAGCGAACTGGATGATCCCGGGAAAAATGGTGAAGGGCATGGGCGGCGCGATGGACCTTGTGGCAGGCGCTCGCCGCGTGATTATCGCCATGGAGCACACCACCAAAGATCTTCAGCCAAAAATCCTGAAGAAGTGCACGCTGCCGCTAACCGGCGTGAGAGTAGTGAATACGATCGTCACGGAGATGGCAGTCATTCACGTCACGCCTGCAGGCTTGTTGTTGGAAGAAGTCGCGCCCGGGCTTAGCGCGGATGATGTACAGCGCGTCACCGAAGCCCCGTTGATCGTGAGCGCGAGTCTCAAGACGATGGCAAGCTGAACCGGTCTCGCGGACTATTGCGTCCCAGCGAAACTCTGGATACGGGCGGCCTCAAACTCATCGCCCTTTTGCCAGCCAATCAATTTAGTCTGAGACGCGGCTTCCCATCCCAGCACAAATCCAAATCGCGCCATCACCGCATCTCCAGTGAAATCCATGCTGGGATGATATTCGTCACTCGGCTGATGATAATGCTTGGAGGTGTACTCTTCGGCTTGCTGCACACCCCAGGCGGCATCGTGTCCTTTATATTTTGTGCCTTCATTGATCGAGAACGACGGAATGCCGACACGCGCCAAACTGAAATGATCGGAGCGATAGTAATGTCCGGCTTCGGGGCGGGAGTCAGGACGAATCGTCAACCGAAATGTTTTCGCCATCGCCTCGACCTCAGGATAGAACGTAGTTCGCTCCGCTCCCGAAACTTCTACTTCTTCAGGTGAACCAAGAGGCGGTATGTCGTCGTAGTTCAGATCGAGGCTGATCTTGCCTGCAGGAATCGGCGGATGCTTGCCCAGATATTCTGAGCCCAGCAAGCCCTGCTCCTCTGCGGTTACGGAGGCAAACAGGATAGACCGTCGAGGCCTCTGCACGGCTTCCGAATATGCCCGCGCCAGCTCCAGCAAAATGCCGCAACCCGTGGCGTTATCGTTAGCTCCGTTGTAAATGTTGTCGCCAGGCATGTCCGGGCGAATTCCGAGGTGATCGTAATGAGCCGTATACATCACAGCTTCGCTCTTGAGTTTGGAGTCTGATCCCGGGAGGATCGCCAAAACATTGTTCGATTCGAACGGGCGAATCTTGCTGACCATGTGCGCTTTCAATTTCACCGGCAAAGTCACCGGATGGAAATCGCGCGAGCGGGCGTCCCTCAACATCTTGTCCAGGTCCACGCCCGCACCGGCGGTCAGTTGTTTTGCGACCTCGAACTGAACCCACGCTGCAACTTTCAGCTTGGGTGAGCCGTCCAGCTTGAGGTACGCCTTCTCTCCCGAGTTCGAGTTGCGAACGACTTCCCATGGATAGCTCGCCATCTCGGTTTGATGAATGAGAATCGCGCCTATCGCCCCCTTCCGCGCAGCCTCTTCATATTTATAGGTCCAGCGCCCATAGTAGGTGAGCGCTTTTCCTTTGAAGAAATTTACATCGTCGGAGGGCGGCTCGTTTACCAGCATGAGCAGAACCTTGCCGCGCACGTCGATGCCCTTGTAATCATCCCATTGATATTCGGGAGCTTCGATTCCGTAGCCCACGTAAACAATTTCCGCATTCACGTCGGATTGCTGCTGTTGGGTTTGATCGTAGGCCACGTATTGTTCAAGCGGCTTCAGATCCGTAGTCGCGCCTGTCGATGAGACCATCGAAAAAGTGGTTTCCGGCGCCGGCTCAATGCCTACCATCGGAACCCTCTGTAAGTAAGACCCGTTGTCTCCGGCCGGTTTCAGACCATAGAGCGCAAATTCGGTGGCGATGTATTCCGCTGCTACGTCACCGCCCCGCTGTCCCGTACCGCGGCCTTCGAGCAGATCGTGAGACAGGAAGCGCACATGCGCCCGGATGCGCTCCGGATCGATCTTCTGCATCGCCGCGTAAGCGGCGCCCGGCAGTCGCACGGAATCAGTTGCCGTTCGCTTCTGCTTGTGCGAGGACTGGGTCACGGAAAAAGTTGAGAACGCAAAAGCTACGAAAAGCACGATGATACCAGCTCGCATCCTCAGAGGCTCCCCAGAAAACGAAGATATCGGATAAGGATTTCATTGTACGAGAAAGCAACAAGAACGCGTCGTTACCAGGGGACTAACCCTTTGAGTTCGCTGACTCGATTTTTACGCCCGTGCCCGCGACCGCGGGCTAGTTCTTCGAGCCTCAACCAGCGCGGAATTCGGGAATCTGCTCACCGCTACGAAACACCGGTTTGTGTCCATCGCCATTGAGTTCTGCGGCCTTGCGGTTGATTTCTTCGATCTCTTTCCGCTCCCATCCCACGCTGGAGATTTCGATTTCTCCATCCTGTGCAATCCAGAAAATAGTCGGCACATTTGTTAAGCCGTAAGCATTCGAGACTGGATAGGTATTCGTGTCATCCAGCAACACCGGGAAGGTGAGGCCGTATTCTTTGATAAACGCCGCCGTATCTTTGCTTTGGTTCTGGGAGACGCCGACAATGGTCACATTCTTCCGGCCATGGGCTTTGTAAATCCGATCGAGAAACGGGAACGTGTATTGGCACACCGGGCATGACACTTTAAAGAAAGCTGCGACGACGGGGCCGTGCGTAAGCGCCTCGCGCAGAGAAAACTGCTTTCCATCCATTGTTTGGAGCTTGAAATCCGGCGCGGATGTTCCCGCGGGCAGAGCAGCCATACTTTTTCCTCCGAAAATGTTTCGAAGCCACTTCACACCTGCCTATTTTAGGGCAAATCGTGATTAGGTGGTTAGTGCTTATTATTAGTTTGATAACCGATTATTTCAGTTGATTTCTGCGTCGGAAGAGCGATATTCCGATCACAAAATTCTGAGCGTCTGCAAGCGTGGCGTGCGAGAGAATCATTCCTTCTCCGGCACCAATCAGCGCTTGGGCTTCGAAATGGACGCCTCAACTGGGCACTTCGAGGTCGTGCCTTTGGAGACCGGCGATGAAAGGAAATCCAGGGCAATCGCGAGACTTTCTTTCTCAGCTTGTTCCCCCTCGCTCTTTTTCAAATCCGCATTCAGAATAGGGAGCACGATTCTGGAATAGGCATCGCGAAACTCGTTTTCGACGTGGACGATCTTTCCATCCTGGAATCCGAGGATGTGATAGACGACAGAATGTGCACATGCCGTGCATGGCCCCCAGATCATGCAGCCTTCGACAATCTCATGCCTCCCGTCGTGATTGAAATCGTCTATGACATCCTCAGAAGACTTTGCCGAGCAGTCCTCATATTCATTCATTTTGATCGAGCCACCTTCTTTATAAATCGTCAGAATTAGGCTCTCAGCGCCGAGCATTCCGTCATACCGAGGGTTTGACGACTGGAAATGAGTGAATACCAGGACCTGAATCTTTCCGTCTCCGGTCAAGGACAAGATCTCGTAACTATCAATGACCTCTTTACGGTCGCCGTCAGCATCGTCTTCCGCCGGAACCGACTGTGGCGGCCTCAGCTCTTTGACGAGTTCCTGAACGACCTCTTTACTCTTCAATATCGCCTCAAGTGGTTCAACTGACTTAACCGAGAAATCCACGGTCGAAACCTGGTCAAGGACTTTTGGCTCTGTTGCCCCAGTGATGTTGATTCGATCAAACGCCCAGGATTTCTGAAAATCCAGTAGCGCCAAGAATAAAATCAGTGATGTGGATCCAAGCCGAAGTTTCATAACTTTATTTGAGTTTAAATGATCCCGGCTGCGCGCAAGATCTTCCGCGTCAGCCCCGTCAAGGGCAGAGTCATTAGTAGAGAATTCTTGATCCAGCGTCCTTCTACGCCATTGGGAGGCAGCCTTCGCGTCACGCGGACCAGATAGTCGGTCACCGTGATGGAATGCCGCAGAGTGAGCCAGGTTCCGGTTGCGCCCTTGGTGCTGGTTTCCGGCAATTCCCACATGCCGGGCATCAGCGTCTCGGCCTTCGAGCGCTGGGCCATGAAGATCGATCCGTTCCGGCAAGCGAGCGTGTAATGAATGTCTCGCTTGGTCTGGCGAGTTGCCTTCGTTGGAGCGTGCAGTTCGCCGCGCGTCGCGCACAGATCGGAGACCGGGCACAACAGACACGCGGGCTTTCGCGGCGAGCATACGGTCGCGCCCAATTCCATCATGGCCTGATTGAAATCGCCCGGACGTTTTCGATTGAGCAGTTCTCCCGCCGCGCGCCACAACTCTTCGCCTGCAAGATTTTTCCCGCGCACGCGTTGCAAAACGCGTTCCACATTTCCATCGACCACAGCGATGGGTTGTTCGAAGGCAATGCTCGAAACTGCAGCCGCAGTATAACGGCCGATCCCAGGCAGAGCGCGCAAACCTTCTGCGTTCCCCGGAAACTCCCCTCTGTGCTCCTTCACAATCTTTTTCGCTGCTGCGTGCAACGTGCGAGCGCGACGATAATAGCCGAGCCCGCTCCAGGCCGCCAACACCGACGCTTCTCGAGCAGAGGCCAGTTTTTCGACGGTCGGAAAGCGCTGCAAGAATCTTTCATAGTGATTCATGACGGCAGCTACGCGCGTCTGTTGCAGCATGATTTCCGAAAGCCATACTCGATACGGATCGCGATCCCGGCGCCAGGGCAAATCGCGCTTGTGCCGGTCAAACCATCCCAGCAGGCGCTGCTGAAAGCGCGTAGCGCTAGTCGAGTCTTCTGTTTTGCAGACTTGTTCTGAGGTCATTTATGCAGATCCCGTACAACCTCTACGCCCGATAATCCTACAAACCTTAAGAGGATTTCCCGGAGAACGCTTTCGCATGGCGCGATTCTACTGCAAATCGCTTGAACCACCGGAAATGCGTTGCCATCTTCTGCGCTCCCGCGGGAGTACGACTCAGGATGCCTCCCGGTTGACCTCCGCCATCAAGCAGGAAATAATGGCTGAGCCTGGTGTCCGCAATCTACGAGTGCCTGTTTACGCGCTCACGAAATCGAAGGATCTCCATGAACGACTTCAACCGCAAGGTAGAAGAAGCATCCGCGCGCATCAACAAATCCGTGGCCGAGGCAGCCGCCACGGTGGAGAAAGAAACGGCGGAGTTAATTGCTCATCTGAACAACGAGGTAGTGCCGGTTGTCCGTCAGCATTCCACGAAAGCGTTGCGGATTGCAGCGGAGAAGTTAGCCAATCTCGCCGACTATATGGAGAATCACCCGCCCCGCAAGTAACCGCTTGTTTGTGCAGCGATCGCGTGCGCCGCTGCAGTCCCTTTGCAGTCGCTATGCTGGTTTCTATTCTTTCTTTCCTGCTGACTGGCTGCGGCGAGCACAAACAGACTCAGGTCAATGTTCCACCACCTCCGCCCATCAGCACGCCCGAATCGCAAAACACTTCCGCGAATGCGGGAACCGCAGATAAAACGGCTCCGCCCGTAATACCACCATCGGAGGAAAACGCGTTCCGGATTCCCGCCAATGCGAAACCAATCCTGGTGGAAACTGGCCTCGCCAGTTGGTACGGAGGCCCCTATAACAAGCGCCGAAGTTCTAACGGCGAAGTCTACAACATGCACGCCATGACCGCTGCCCATCGCACTCTTCCCTTAGGATCGATTGTGCGCGTAACCAATCTGAAGACCGGGCACTCGGCGCTGGTGCGGATCACCGACCGTGGACCGTTTGTAGAGGGCCGCATTCTGGATCTCTCGCTGACCGCAGCCAAGAAAATCGACGTCTGGCAGGCAGGCGTTGCCACGGTTCGCATCGAAGTTATGCGCGCGCCCTCTTCGCTCGACACTGGCGGTAGATGGGCAGTACAGATCGGCGCTTTCGAGAAAGAACACTCTGCCGACAAGTTAGCCGATCATCTGTCCCACCGTTATCAGACCGCTAAGGTGCAATGTTTCAGCAGCCCAATCGGCGACTGGTGGGTCCGCGTCCGCGTACAGGATGATGATCGTAAACTTGCCGAAGAAGTCGCGCACAACACCCAGACTCCCCAAGGCTCTATCTTTCTTGTGAGGCTCGACTGAGCGATTCCGCAAGGCGCACGCGAATCTGAATTCGAAACTCCAGCGTCGAATCGGCTCGTCGTGGCCGGCACCAAGAACCGCACTGCAAAAACTTTCTACGATCAGATATAGTATCCGTGCGCCTTCCCCGTCCCGGCGATACTCGTGCCCAGCACGGCGTGTCTCCAATTCCGAACTATGGACGGTCTTATGAACGACTGCCTGTTCTGCCGCATCATTCGCGGGGAAATACCCTCCAAGAAAGTCTACGAAGACGAATATACCTACGCGTTCGACGACATCAATCCGCAGGCTCCAACCCATGTACTCGTGGTTCCTAAGAAGCACGTGCGCGGGTTGAAGGAAGCCGCGGCAGAGGACGCCGAACTGATTGGCCGCTGCCAACTCGTCGCAGCCAATATCGCGCGCCAGCGCAGTATCGAGGATGGCTACCGAACCGTGTTGAACGTCGGTCCTCATGCCGGGCAGTCAGTTTTTCATCTGCACGTGCATTTGCTGGGAGGTCGGAATTTGCAGTGGCCTCCAGGGTAGGCGGCAGTCACGGGAGCGGAGACGCAGCTACCTGTGCTCCACGGTTCGTCGCCGGGCAAAAGCGTAGAAAACCGGTATGCCAGCCAGAATTACCAGACAGCCCAAGGCAGAATTCAGCAGGTTATCGGTGAACGTGTAGTAAAGAAGCAGGGCGGAAGACAGCACAAACAAAGCTGGGACCACCGGGTATCCCCACGCACGATAAGGCCGCGCGGCTTGCGGATCGCGCCAGCGAAAAATAAATATCGTGCTCCCGGCAATCATGTAAAACAACCATTCCGCAAAAATTGCCAGCGAGAATAATTGCCGGAAGTTCCCCCCGACAAGTAATAAAAGAATGGCAAGACCTGCCTGCACCACCAGGGCAACCGACGGTGTATGAAAGAGCGGATGCACTTCCGCCAGCGCTGAAAAGAAATAGCGGTCGCGCGCCACGGCAAAAGGGACGCGAGCCCCGCTCATGATGGTGCCATTCAACGTGACCAGCATAGAAATCGCCATCGCCGCCGAAACCACGCTGGCGCCAAGGGTGCCCCACACCAAGCCGATGGCGTCAGACGCAGGCCTCGGCGACATGGCAATGGCACTGGCAGGCAGCACGAATTGTACGGCAGCGTTCACCAGCATATAGAGCGCGCCCACCGTGGCCACGCCCGCGATCAGCGCGATCGGAATATTGCGCTCCGGTTGGCGGATTTCTCCCGCGACCATGTTGAGGTCGTTCCATCCGTCATAAGCCCACAAAGCCGCGACCAGCGCAGCCATGAATCCGGCAAGCCCGCCTTTGGCCGCTGCATAACTGCCGGCAAAATGGCTCCAGCTCCCATCGCGATAGCTGAAGCCGACGACCACGATGCCAAGAATGATTGCGACTTTCAACAACGTGAAAACCAGTTGAAATTCGCCTGCCTTTTTGACCCCGAGATAATTGAGCAAAGAGATCAGCAAGGTAGCGGCGATGGCAACCAGTTGTCCGTATGTAATCATGAAAGGCTGCCTGACGACAGGTTCGGAGAAAAAAGCAAACACCGAAAAAGTTCCGAGGATGCGAACCAATCCGATGGTCACGGTTGCGATTGATGCGGGCTTGGCAATCACGAACCAAGTCCAGGCATACAGAAACCCAGCTAGTGGCCCGTAACCATCGCGGACATACACATACTCGCCGCCGGCCTGCGGCTTCATCGATCCCAGTTCCGCATAGGTAAGCGCGCCGAAAAACGAGAGCAATCCGCCAACCAGCCAGGCTAGGTAAACCAGTTTGGCCGAGCCCACCGCCTGCATCATCTCAGCCGGAACAAGAAAAATTCCGCTGCCGATGATGGTCCCGACCACAATCGCTCCGGCATGACTCACGCCAAGATCGCGAGCAAGTTCGGGACGCACGGTGGCGGCTTGCGTAGCCATAATAGAGTGGAAAGTATAAGCGAAAATCCTACAACACAGAGGCCGCACAGAAAGCCATCTGCGACCTCTGCGGCTGTTCTCCGCGCTCTCTGCGATTTAAGACCTTGCTTTTTCGCGCGTAAGCAGAATGCTCGCCATGTACCCCACAGCAAACGTCACCACAGTCCCGATCGCAACGTGCCAGGTCCAAGGTACGCGTGTTCCGAGCCAGATATAGAGTTCTGTAACGAAGCCGCACAACATGCCAATCATCGCGCCGTTCTGATTGGCGCGCCGGGTCAGCACACCGAGCAGGAACACGCCCAACAGAGCTCCATAAGCGACGGATGCAATCTGCAATCCAACTTCGATCACGCGGCCTACCCTGTGAAGTGACAGCACCGCCAACGAGAACAGCACCAAAGCCCAAAGGAAAGTTGCAGCGCGGGAGAGCCGCAAACGGCTGCGTTCGTCGGTTTGTGGCCTGCGCTGAAGATAGAAGTCAATGATCGAAGTCGATGACAGCGAGTTGAGCGCGGCGCTCAAGTTCGACATTGCTGCAGCCAGAATCGCGGCTATCAGCAGGCCTGAAATTCCGTGCGGCATCTGGCTGACAATGAACCTGGGATAGATTCGATCCGCCGTGCCGAAATTCGCGGAAGGAACATGGTAATAGGCAAACAGCATTATTCCGACCATCAGGAACAGGGCAAACTGGAACAGGATAGCGACTCCGCTCGAGAGCAGGGCGGCCATGGACTGCCGCTGGCTGCGTGCCGCCAGCAGTCGCTGCACGATCAGTTGATCGGTGCCATGGCTGGCCGTGGTCAGGAAAGTTCCGCCAATAACCCCAGCCCAGAATGTATAAGGCTTCCAGACGTCCGGACTGAAGTCGAAGATGCGAAACTTGCCTGCATTCTCGGCCATGCCGTGAATGGTGGCCCACCCTCCGGGAACCAGATGAAGAATTGTGAACAAGCCAACGACTGTTCCGCCAACGTAAATTACGGTTTGCACCACGTCGGTCCAGATCACCGCCGCCAGTCCGCCTTCGAAGGTATAGATCAAAGTCAATGCAGTGATAATTGCAATCGAGGCAATTTCTCCCGTGCCGAACGCGATGGCCACAACGATGGAAACGGCATACACGCGCACGCCTTCCGCCGCGGCTCGGGTCAGCAGAAACAGGCCCGCTGTCAAAGATCGCAGGCGGCCGCCAAAGCGGCGTTCGATCAGCGCGTAGGCAGTGTAGAGATCGCCGCGAAAATATTGCGGCAGCAAAATAAAACTGATGATCACGCGTCCCACGAGATATCCCAGAACGACCTGCAGGAAGGTGAGATTGGTATCGTAGGCAAGGCCGGGAATGCTGATGATGGTGAGCGTGCTGGTTTCGGCCGCAACAATCGAAAGCGCGATCGCCCACCAGGGAATATTGCGGTCGGCCAGAAAGTAATCGCGCAAAGTCCGCTGACGCTTGCGGAAGCGCAAGCCGAACAGAGTGATCCCCACGAGGTAAAGCGCAATGATCGCGAGATCGAATTTGTCGAGTTTCATGGATCGCCGACTCGATTCCTCAAGGGTATCCAGCTTTGGATTGCCACAGTGGCTTATCTGCGCGAGGTATCCAGCTCGTAAATTTCAGCGAAAAGCTTTTTCACCACAAAGACACAGAGGCACAGAGTAACAACGGCCCTTCATCTCTGCTCTTGGCGATCGCAAGTGATTTCCTCTGTGTATCTGTGTCTCCGTGGTGCGATGCCTTTTGTGATAGAACTACGCCGTGGCTATCTTCCTTGGCATCGATGGCGGCGGGACCAAGACTTCATGTGTGATTGGTGACGAGAAGTCGGTGCTGGGCACCGGGACTGCCGATGGCAGCAACGTGATTCGTGTGGGCAAGAATCAGGCGCGCGAGTCCCTGGGTGCCGCAATACGACAGGCTTGCGCGGCGGCAGATGTTGTTCCAACTCAGATCAAAAGAACTTGCGTAGGAATCGCGGGCGGAGCGCGTCCCGAGATCGCGGGGATCGTGCGCCGACTGCTATCCGAGTTTGTCTCCGGCGAAATCACAGTTGCGGGTGACATGGTGATCGCCATGGAAGCCGCGTTTGGCAGCGGGCCAGGCGTGATCGTGATCGCCGGCACCGGTTCGATCGCTTACGGGCGCAATTCCAAAGGCGAGACTGCACGAGCCGGCGGGTGGGGCTTTGCTATTTCCGATGAGGGCTCGGGCCACTGGATCGGCCGGTCGGCGGTGACCGCGGCGATGCGGGCGTACGATGAAGGCAACCAAGATGGCTTGCTATTCGAACACATCATGAAGTTCTGGGGCCTGACCACGCGAGAAGAGTTGGTCGTCGCCGCGAATAAATCCCCCGACTTCGCGGCTCTACTTCCAGCGGTGCTGTCCGCTGCAGACGCGAGCGACCCAACCGCGCAAACAATTTTAACCGAGGCGGGCACGCAGCTAGCGACTCTCGCGAAAATCGTAATTGCTCGACTATTTGCTAATACCGGAGCGGCGCCTGTGAGTGTGTCAGGAGGTGTCTTTTCTAATTCCGCACTGGTGCGAGGGATTTTCCACAAGAGTGTTCACGACATTTACCCTCAAGCTTCTATGAGCGCAGGGGTCGTTGATCCTGTGCAAGGCGCGCTGGCGCTAGCTCGTAAGAATACGTAAAGCGCCGAGAAGACCAATCCAGGCCGCTGGCTCAGTTGTGTTACTTCGGTGCGAAGCGTCAAGCGACCCTTCTCGACTGCCCGATCCGATGCTGCCTACAATTTGGTATGTTCCGCAGATCGGCCGGTTTGATCCTGGTCCTCGCCGCCCCGCTCTTGGGTCAGTCCGCGGAAAATCATTGCGCGAAACTCAATCCCAAACTCGACTTCAAAGACGCGACGGACGGGATGAACCTCATCTACCATCTTCCCGACGTTCGGGATGTGAGCTCAGCATGGCTCGAAGTCTGGGACCGACCCAAACGGCTTTACCGTACGCAGATTCCGTTGAAGGCCGACGGGCAGGTCCTCTGGCAACCTGACGATCCCTATCCAACTACACCCGAGGCGTTGAGCCTTGCGATTTACGACGCCGAGCTGCCCGAGTTTTGTATCGATAATCCTTGCTCCGGGCCTTCCTTTGGGCACAATGTGTCGGCCGTCCAAGTTGGGAACGCCAACGGCGAATCATTAGGTAACGCCCAGTTACACGGGCCCCCAATTCGCCTGCAAGAAGGCGGCGATCTGACAGACGTGATTGCCAGCGGCGAAGATCTATCGACGGATATGAAAGTCCTGTTAGTCGAAAGGGACGAGGCTCAGGAACAAACCCGGTGGACCTTCCGCGAATATCTAAATACTGAGGCCATCGACCTGCGCCACGTGAAAGTCAGCATTCCGTCAGCATATTTTCTGAAGCCCACCGTCTTAGGCCTGATAGCTCAAGATGCGTCCTTCGAGATGGACGCTGCCGGATTGTCCAAGCTGTTACCGGAGCAAGAGATTTTTGTTGCGAGCAAGGAGAGTCCGGTTATCAATTCGGTAGAGCCGTCGTCGATCCGCGCAGACACGGTGCAAACGAACGATGTACCGGTTACGTTGAGGGGAAGCGGGTTCACCAAAGAATCGCGAGCCGTGTTTGGAACGGAATCGACGGTGGAAATGGGGCTTGACGGCGGAGACGCCGATTTCGTTTCCTCCGAGGAATTGCGGGCACAGATCCCATCTTCCTTGGTCACGTTTGGTCCGTTCGCTAGTAACGAGCCTATCCGCGTGTGGGTAACGGATGACGATGCCCTGAAAATCTCCGAACCGCGCGACATTGAGGTCGTGCCCACCCGGTCGATGAAAGCCGCTCCCAAGCCGGCAGCCATCAATTCTGTCAGTCCCTTCCCCATTCCACTGATGGACGCTCACAGCCCGCAATACCAGGTGGTGGAGATCGAGGGCCAAAACTTTAGAGCCGACGATCGAGTCGTCGCAGTGCCGGATATCGATCGCCCCGGCTATAGCGTGCAGCTTAAGACCGAATTCATTTCGGATACGAGGTTGCGCGCGTGGCTGCCGCGTGAGCTTTGGCGGAAACATCAACTGAGTTACAGGTTGCTGTTGCAAACTGCCGCTGGAGTCTGCTCGAAAGAAGTGTTTGACGACGAGCAATAGACGAGTGCCGCGTTTAAGCAATTACTTGGCTGCGGACATGCTTTCTTTCTTTTCCGCCTCACGGTGATGCATCAGTCCTACCAGAGCCTGGTTTAGCCGAGCACGGATTGCGGAGCGCTCCTGCGCGCGCGAGATATAACGAACATGAATCTCCACACCTGCCGGCGTTGGGCTCAGATTAACGGTTGGTGCGGCTGACACCGAACTCACTTTGTATTGGCTGGCATTATTCTTCCACTCTTTTTCGGCCGCGTTGGCATTGACTTCAGTTTCCTTCACCACCGCCTTTTGAATAGCATCGAGCAGCGGGTAGGGATCCTGATCCGACGGTACGGAAAGTTTCAGTTCATCCCACAACCATTGGCCGGTCGTGGTGAAGTTGAAGAAGTGGCCTTCGATCGCGTAATTGTTCACGAAGGCGACTTTGCGGCCCGTGGGATGGCCGGTTTCGTTCCAATTGCCGGTTTCGAGTAAAACGGTACGTAGCAAATTGATCTCGACGACTTCGCCGGCTACGCCGTTGATTTCAACCCAGTCGCCGACGCGCAGTCCGTTTTTTCCCATCAGCACAAACCAGCCGAAGAAAGCCACGATGAAATCTTTCATGGCGACAGTGATTCCAGCGCCAGCGAGACCGAGGATGGTCGGCGTTTGGCTGGGAGCGCCAAATACGACGAGCAGCACGAGCAGCAAGCCAACTGCCTGCACCGAGGAGCGAATGACCACGCGCAGAGTATGCAGCCGCGTGCCTTCCGCAACCTTCTCCGTGAGCATGTGCTCGATCCAGCGATCGGCGAGATATCCCAATAGGACGATAAGGAGAATCCACAGCGCCGACTGCATCATGCTATGCAAAGCCGCGCGCTGTTGCGACTTCACCAGCGCAATCCAACTGCCGTAGTTCGTTCCCAACTCCTGCTCGTCCTGAATGCGCTTGTCGAAGTCGGAGAGATTTTTCTGATCGTCGGAAAAGCGGCGTAACGAAGCGACATCCACCGGCGCAGCCGGATTTGAAGTTGGCGTCGGATTCGAAGTGCCGGCCGGCGTGGCAATCGCGCGTTTGCTCGCCTTCTCCGCGTTGACTTGTTTTTCTAAAGAATCATGGGCGCGGCTTAGCGCGGCTTCGCCTTGTATGGTCTCGTCGCTGGCTTGCAGCAAAGGCATCGAGATTCCGCGCAGGGCATGCCATCGGTTGAATTGCGCAAGCAGATTCGTGCCCGTAGACGGGGCTTCAGGCGTGACAGAAGTCGTGGATGTGGTTCCGTGCTCGGTTTCTTTGTGCCGCTTCAGTTGGCGCTGGATGCGGCTCAGCGGATCAGCGCCCGAACGGGACAAGTCTTCTTTAGCATCGTCCAGTTCATCCTGATCGAGATCGAGTTGAGCCTGGGCCAAATCAACTTGCTCCTGAGCAGCGTCCTGATGCGCGCTGCTGGCGGCGGCGAGCTGCTTCTTCAGTTGATTGAGCCGATCCTGATCGGCCTTCACGTTTACTTCTGCCTGAGTTACGTGAGCATAAAGTTCGCGGGTCCCGGGCGTGGGCGCGGCGGGATGGTCCTCGGCGTCGCGAAGCGCGTCTTCAAAGGCAAGGTCAACTTCGTTATCGGAAAGTCGCAGCGCTTGATCCGCAAATCGCTTCTCGTCCCAGTCGGAAGCCAGCTTGGCGACGTTGCGAGCGGTCAGCAATGGTCGTTCGTCCACCAGCGGCGTCTTTCGCGGATGCGGATTCTGCGCCTCGGGCGCGCCCAAATCTCCAGTGAGGATAAACCCGACAACCGCAGCCAGCACCAGAACCAGCAGTGCTAGCGTGATCATCCACTGGCGAGATTTCATCCAAGGCTGCATGGCGCGAGGTCATTATACGGCGCGCGAGGCGGACGCTAACGCTCGGAAGGGCAATCGGAAGGCCGAGAACTTTCGGCCTGCTCTCATCGGAACTCTCCAATCGTTGTCATACCGAGCAACGCGAGGGATCTAGGTTCTTCGAGCCGCCGCGACCCAGAGTCCTCGTCGCTCCGCTCCTCGGAATGACAAATGGGGATTGTGGGCGTGACAGGCTGCGAGTTAAGGCGCCCAGTCGGCGATGAAGATGTTGGTTTCGTGGGGCGCTTTGGCGTTGCGATTCGAAGCCCACACCAGCTTTTTGCCGTCGCGGCTGAACATGGGAAAGCCGTCGAAACCGGGACTATAAGTGATTTGCTCCAGGTTCGTTCCATTCGCGTTGATGGCGTAAAGTTCGAAGTTGCCCATCCCGCCAGTCGAACCCAGATTCGAAGAAAAAATAATGCGCTTGCCATTGGGAAAATACGAGGGAGCAAAACTGGCTGCGCCTAACTTCGTGACCTGGCGTTTGTGGCGCCCGCTGGCCGACATGACCCAAATCTCCAGCGAGGTTGGCCGGACCAAATTCTGCGCCAGCAAATCTTTGTATTCGGCAATCTCCTTCGCGCCTACGGGATGGTACGCACGATAGACGATATGTTTTCCGTCAGGGGAAAAGAATGGGCCACCATCGTATCCCAGTTCGTGCGTGAGTTGCTTTACGTGGCGGCCGTCGGCGTCCATGACATATATGTCGAGATCACCATTGCGAATAGAGGTGAAGACGACGTGTTTACCGTTTCTTGAGATCGTGGCCTCGGCGTCGTATCCCGGCGAATCCGTAAGCTGCATCAGGCCGGAGCCATCCGGATTGGCGGCGAAGATATCGAATCCCGGATACACAGGCCACACGTATCCCTTGGAATAATCAGGCCGGGGCGGGCATTGCGCGTCGGTTAAGTAGGTCGACGAATACAGAATGGTTTTGCCGTCGGGATAGAAATACCCGCAGGTAGTTTTTCCCTTGCCGTTCGAAACCATGCGCACGTCGGAGCCGTCGATGTTCATGGTGAACATCTGATCGCATTGCAGATTGTCGCGCGTGGATTGGAAGATGAGCTTCTTGCCCCCGGCGGAGAAGTAGGCTTCGGCATTCTGGCCTCCGAAAGTGAGCTGGCGCACATTGCGCAAATGCTTTTCTTGCGGAGTAGCGAGATTTGGTTGTGGGGCAGGGGCGGGCGCAGCATCCGGCGTTTGAGCGAATGCGCACGCCGGCGACGCGCTGAGAATCAAAGCAAGCAGAAGCGTTTTCATGGCACGAATCGCTAGTTTAGCAGCATGACGGCATGGCGAGTCGATCGTCGCTCGGGAAAGCTCATGGCTGGCTTTCCCTTGAACCGGAGTCCCGTCCCAAAACCTAAAACACAGAGGAGCGAAGAGAATCCGCCGAGGACGCCAAGAACCTCGCGTTTCCTCCGCGCACTCTGCGGAAGTTCTCAGCGTTCTTCGCGATTTAAGATTTACTATTTCCGGAAGTGTTCCAGGATCGCCTCCGCCTGCGCGCGCGTGACTACAGAAGACAAAGCCGCGGCTTCCGCCTGCTTCACCGCCTGCACGCTCCCAAAATGTTCCAGCAATCGGCGAGTAGTTCGCGCCCCCACGCCCGGAATCTCCAGCAACTCGGTTGAACGGTCACGCATCTGCCGGCGTTTGCGATGGAACGTCACCGCAAAACGGTGAGCCTCGTCGCGAATCAGTTGCACCAGATGCAGCACTGGAGAATGGTGATCGAGCACGACCGGTTCGCTTTCCTGTCCGAACACGTAGATAATTTCTTCACGCTTGGCAATCGCGGCCAGCGGCTGATTGATGATTTCGAGCGACGCCAGCGCATCGGCGGCAGCGTGCAGTTGCCCTAGTCCGCCGTCGATCAGCACCAGGCTCGGCATCGTTTTATTTTCCTCTTGAAGACGTTTGTAACGGCGCGTCACCACCTCGCGCATAGAGGCGAAGTCGTCCACGCCATCGACGCTGCGAATAATGAATTTACGGTAGTCGGATTTTTTCATGCGCCCGTCTTCCCAGACCACCATCGAAGCCACCGTTTCCGCGCCCTGAATATGCGAGATATCAAAGCACTCGATGCGGCGAGGTAAATCAGGGACACCGAGCGCGTCCTGCAATGCCTCTTGAATTGCCTTCGTGTTCGGCTTCATGATTCGAAAGCGCTGGTCGTACGACTGCTTGGCATTGTTGCCGGCAAGGTCGAGCAATGACCGCTTCTCACCACGCTGCGGAACGACAATGTGCACCCGGGTAGCGCGGCCGCCCTCGGCCGCGATCTGTTCGGACAACACTTCCTCCAGCGTTTCGCGATCCTCGAACTCCACCGGGACATAGATATTCCGTGGCACATAAGGCTGTCCAATATAAAGCTGCTTCAGCAGAGCAGAAAAGAATTCCCCGGGATGAAATCCATCCGTAGAAACATTACTTGCAATGTTTTCGCGCGAGACTACGTCTCTGCTGGAAGTTTCAAATTCCGGCAGTTCCTCCCAGAAAAACTCGCGACGATCCAGCACGCGACCGCCTCGCATATGGAACAGGTTCACCGCCAGCATGTCATTTTCGTAGTGGTATCCGAATACATCGGCATCGTCGCCCTCGACCGCGGCGATCCGCTGTTTCTCCTGTAACTGCTCAACAGTGGAAATCAAATCGCGATACTTCGCCGCCCGCTCGTATTCCTCGGCCTCGGCGGCCTTCGCCATACGCTCGCGCAAAGATTGCGAAAGATCCGTCGGTCGCCCTTCGAGAAACAACTTCACATCGCGCACCGCTTCCTGATAAGCCTCGGGTGTCGTGAGCCCTTGGACGCAAGGTCCCAGGCAGCGTCCGATGTAGTACTGCAGGCATGGCCGCGGATGAAAATGCCCAAGGTCGACCTTGCACGACGGAATCAAGAAATGCCGATGAATCAAGTCCACAATGCGATAGGCGAGGCTGGTCGGAAAATACGGGCCGTAGTACGAGCTGCCGTCTTTTCTCAAACGCCGCGTGACATAAACCCGCGGGAATCGTTCGCCGAGCGTGAGCTTTACGTAGGGATAAGTCTTGTCGTCGCGCAGCAGAATGTTAAAGCGTGGCTGCTTCTGCTTGATGAGGTGGTTCTCTAGCGCCAGCGCCTCTTTGTTATTGGCGACGACGATGTAATCAACGTCAACCGCCTCGCGAACCAGAGTATCGGTCTTCGCGTCCTCCAAACGCCCCTCACGAAAGTAAGAGCTGACCCGGCTGCGCAGGTTGTTCGCCTTGCCTACATAAATGACCTCGCCCTCGGCGTTCTTGTACAAATAAACGCCGGCTGACGCAGGCAAACTACGGATTTTGGCAGCAAGGTCCATGGCTGTTGTGTATTTCTATTTTATTAGAATTTGCATTCAATTAGATTTGGCCGGAGCTATCCGGTTTCGATCGATTAGAATTCGGGATGCGGCAAATGATTTATGCACGGATAACTCGTTTCGCGAAGAAGTTTGTTGCCTCGCTGCAGGCGCACTCGGGGAATCGTCGTCTACTTTCCCTCGCGGGTAAGATCAATGGTTCTCCGGATTTGTCGTCGCGAAAGGGCTTCTCGCGCCGATGAGTTTCGGCGATTCTGTGCCTACAGGAATGCCTGTAGCCGCACGCGATTTTTGGTCCCCGGCGACACTCACCATGGCGATACACCCGGCGGTTACCGTATAAAATTTCCTTAGTTTCCGCCGCATTTGTTTCCTCATTTGCGTCTCAAGCACAGCCGCCAGATGTGTAAGGTTCGCCACACCAACAACTTACAATACTCCCTGTTCCTGGCCCCAGTTGGCAGCGCTCGTGCTCAAGTACAATGCGGACGCAACGCCGAGTGATCGCAAGAATGTAGCGTCTGAATAAGCATCAGGTTCGAACCCCGGGATTGAGCGAGGCATCAAACAGGTCGGAACCAGATTCTAGACTCCCGGTTGTAAGAGAGAAAAAAGGAGCGTCTCCCAATATGAATCGCACTTCGTTAACTTTTCTGCTGGCGATGAGCATGGCGGCCTCGGTCGGATGCGCCAGCAAAAACTACGTCCGTCAACAGACCACGCCGCTGATCAACAAGACTAATGAACTGGACGACCTGACCGCCAAGAATTCGAATGACATTAAGGACGTCGACGCACGCGCCCAAGCGGGAATCCAGCAGGTACAAGCTAAAGCTAGCGACGCAGACCAGAAGGCTCAGGCAGCGGGACAGCAGGCCGACCAGGCGCAGACCTCAGCCGACAATGCCGTCCACCGCGTAGATTCGTTGCAGAATGCCGTCGCGAACCTCGACAATTACAAAGTTGTGACCGAAACCGCGGTGCACTTTGGTTTTAATAAAGACAACTTGACCAAGGACGCCAAGGCCTCGCTCGATCAGCTGGCCAGCGATGTCTCGAATACCAAGGGTTACATCCTGACCGTGGAGGGCGCGACCGATTCGGTGGGCGACTCTGAATACAACTACGGGCTCAGCCAGCGCCGGGCCGATGCCGTGATTCAGTATTTGGCCTCGGAGCGCAACATTCCCGCGTACAAGATTTATGTGATTGGGCTGGGCAAGGATAAGCCAGTCGATTCCAATAAGACCGCAGCCGGACGTGCCAAGAACCGACGTGTCGATGTCCGCTTGATGACGAATACAGGCGCGGGCACAAGCCCAACATCGGCGACGAACCAGGCGTCCGGGCCGTCGCTTTAAACAAGTTTCACCCTCCTCCCCGGAGGACTTCGCCAACACAGGCCGCTCCATCCCCCGGAACGGCCTGCTTTTTTAGTCTGTGAGGCATGCTCAGTTCTGGCAACTTTTTCCCTTTGCAAAGCGTTAAAATCTATGAATGCGTAGGTTTGTTTTTATTACCCTCGTCGCCCTTTTTCTGGGAGGCTGGGCCGTTGCCCAATCGCAATCTGATCAGGATCAGAATCAAGACCAGCCCGGCCAAAATCAGGCTCCTCCGCGTTCAACGCCGCCCGCTGCAGCAGGCGAGAGCTCCAGTCGCGATACCCGCGTCGACATAAGCCCGCCCAAAGATGACGCCAAGAATCATCCCGACAGCGGCGTAGTCGACACCGATCCCGAAGACGAGCCCGCCGGCGACGTGCAGGAGATGCATCCGTGGAACCCGTATCGCGCGATGAAGGACGATGAGGTTGGAGACTATTACTTCAAACTCAAGAACTACAAAGCAGCGCTGGCTCGCTATCAGGATGCTCTAATCTGGAAAGAAAAAGACGCCGTCGCCAATTTCCGCATGGCGCAGTGCTACGAGAAGCTGGATCAGCCCGACCAGGCTATCCCGCATTATGAAGAGTATCTGAAGATCCTGCCGGGAGGCCCTTACGCCAAGGATGCGCGCAAGGCGCTGCAGAAATTAAAGCGAGCGGATGCAAAGAACGAAACCTCAGCGAAGACCGAATCCAAACCGTAAGCTCGCTCTCACAACCGTAGCTATCGCTTTCACGAAGCGCCACGATTTAAGGTTGAGCCCGTCGTCATTGTTCGATTTCAAAGCGATTAAGAGCTTGATAGAAGGTAGTCTTGAAGTGCGAGAAAAAACCGTTCTGGCCAAGAAGGACGCCACCAGCGAGTCTGAACGTGTCACAGAATGCGCATACAGCTCTGAGCTCAAAAGCGTGTTCCAGGTCATTCTCCTCTTGAGCACCGCGAGTGAAATTTCTGCGAGCTTGGCATCTTGCAATTTGCCGGTAGTTCCTGAGAAGGACCACGACGAAGCATGGCCAAGATCAAGCCTCAATTCCTCTGCGACTTCATTTGGAAAAATGGAATAGTCGGCCCCAGAGTCCACGAGCGCTACAAGTTTATTGGTTGTGTAGAAACCATTACGGAGAATTACGTCGAGATACGGACGCGGAGGGGTATTGGGGAATGCAGTCGTGTAGGTGAAGATCACACGGCCTTATCTTACTCCTGCCGCCAATCCTTCGCCTTCCAGAGGCATCCTGATTAGGATCGGATCGGCCTCACCTTTCAGTTGCGCTTCAAAGGCCGCCGCGCGTATAGATGTCCCAGTACCGACGATACGCGTTTTATCATGCGACAGTGCCACCCAAGCCCCAGGTGGTGCGTCCTTAAGGACGATACTGAGATCGCGCGGGCGAGCACTTTTCACCGGCTTATTCGTGTCGGGCATATGACTTGCCTAAAGTCGTTCAAGGCCATCGCGAAGGGAATGGCCCGCTTGCAAGTTACATTGGAAGCTGGTCACGAGGGTAAGTCAAGTATCCGTCGGACTACGACCTCGAGAAGCAAGCGAGTTTGAACGGGGCCTAAGAATAGCCACCAACTACTTTTCCACTCGAACGAACTCGCCGGTGGTGCCGTTAACGTCGACGATGAGTTTGGCATCGTCGCGGCTGGCTCCGTAGATGACGTGCCAGACGAGAACGTTAGTGGCGTGATTCCAGTCGAGCACGTAAAGAATCGGAGTGTCCGGCGCCTTCTCCAGCAGCTTGTCGCCGCCGTGTTGCTGGGCGGTCTCAAAAGCTTTGTCTGAATCAATTTTCAGAAAGCCAATGTCGAAAATCTGGGTGGAGGCGTTGGTGGGACTATAGCTGTCCTCGTTGCCGGGAGAGATTCCGCGCGAGGGCGCATCCGGCGCGTCCGTGCCCGACCATACGTAGGGCTTCACACCGCGGCTCGCCGGAGATGCGAACGAGGCGCGCCAGACCGCCGATTTACCGTCTTTCCCCTTCGAGTCAGCCGTCGGCTGCGATTCCAGCCGGAACGGTTGCGAATCGCGCTCCCACCCGCGCGCCGCGATATAAAGCTTCTGAAAGGCATAGCGGCCGGTCTCCAGGTCTGCGGGCTTGGGCTGCGGCTTCTCGGTCTGGGCGGGCGTCGCGGGCTGGGAAGAACATCCGACCACGGTCAATAATGCCAGCGCCAGCAACGCCATCAGCAACTGTTTCATAGCACCATCCGTCGGGAGAAATTTTGCGACCGTCAACGCCGCCATCGATTCTACTAGAAGAGCGCAGAGGTTCATCGATGGATGCGTACCTCCAAAGGTTACAGCAAGCGATCCAATCCGCAACCCAGGGCATGACGGGCGAAGACCTGCGGCGTCATCGGGAAGGGAAGTGGTGCACGGGCGAAATTCTCGAGCACCTTTATCTGACCTACACGGGGACGACGAAGGCGTTCGAGCGTTGTCTGCAAGCGGGTCAACCGCAAGTGCGGCCGCGCGTGCTTCGGGATCGCGTGAGGACAATCGTAGTCCTCGGATTGAATCACATGCCCAAGGGCCGACAATCGCCGAAACATGCTCTACCCCGCGGGATGGCGCCGGAGCAAGTCGCGCGCGAAATCGGGCCGCGAATCTCCGCCATGGCCGAAGTGATTGCACAATGCGAAAGCCGCTTTGGCAAGCGAAACCGCCTTCTCGATCATCCTGTCCTCGGACCGTTGACTGGACGCCAGTGGCGCAAGTTTCATTGGGTGCACGGCCGCCATCACTTCAAACAGATTCAAGATCTGAAGGGCATGGTTGATGGAGGACGGGCGTCCTCGCCCGTCAGTCGCGCTTCTTAGGGCTCGCGGGTTCGTCGCCTGTTGATCGGGATCCAAGAGTCGCGGCGCTTGCGTGGTGGTGCAGAAATTCAAAAAAAGATCTCTCGTTTCCGCGCAAAATCTAGAAAACAAACGGTCGGAAATTTTCGTGCCTCCTAGATCTATGGTTCTTAAGGCAGTTAGAGGCAAAATCTTGGAAACATTGGAGTTATCTTGGTCTGATGCCGCCTGCGTGTCTGTTTCTTGTTAGTGCGGTAGAAGCTCACGCATACCGAAGTACTGCGCTTTCATCATGATGGGTCGGGGCTGGCCCAGATTGGAACTGTACAGAGCTTGCACCTGCGGTCAAGTAAAAAAACTTCTCGTTTCCGCGCAAAATCTAGAAAACAAAGGGGTGGA
>JBEKGG010000013.1:0-33134 GCA_050012915.1 Terriglobales bacterium | reverse complement strand
GAGCGAGCTCTCCCTCGGATGCGGGCAGATTGCGATTCGGTCCGGTTGGTTTTTCAGGATCCATAGCGCTGGCTCACCCAGCGTCATTCTAGTCGAAAAAGCATCCAGTCGAAAAGAATGCCTACTGGCCGGAGAATTCGATCTTGCCTTCGGTTTCAGTGGCGGCGCCGTTGCATAGGGCTGGACGATAACGCCAGGAGCGTACTGTATCCAAAATAGTTCGGTCTTGAGTCGAACCTGCGCTCTCGAGGATGAGCGCCGAGTGAACTCGACCATCGGTGCCGATGATGAAGCTGACGCTGACCTTGGCGCTCGGATTGGCAATGTCGAGCAGCGGATTGGGAGTGGCTAAAGGCTCGGGAGGTTGCGAAGCCTCGCAATTGTTGCCGGCGCTGGCGCGCAACATCGCGGCATACTTTGAGTCGCGCATCGGCGACGCCCATATCTGATTTTCGCGGGCCGCGAGCGTTTGGGATGTTGGCTGCGCGAGATTGGCCAAGCTGGGTCCGAGAGTCGAAGCCAGGCAGGTGGCTGAGGCGACCAGAAGAAACGAGCACAATCTGCGAACTTGCATTGTCCAATTCCCAGGAGCACGGCGGGATCGGAGGAGCCGCCACACTCAGAACACAGCTTTATAAAGCGCAATCCGCGTACCAAGAGAAACCATCTGTAAGTTATTGATTTATTGATTGTTAGCCGAGGGTAGCTGCCGAAGAGCCCGCCTGAGGTGAAAAGCATTGCAGCTTCCCGACGCTGCTTAGGTCAACCGGTGGTCACGATTCCAAATAGCTGGGGACGGGGTTGCCCACCTTTAACGGCCATTTATTTTTCGGCAACGCCGGTTCCCATAACCGACTAGGCTGGTCGGGCAAACGATCGTCGCCTGCTTCGGTGCGGTCGGCAAGCAGCGGGACAACGACGCGAAGCGCATCGACTTCAATACGCAGGCGCGCCAGAAGCATTTCTTTCTCTCGCAGCACTTCGTAGACGTTTTTCATGAGCCGCCAAGCTGGGCCAATCAAGGCCCGAAATTATTCTCTATGAAATGAACTGCTTCGTGCCGCGGCTGGATTACGCCGATTCTAATACACACTCTGGCTAAGCGCTATGTTCAAAACCGTTACTTTGCAGCTTCACCTTGTCCGTGATATCTAAGCCTGTGGAGCCAGATGGTTTGTTGCGTCCCGATGGTGACTTGCCGGACGATGAAGTGCATGTATGGCAGGTTGACCAGATTGCATGGGAAAAAGAAACCGGCGGTTTGTTCGCGCTGCTCGATTCGGATGAGCGAGAGCGAGCGGCACGATTCAAGTTTCCCGAGCCGCGCAATCAATTTGTGATCAGCCGGGCTTTGCTGCGCCGGTGTCTTGGCCGGTATCTTCACATCGACGCGCCCGACGTACGTTTCCGTACAACTGCGAATGGAAAGCCAGAGCTTGCTGATCCCCAGAGCGACCTTCGCTTTAACTTGTCGCACACCCACGGGGTGACTGTGGTCGCAGTGACCCATCGGCAAGTGGGAGTCGATGTGGAGCGGATTCGCGCCGACACCAACGCATTGGAGTTGGCCGAACGGTTCTTCTCTCGTCAAGAGGTGCAATGGCTGCGATCGCAACCGGCCTCTGAACACCTGTCATCCTTCTTCGGTTGCTGGACCGCGAAAGAGGCTTACATCAAGGCGCATGGGCAGGGACTTTCAATGTCGCTGAGCAGCTTCGGCGTACTCCCGGTGGTTGGAGCGGCCGACTCCAAATTGCAATTGACTGTGTATGACGATCCGCAAGAGTCGCAACATTGGTCCATCTGGCGACTGAATCTGGGGCCGGATTTACGAGCCGCGCTCGCGGTCGAAGGCGTGAGTTGCAAGGTGCGTCTGGGTCACTGGCCATCGCCAGACGCGGATCGTAATTCGCCGACCTTCCCCGGTTCCTAGAATCTTCTGCGTGTAAACGAAACCTCAGCATAAGATTTCGAATCACAGGTAATAGATGCAGGATCAAAATATGCATAATTGTTATAGCGACTTCGATTATTCCAAACCACTGCTTCCACGACGACGTAGCGGTGACGCAGCTTGCGGCATAAATTGATGTAATCTCAGACAAGCCCCCAGGAGGTGGAATCATGTCTAGTGCTTTACAAACCCGCCCACCTGCAACCGGCACGAGCAATAATAAGGTTATGATTTCGCCGCTCGCAGGCCAACCCGCGCCGAAAGAGATGCTGGTAGACGTGGCTCGGCTTCAACGCGATTATTTCGAACGCCGGCCCGATGTCGACGATCCTAATCAGATGGTCATCTTTGGAACCAGCGGACACCGCGGTTCGCCGTTCAATGGCACCTTCACCGAAGCGCATATTCTCGCCATCACACAAGCGATCTGCGAGTACCGGCGCAGCCAGGGTACGGATGGCCCACTCTATATGGGGAAGGACACGCATGGAGTTTCCGAACCCGCACAGCGCACTGCGCTTGAAGTGCTGGCCGCGAACGGCGTTGAAACCATAATTCAGCAAAACGACGGAGTGACGCCGACACCCGTCATTTCTCGCGCCATCCTGGTCTATAACCGGGGGCGCAAAGATCATCTTGCCGATGGCATCGTGATTACTCCATCGCACAATCCGCCCGAGGACGGCGGCTTCAAATACAACCCTCCCAGCGGCGGCCCCGCCGATACTCACGTCACCCAGTGGGTTGAGAATCGCGCCAATGAATTGCTGCGAAGCAATAATGCGGGCGTGAAGCGAGTTCCCTTTGCCGCAGCCATGAAGGCCGCGAGCACGCATCAGGAAGATTTCGTACTGCCCTACGTCCGCGACTTGAAGAACGTGGTCGACATTGATGCGATCCGTAACGCTGGCCTCAAGCTCGGCGTCGATCCGCTGGGCGGCGCGTCTCAGCCTTACTGGGAGCCGATCAATTCAATCTATGGGCTGAACGTGATTGTCACAAATCCCGTCATCGATCCAACCTTCTCGTTTATGACGGTGGATCATGACGGGAAAATTCGCATGGATTGCTCCAGTCCGTACGCGATGGCCCGGCTTGTCGCTATCAAAGATCAATATCGCGTTGCCTTCGCCAATGACACGGACGCGGATCGCCACGGTATTGTTACTCCGGGCTCGGGATTAATGAATCCGAATCACTATCTCGCCGTGGCAATCGGCTATCTGCTGGAACATCGTCCTCGGTGGGGCGCGAAGGTTGCGGTTGGCAAGACGCTCGTGAGCAGCAGCATGATTGACCAAGTTGTGAAAAAGCTTGACCATCCACTTTGCGAAGTGCCCGTGGGTTTTAAATGGTTCGTGCCTGGATTGGTCGACGGCTCCCAATGTTTCGGTGGAGAAGAAAGCGCCGGAGCGAGTTTCCTGCGCCTCGACGGCAGCGTGTGGACGACCGATAAAGACGGCTTGATTATGGATCTTCTGGCGGCCGAAATTACGGCCCGCACTGGCAAGGATCCGGGCGAGCACTTCGTCGAATTGACCAAAGAATTCGGGACGCCTTACTACACGCGCATCGATGCGCCTGCCACACCTGAGCAAAAGGCAAGCCTGCAAAAGCTTTCGCCCGAAGCGGTAAAGGAGTCGAGCCTGGCCGGCGAGCCGATCACTGCCAAACTGACTCGCGCACCCTGCAACAACGCCGAGATTGGTGGATTGAAAGTCGTTGCCGGCAGCGGCTGGTTTGCCGCACGTCCATCTGGCACGGAAAATATTTATAAGATTTACGCAGAGAGCTTCAAGAATGAGGCACATCTGAATGCCATCGTGAGCGAAGCGCAGGCAATTGTGAGCAATGCGTTGCGCGCGGGTGCTTGATGCGCGTACTTACGAAACTAAAATGATCAGGATTCACTCAAAGGCCTGTGCACGGAAACCGGAGATCGGCAAAGCTCGGTAAGCACGCTCGAATAAGCGCAGCGGATGAAAGGAAATGGATATGGCAGCACGCGTGGAATTAATCGCCGGAAATACGGTCGTCAAAAGCCAGGCATGGAGGTCGCTAGAAGCTCACTCTAAAGAGATTCAGAAGACACATCTCCGAAATCTTTTTGCTGATGATCCCAAGCGCGGCGAGCGGTTGACGGTAGAGGCTCTGGGAATTTATCTCGACTATTCAAAAAATATAGTTACGGACGAGACGCTCAAGCTGCTGCTTGAACTGGCCGAGGAATCGGGGCTGCGGGCGCGCATCGACGCGATGTTCCGCGGCGAGAAAATCAACATCACGGAAAAGCGGGCAGTCCTGCATGTGGCTCTGCGCGCGCCAAAGGGCACATCCATTATCGTAGACGGCCAGGACGTGGTGCCCGCGGTGCACGCGGTGCTCGACAAGATGAGCAATTTTAGCGAGCGTGTCCGAAGCGGCGCTTGGAAAGGTTATACCGGCAAACGCATTCGCAACGTCATCAATATTGGAATCGGCGGATCGGACCTTGGTCCAGTGATGGCATACGAGGCGCTCAAATATTTCAGCGATCGAAATATGACGTTCCGGTTCGTTTCCAATGTCGATGGCACAGACTTCGCGGAAGCGGTCCAGGGCCTCGATCCGTCGGAGACGCTTTTCGTCATCTCTTCAAAAACTTTCACGACGCTGGAAACCATGACCAATGCGCACAGCGCCCGCGATTGGTCGCTCGCAGCTTTCGGTGGTGACGAGAAATCGGTGGCGAAACATTTTGTCGCGGTCTCGACGAACACCGCGGAAGTCGAAAAGTTCGGCATCGATACAGCCAACATGTTCGAATTTTGGGACTGGGTCGGTGGACGCTACTCCATGGATTCGGCGATCGGCCTGTCGACGATGATCGCTATCGGCCCAGATAATTTCAGCGCGATGCTCGATGGCTTTCATCAGGTCGACGAACATTTCCGCACGACTCCGTTCGAACGCAATTTGCCGGTGCTGTTAGGCTTGCTCGCCGTCTGGTACAACAACTTCTTTGGCGCACAGACGGTTGCGGTTTTGCCGTACGAGCAATACCTGAAACGTTTTCCCGCGTACTTGCAACAGTTGACGATGGAGAGCAACGGCAAGCACGTCACGCTCGACGGCACGCGAGTCAATTACGACACCGGGCCCATCTATTGGGGCGAGCCGGGAACCAACGGCCAACATTCGTTTTACCAATTGATTCATCAGGGCACGAGGCTGATCCCGTGCGACTTTATCGCATTCATGCAACCGCTGAATGCGCTCGGGCGGCATCACGACATGCTCTTGGCCAATGTATTCGCGCAGACTGAGGCGCTGGCTTTCGGAAAAACTCCGGAGCAGGTTAAGGCCGAGGGAACACCGGATTGGCTGGTGCCGCATCGCGTTTTCGAAGGCAATCGCCCGTCGAATACAATTCTTACGGAGCGGCTTACGCCTGAAGCGTTGGGCAAACTCGTCGCACTCTACGAGCACTCGGTGTTTACACAAGGAACGATCTGGAACATCAACTCGTTCGATCAGTGGGGAGTTGAATTGGGTAAGGCGCTGGCGCAGCGCATCATTCCAGAGCTTGAAAGTAAAACCGAACCGCCGCTCAACCATGACAGTTCGACAAACGCTTTGATCCGCCGGTACCGGAAGCTCAAAGCTGCGGCTTGAGGTGGAGTGCTTTAACAAATTTTCCTACGACAAGGAGTTTTACATGCAGCTTGGAATGGTGGGTCTGGGACGGATGGGAGCAAACATGGTGCTGCGTTTGCTCAAGAATGGCCACAGTAGCGTGGTCTTCGACAGGTCGCCGAAAGCGGTTGAGGAATTGGTTCAGCAAAAGGCGACAGGTTCTTCGTCGCTCGCGGAATTCGTGAAGAAACTCGAAAAGCCACGGGCCGTTTGGTTGATGGTTCCGGCCGCAGTGGTCGATGACACCATCGCAGGACTTTTGCCTCATCTCGAGGCAGGAGACATTCTGATCGATGGCGGCAATTCGTATTACGTGGACGACATCCGTCGCGCTAAAGAACTCGCTGCGAAGAAGATTCATTATGTCGACGTTGGCACGAGCGGCGGCGTGTGGGGTTTGGAACGAGGTTATTGCATGATGATTGGCGGCGAGAACGATATCGTCAAACATCTCGATCCCATCTTCTCGACTTTGGCGCCCGGAATCGGCGATATAGCGCGGACTCCGGGACGCGACAAAGCCTCGGGCACTTCCGAGCAGGGCTACCTGCACTGCGGACCCAACGGCGCCGGCCACTTCGTGAAAATGGTCCACAACGGAATCGAATACGGAATCATGGCCGCTTACGCCGAAGGGCTCAACGTTTTGCGCGCGGCGAATGTGGGTAAACAGGAACACGCGGAGGACGCCGAAACCACGCCGCTGCGTGACCCGGAACATTATCAGTACGATCTGAATCTGCCGGACATCACGGAAGTGTGGCGGCGGGGCAGCGTGATCGCGTCCTGGCTGCTCGACCTGACCGCATCGGCGCTGCTGCAGGATCCGGCGCTGTCGCAGTTTGCCGGCCGAGTTTCCGACTCGGGCGAAGGCCGCTGGACGATCAAAGCCGCCATCGATGAAGCGGTGCCCACGCCGGTGCTGACCACCGCGCTTTACGAACGTTTCAGTTCGCGCGGCGAAGCCGATTTCGCCAACAAACTTTTGTCAGCCATGCGCTTTCAATTCGGCGGACATCACGAGAAACCAACCGAGAAATCGCACGCTGCTTAGCGCCAGATGGAGAGAGCTGTCATGAAAGTTGAAGTGTTTGCCGACGCCGACGCAGTCGCCCAACAGGCAGCCGCACTTATCGCTGCGGAGGCGCGTGTGGCAGTCGCCGCCCGTGGTCGCTTCGTCGCGGCCGTCAGCGGCGGCCATACTCCCTGGGCGATGTTGCGAGCGCTCAGTGGCGAAGATGTTCCCTGGCCAAAGGTTTATTTGACGCAAGTCGACGAGCGCGTTGCGCCCGCGGGAGACTCGGATCGAAACCTTACTCACATTCGTGAAAGCCTGACGGCCGCGTTGCGTCCCGAGCAAATTCTTGCCATGCCCGTTGAATCTCCAGATCTGCACGCTGCGGCTGCGCAGTATGCGGCCACGCTTCGGGAGATTGCTGGCTCGCCTCCCGTGCTTGACCTGGTCCACCTCGGTCTTGGGCCTGACGGTCATACCGCGTCTCTGGTTCCGGGTGATCGCGTTCTCGAAGTTACGGATGCGGACGTCGCGCTTACCGGCATTTATCAGGGACGGCGTCGAATGACGCTGACCTACCCCGCTATCAATCGAGCCCGGCGCATTCTTTGGCTGGTCACCGGGGGTGAAAAAGTCGAAATGCTCGGTCGCTTGCTCAAGGGCGACGTGTCGATTCCAGCCGGCCGGGTTCGACAGGATCAAGCAGTGGTATTTGCCGATAAAGCCGCCGCGCAGCAGGTGGCGGCGTAGCGAGCCCCCTTTCCGAACGCGGAAATGGGTGGGCCACCCTTCTACGACGGGCTGCTGCGGCGGATCATCCCGCCACGCCTAGCTTTTGCAGGTCTGCGCGCAACTGTTCCGCTGTCTTCATCTGGATTACGTGCATTCCCAGCCGCGCAGCGCTGTCCAGATTCAGCGGGCGATCGTCGATGAAGCAGCACTCCTCGGGAGGCCGCTGCGTGATCTCCAGGGCGAGGCGGTAGATTCCTTCTTCGGGCTTACGCAATCCGACAAAACACGAGCTGACGAATAGGCTGAAGATTTCGCGCAAGCCGAAAGTCTGGATGCGGTGCAGATTCAGCTCCTTCGATTCGTTGTTGATGGTGGACATCAGATATTTGCCGGACCGGTTCAACTCTCTTCCCAGTTGCAGCGAGTCGGGAATCGGCGTCGACAGGGAGAACATCTGCTGGGTGAAAGCTTCAGCGGTGAAAGACCGGGGACGATAGAAAACGGTGCGCTCGAGATAGTTTTGCAGGGAGATCTTGCCGCGCTCGAAAGAAGAGACCAGCATTTCGTGACGGCTCTCGAATTCGACTTCGTCGAGATCGAATTCTTTCAGAGTTTGCCGGCGCTGGTCGTGGTCCCAGGCGTTGCTGAGCAGGACGCCGCCGACGTCCCAGAAAAGAGCGGTGATCTTCGGCAAGTGAATCCTCCTGGAGCGTGATTGGGATATTTTACAGGGCTCAGCGTCTCAGGCCGCAGCTTGGTGGGATTGGACAGCTTGGCTGAAGCTATGCCATTCCACAGCTGATGCCGTGTCTTTCCTCGCTGGCTAGATCCGATGCGGTTGCCAAAGTGAAGAGCCCCGATCCTGGGCAGCAGGATCGGGGTGCCGTTGAGTTACGGCTGGCTTAGTAGCAGCCGGTGTGCGGGGTGAAGCTTTGCCGGTAGCTCAAGTTGTCGATGTCGCGGAACATCGGCGTGCCCGGCGGCAGTTGCGACGGTATGGTGAAGTCCGGATCGAAAATATAGTTTCGCGCCGGCGGCACGTACACCGAGTAATTACAACATTTGAATACGCCAGTTCCATAGGTGGCGTAGTACAGGCTTACCAGGGAGCCTTCGTAGTTGAGGGTTGAGCCGCTCCAGTCCTCGACGAAGCGAATGAAGTTGTGCACGCCGCCATCGGTGCCAAAGCCGTAGTCGTTATTGTTCTCCCACGCCGGGAAGGGGAAGTTCATGTTCTTGCCGCTGGCCACCGCGACGCGATAATGAGTCGTCGCGGCGGTACGGGCGGGGGCAGGAACGTTGAAACCAACCGAGTTCACGCCGGTGTAGGGGTTGGTGGGCCAAACGTTGTAAAAGCTGTTCTGATCGATCCAGGCGTTGGACAGCACGGTAACGGCGTCGGCGACGATGCCAGCCGCAGCCATGCCCACCGCATCGGCTCCTGGCGGGGTGTTCCAGATAAGATCGGCGGCATTGGTGTTGTAATCTCCGTAAATGTAGACGGGATTTTCCGAGCCCACGGTGAATCCACCTTTGCTGTTATCGGGACGAAGGGGCAGATTGCCCAGAGTTCCGTCGACCAATTTCAACACGTGGCGCGCGCCGCTGACCCAGTTCTTCTGGCCGATGATGCAGGCGGGCAAGCGGTTGGCGATAAGGTATGTATCCGGAGCAGGCGCTGCATTGATAATTTGGCGGTTGACGCTGTTAGCAATGTTGTAGGCGCTGCCAGTGCCATTGTCGACGCCGTAACCAAACCCTAAGCCGATGTTGCCGGCTCCGAAGTTGTCCAGATGTGAGTTCAGGTTTACGTCCTCGGGTGAAACCGTTTTGCCCACAGGAATGGGATCCAACGTGCCGCTCGGATTGCCCGCGGCAGAGGCGCTGTTGATGTCGTCTTCCAAGCCGGAGTCCCCGGTCTTAGTGCCCGCAGCATCTACCTGCGTGCCCCAGGGATTGGGCAACATGCCTCTGCGATCAGAGAAATAGAGAATGTACCCGTTCTGCGAGATGTAGTCGACCAACGTGCCGCTGACGCCAGTGGCGCCCGACAGCCATCGCTTGAGGTTGCCTACGTCGATTTCCACGGCGTTCATGATGCCGTTGGGCGTGCAGCTGTTGTTGCTTTGCTGGGTATCGCGCGGTTCGCCTTCTCGCGGATCGTAGAAGTTGATGGGATACCAGTTGTTCATGCTGACGCTTTGCACTGCGGCTTTGCTGTCACCGTACCAGGGATAGAGAGTGGTCTGGTCGAGGGTAACCTCAGGCGGTTTGGCTTTGACGCAGTTCCACACCCCGCCTGTCTTTACGCAGCCAGTGGGGCCGGCACCCGTCTGATCAGGCCAGCCGCCGTTTCCGTTGCGATCCGCAGGGTACTGGAAAATCAGGATCGCATTCGGGTTGATCGGGTTGCTGCCAGCGGCCACTGGAGGAAGCGGGCCGCGGGCGAATCCCAGTTGCAACCACTCTGCGGTGACCGGGTGATAGTTGCCGTTGACGTCGCGATATTCGACGCGCAGGTAGCCATCAATCAGGTTCCAGGTATTGGTGAGGGTAGAGGCCGTCGGCGTGAAATACGGATAAGGTGCGTTGTAGTAAGGGACGGGAGCAGCCGGACAAACCGGGGGATTGGTATTGGTGCAAGGCGTAAGTGCGAGGGACGCAGGCACGCTAGTCAAGCCGTAGGGGTTCGCAACCACCGTAGTTAACGGTGCGGCTGGAGGGCCTTGGTCATTGGTGAAAGTAATGTCGGCCGCGATTGGTTGCACCGGGGCGTAAGGCCAATCCGGAGTCAAGGTCGGGTTGGCGACTGGAGCAGTCGCGCTGGTCCACGTGCTGGTGTCGGGATATGCGGTGGTTCCAGCGGCAAAATAAGTGTTGTAGCTGCCTCCGTCGGCCAGGGCCGGTAAAGCTGGAGTCGACGCCGCGATGCCGTATGGATAAACTCCTCCAATGATGTTGGCCAGGCGAATATTGTTGGGATCGCCTACGCCGCCGGGAAGGTCGGCGGGAGTATCGGAGAGCAACACGCGAATTTCCGCTTCATTGTAGAGTCGCGATGCACCGAGCGCGCTGGTGGATACTTCTCCAGGCGGTGGCCGGCGAACGATTTCAAAGGGTTGCGGGCCTGTATTGGTTCCCGTGGTGCCATTGACGAAAGGCAGGGTAAGGTTGGTAGCGCCGGTGCCCAATACGGTGTTGCCGTAATCGCCATCGATGAGAAAGCCGTTAAAATAGGCCGAGCCCAGAGAAATTGTTTGCCACGACGGCGGTCCTGTGGTCGGCGCCGAAGCGGGCGGGTTGCCTCCCGCTCCGACGACGCTGCCTTCGGTCTGCGTGATTGCCTTGCAGGCTGGCTGTGCAGGCAGATCACAGCCGCCAGTCGCCTGCGGGATCAATACCGTTCCCGTGTCATTGAAGGCAACCGCGTTTAGTCCGTTGGGAAGTACTGCACGGATGACGTTTCCAAAAGCTGAAAGCTGGTCGTGGAAGGTGAGGGTGTAACCGCCAGCGACGCCCAAGTACAAATCGCCATTGGTATGGACACGACCGGCAAAGTTGAGAGTCGGACTGTCGTAGAAACCCAGGTCGCTGTCGGAAAACACGCCGAACTGGAACACGGGGATCAACGCCACTTCGATGGTGCGTGACATATTGACTTCGTCGCCGACGGTTCCGAGTCCAGCGAGCGAGGTGCTCGCGGTTACTTGCAGGCTGACGGGGAGCAACTCCGCGTACAGGCCCTGGTAGGTTCCACTAGCGATTTGTCCCCAACTGGTGGCCAGCGCTCCGCCTGGAGTTGTCGCCGGAGTCAGGGTGTAGAGCGGATAACTCATCATGTTGTTGCTGGCCGGCGCATCCGAGCTGAGCCCTTCGATTTGCGATACCGAGGGCGACTCGATGTTCTGAAACATGTTCGCCAAGTCCGAGGTCATGTGTTCAATGCCACCTTCAGCGGCGTGGAAAGCCAGATTGTTTTGTACATCCTGGCCACCCACTTTGCCTTCAGTGTTAACCATCATGAGCAGACCGATTGCAATTCCCGACATAATCAACAACAGCATCAGGGTTGCAATCAGAGTGAATCCTCGTGAAACAAGTTTCGTCCTACGCATCGTGTCGCTCCTTGTTGCCGTACATCTGTCTCTGTTCCACTCCTAATTTCTCCCCACGCAACTTACGGAGTGAGGATGTAACGATTCTGATAACTCAGATTTCGCGCGCTGATGGAAGTCTGCGTATCGAAAGTCTGGTAGCCTTTTGAAATCATGAGACCGCTTTGAACGCCGGCCATCTGGCCGCGAGTGGTCAAATGAATCAGGTTGATCTTGCGAATCAGATTGAACGACGTCCCGGTTGAATAGCCTCCGTCGCCGACCGCGTTGAGCAAAGTTCCGTTGGTGTTGTAAGTGTCGTAAGTGAACTGCAGGTTCACCACGCTCTCCTGCACCGGCACCGGACTCTGCCCGTTCACCTGCCGCATCAGGGTCGGCGTTCCGTTCCCGACGCCAAGCGGATCGGGCATCATCCAGAGGTAGTAGGTGATCACGTAAATACGAGTCGTCGTCGCGGTCGTGGGGCAGTTCGGAAACGCGCAGACCAATTGCGCCAAATCGCCGGAGGCCGCGCCGGGTTGGTTGAGATTCAGCGGGTCCGCGGAAGCGAAGTCGATCGTAAAGTTATTGCCTCCGTTGTTGGTCACGTTGGTGACCTCGCCGACTGCAGTGGCGGAGTTTCCTGCCACCGTGCTCTGAACCAGTACGACATCACCGGGGACCAGTTCCGGCGCCGCTGGCGGAAGCGTGGTTACGGGCTGAGGCGCCACCAGGGGCGGGGTTAGAACGCAACTGGACGGCAGGACAGCCGGTAGCTGTACCGTTACGGCAGTACTGGTGATGGTCTGGATGGTGTAGCAAGGTAGAGCAAGCACAGTGTCGCTATAGACGACCGTGATCACATCGGTTTTGCCCGGGCTACCGGGCGGCTGAATACCCATCTGGAAGCCGGGAATCAGTCCATAGAGAGTTGGATTACACGGATTTGCCCCGGCCGAGGTACACGGGTAAGCAATGCCGTTGCCGGGAACGCAGTTGTTTTTCGCGGCGCAACTGGGAGCGTAACCGTAAATCGGCTTCGTTCCTGACTGAGGCAGCGCGATGCCCGTCGCCGACGGTAAGCCAGCGCCCGCCAAACTTATATCCTTGATCAGCAGGTCGGAGCTGGCGCGCAGATCTTGCTGCATCTCGGCTCGCTGCGAAACCACAAAAGTCGCGCCCATGGCCTGGCTGAATAACTTCACGGCGGCGCCCAGGACCAGCGTGCCGATAGCGAGCGCCACCAGGATCTCGATCAAGGTGAAACCGCGACTCGAATTTGCAGACTTCCAACTCATAATTTTCCTCGTTTACCGATACGGCGAAATGAAGGTGTTGAGGATGTATTGTTTGGGGACCTTAAATCCCGGTAGCGTGTACTGGATCGTGATCGTGACCGTATTCAACGTCGCGCTGGGCGGACCACCGCCGGCGGGGATTACCGGTGTAATGAAAATCTGGCGCTGGAAATTGATTAAGCTGTTGCAGCTGTCGGGCGGGCAGGTTCCTACATAGATTCCGCTCGGTCCAGGCTGCTCCAGAATTTGAGGGCCGCAGGCGGCATCGTCGGCAGTACCGATGATTCCATCCGCCCCTGCACAATCTATGGGCTGGAAACCAGGAAGAAATATTCCACCCGATCCAGTATTGTTAATCTGCGCCCAGCTGATGTTGGCGGTCTCGCGCGCAGTCAAAATACCTTCCATGGCTTCGTCCGCCAATAACTTGGCTGTCGCATTTTCCTGCGAGCCTTGCGTGGCCGCCATCGCATATCCGAATATGCCGAGAAGACTCAGTAACCCGATGGTGATAAGGGCCATCGAAATCATGACTTCAACCAGGCTGAAACCCCGATTGAGTTTCCCGCCCCGCGGCCGGAAAGCGTTATTGAACTCAGCTTTCACTGTTGCCTCCAGTACCACTGTCCCGCGTTCATGTAGAGATGCCATCCCCGCAGACGCCCCGTCGCACCCCACAACGTAACCGCGCGCGAAGTGTTTATGAAGCCGGGCATGTCCATGTAAATTACGCCGTTGTTGACGTTGCCGATCGCGTCCTCGGCCGAGCCGTCGGGATAGAAATAGATCACGTTCTTGGTGCCGCCCGCTACGCCTTGGTCGAAGTCAATCGCGGTTGCGCCCGTACCAAAGCCATCCGGCGTCATGGGATAGGTGGTCGACGAGCTCGGAAGACCCGGTTCCGCATTGAACGTGACATCGGTGGGAAGAAAATAAGTGGCGGTCACCGTCCCTGTCGACCCTTGGGTGATCGTGATCGAGTTGGGCACGGCGGCGTTGCTCAGAGTGACGAAATAGATTTGGCGCTGGGCTACTGAAATGTCACGGGCTTGCCGGAACGCCATTAGCGTGGAGTTGTATGCCTCGGTCACGTGGCCCTGCTTCAGCGAGGGCTGGATCGCCATGATGGAGAAGGCCAGCACGATCATGATGAGCGCGACGACAATCATCATCTCGATCAGCGAAAACCCGCGCATTTTGCGTGCAAGCATGAACCCTTTCTTTCTCCGGGGAGTTTGTCCGAGGCCAGCCATAAGCCAAAGGCTTTTTCGGCCTCGTGTTACCTGCCAATCTCGGGGTTGAGCCTGGCATCCTTCGCCGCGTGTTACGCCGAAGGAGGGCTTTTCCGCCTATCGGAAAGACCGCTGGCTAACCCGCATCAAACTCATCGTAAGGAGGGGAGCGGAGAGCGTCAAAGTACTAAAGGCCGGGGCAGGATTGCTGGACCTACGTAACGTAATTTGGCGAAGTGACTCCGGTAACTTTGGCACTGCGGCGCGCAGGCACGACCCCGGGAAAGCGCGAAGGCGAAGAGAACGGTTATGCGCCTCGGGCATTCGCCGCCGCGCCTCTGCCTGTCTTGTTGGCCGTGCGGGTGGTCGGCACATAGGCGCAGGAGCGAACGTCGTAATGCTGAGCTAAACAACTTCCACAGAGGTGCAGTTGGTGAACTTTGCACTGCACCGCGGGAGCTTCTGTACCGCAGAGATCGCAACCACCGCGAACCCGCTGATTCGAGTTTGACGGTTCTTTTCGCGGCTCGCCCGACGCAATTGCGCTTTGGAGTGCTCGCGCCTTGGCATAAATACCGCAAGCCATGACCAGAGCGCCCAGCGAGAACTGACATGCGCCAAACTCCAACATGTCCGCCTCGGGATGGTCGCTCAGGAGGGCAGAAAAAAAACATAGCCCGACAAACATCAAAAGTACGCCCGCCGCGATGATCCAGTTGGCTGTCTTCGAAGACATGAATCTCGTTTCTTGGGGACAGGAAAAAACGGCCGCTGCCGAACCGCGCAACCTTTTCGCGGTTACATGGCGAACATAACCGGTTACTCGCTGAAACTCCAGATGACTAAAGTCATGTCCGGCGCTAATCGTGACTCAGGTAACTTGTGAGCTCCCGGCGGCGAACCTAACATGGCTGTGAACATGGCGCTTACCTCGCTATTAGTGTGCTCGGATGCTCAGGCGGTGCAGGTGCTTGGAGGGGTTCTGCAGGATATGGGCGTCACGGTGGAATCCTGCGGGGACCTGCGCATGGCTCGCGCCCGCCTCGAAGATGCCCACTACGATGCTGTACTCGTGGATTGCCAGAATGAACCTGCCGCGATCGAACTGATCGCACAATCTCGAAATAATTCTCCCACCAAGACCGTGGTCGTAATCGCCATCGTGAATGGGCTGAATGATGTGCGCGCAATTCTTGCCAAGGGCGCGAACTTCATCCTTTACAAACCGATCTCTCGCGAACGTGCCGGCCATGGCATGAGGGCCGCCCGTGGCTTGATGCAGAGGGAGCGCCGGATTCGGCCACGCATCCCGCTCCAGACAAACACTTCCGTCGCCTACGCCGGCAAAGAAAACGTTCCTGCGGCTCTTTTGGACTTGAGCGAGAATGGAATCGCTTTCCACTCTGACGACAAATTAGCACCGCACTGCAAAGTTTATTTCCAGTTCTCACCGCCGGGAAGCACCTCGCTGATTCGATTGTCAGGCGAGGTCATGTGGCAGGATTCTTCCGGAAGGGTTGGCATTCGATTTTCGCAAGTGCCGCAAACCTCACGCCGTGTGCTGAATAATTGGCTCGAAGCCAATCTGGATAAGGTGCCGGAGACCGTCCTGAAGGAATCGCAGGTCGCAAACGGTGATGACGACTCAATCCTGCGGCTCTCTGCCGGCCTCGGCTTGATGTCGGGTTCCGCCGGCGATCGCCGCAACCTGTCGCGGCGAACCTGTTGCCTGGGCGCCGAGGTTTTTCGCACACACAGCAGGGCAGCCACGCGCTGCACCCTGATCGACATCAGCCCAGGTGGTTGTTATATCGAGACCATCGAGACGTTTCCCGCCGGAACAGCCCTGGATATTATGGTGCGCACCGAGGATCTGAAATTGCGGGTGCACGGAAAAGTGCTGAGCACACACCCTGGATTCGGCATGGGAGTAGAGTTCGGCCTGAGAACGGACGAACAGCGGAAACAAGTGCAGCAGTTGATTGCGTCGGCTCAGTCGGAACCAAAGCTGATTTAGGTCTACTGTGCATTCTGGAAAGAATGCCTGATGCAGACCGATTACCTTTTGCTTGAGTAGGGATCCTTCGAATCCGCGTTTGCTCCGCTCCGCGAAGCAAATGCTCCGCTCAGGAAGAAAGAGTGCAAAAGATGTTCAGCGTTGAAGCACTTTTTCTTCCAACACCGCTTTCTTAAAATAATCCAACGACATTCGCAGCCCGGTTTCGAGGTCGATCTTCGGTTCCCATCCCAGCAAGGTTCGTGCCTTTGTTATATCGGGCTGGCGTTGCTTGGGGTCATCCTGCGGCAGCGGTTCGTAGCGAAGTTTGCTTTTCGAGCCGGTTACCGCAAGCACGCGCTGGGCGCATTCGAGAATCGTGAACTCAGTGGGATTTCCGATATTGACCGGCAGATGCTCGGAAGATTTCGACAATCGTATAAAACCGTCGATCTCATCGCTTACATAGCAGAAGCTTCGAGTTTGGCTGCCGTCGCCGTACACCGTCAAATCTTCACCGCGAAGCGCCTGCTTCATGAAGTTCGGGACGACCCGGCCATCATTGAGCTGCATTCGTGGGCCGTAGGTATTGAAGATCCGCACAATGCGCGTATCTACGTTGTAATAACGGTGGTAAGCCATGGTCACGGCTTCGCTGAAGCGTTTGGCCTCGTCATAAACCGAGCGCGGACCGATGGGATTTACGTGGCCCCAATAGGTTTCTTTTTGGGGATGCTCTAACGGATCGCCGTAGCATTCCGAAGTCGAAGACGTTAAGAATTTCGCCTCATATTTGCGAGCCACATCCAAGGCATGAAACGTGCCAATTGATCCAACCTGAAGAGTCTCAATTCCGTGCTGAGTGTAATCAACCGGGCTCGCCGGGCAGGCGAAATGGAATACGTAATCCACTTTGCCGCAGTCGAACGGTTGATTGATGTCGACCTGCTGGAATTCGAATTGTGGTTCGTTGCGGAGGTGATCGAAATTGGTTCGTCGTCCGGTCAGCAGATTATCGACGACGATGACGGAATAACCCTCTGCCAGCAATGCATCGCACAAATGGGAACCCAGGAAGCCGGCTCCGCCGGTGACCAGCGCCCGCAGCTTGCTCATGAATGGCTAGCTTTCCTCGGCGGGATGGTTGCCTCGAGGGCTGGAGATTCGGGCGTGGCCGCAGGTCGTCCGACGCTGTAGTAAGTGAATCCGTGCGCGGCCATGGAATCGGGATCATAAAGATTGCGCCCATCGATCACGATGGGATACTTCAACTGCTGATGCAGGCGATCCAAATCCAGGCTGGCGAATTCGTCCCACTCCGTGAGAATCAGCAGAGCGTCAGCGTCGCGGGCGGCGTCATACGGATCAGTCGCGTACTCGATATTCGAATTTAAAACCTCTCGCGCCCGCTCGTGCGCTGCGGGATCATAAGCTGCGATCTTGCAGCCCTCTTGCAGCAAAGTCTGCACCAGCAGAATCGCGGGTGATTCGCGAATATCGTCGGTCCCGCCTTTGAAGGCGAGGCCGAGCACAGCTAAGCGTTTACCCCGCAGCGTCCATAGCGCGTTGTGCACCTTGCGCAAAAAACGTTGGCGCTGATCTTCGTTGATGCGCATGACTTCATCGAGCAGGCGGAACTCGTATCCGCTTTCCCGCGCCACGGCACGAAATGCCATCAGATCCTTGGGAAAGCATGACCCACCATATCCGATGCCGGGGTTCAGAAAGCGTGGGCCAATCCGGCCGTCGGTGCCGATGCCCTGACAAACCTGCTGCACATTCGCTCCCACAGATTCGCATACCGACGCGACCGCATTGATGAAAGAAATCTTCATCGCCAGAAATGCATTGCAGGCGTGCTTGATCAGTTCGGCGCTCTTGGTGCTGGTGATAATCAATGGCGGCGGAATCTGCGCCTGGTCGGGGCGCGGAATCGCATCTGGCCGTTTGTAATAAGTTCCATCCGTCAGTGGCGCATAAATCGCGCGCAGCACGGCGGCGCATCGTTCGTTGTCAGCGCCTACGACGATGCGGTCGGGATAGAGGAAATCGGTAACTGCCGTTCCTTCCCGCAGAAATTCAGGATTGGACGCGACATCAAAGGAATCCGGGGCTGCGGCATTGCGCAGAATAATTTTGCGGATCCACTCGCTGGTGTACACCGGGACCGTACTTTTCTCGACCACAACTTTGTAACCATTGATTGCCGACGGGATGATCCGGGCCACCGATTCCACGTACGAAAGGTCGGCATGACCCTGCTCCGTAGGGGGCGTTCCTACCGCGATGAAGACTGCGGCACTGACTTCCACGGCGGCACGCAGATCGTCGGAAAAAGTTAGACTGCGCCCGCGATGACGCTCCAGCAATTCCGGTAGAAATTTCTCGTGAATCGGGACCTGGCCGCTATTCAGCGCCGCCAGCTTTTGCTGATCGTTGTCCACCAGGATGACCTGATGGCCCATGTCAGCAAAGCATGCTCCGGCCACCAGGCCGACATACCCTGAGCCCACTATTGCGATGCGCATCCAAAGCTCCTGAGAACTATATCAAACGCAAGAATCTAAGGAATTTTCAACTATAGAAATTACTTTATCAGTTTTTTTCCACGGGGAGGGAATTGGCAGATAGGTTCCGCGACATCGACTCCGAAATTGGGAAAACGGCCGGCCGGTAGCGGCTCGAAAATCGAAACTGCTGGCAGTCCGATCTGCCGGAAACCAACCCTTATGCCCCAAGAAATGGCGCGAAATGGCCCGATTTGGGGTTGACAAGGGGCTTTTTTCGCGGGAAACTCCGCTAAAGGTCTAAACTACGTAGCAGTGGCTTGAGGCCGGAATGGCCGAATGGAAGCCACAAGTCCGCGCGGTTTGCTGTTAAGGCTGTTTCCATGTCTTATCATCCGATATCTCGGCCCGATGCCTTCGATCCTCCACGGCCGAGCACTGCCCCAATTCCCCTGGGTCAAAACTCTCTCGGCCAAGCAGGCGATGAGCAACTAGAGGAAGGGTTATCGTTGAAGGAGCTTGCCACCGCGCTGTCCGCGCATGGCGGCGGAGCCTTGTCTGCCGATTTGGCGCTGGATCTGGTGCTAAATGAAATTGTGGAACACGCCCGCTTAGCAACGGGAGCGACCGCTGCCGCCATTGCTTTGGTGCGCGGCGATGAGATCGTTTGCCGCGCCACCACAGGCGCCAACGCTCCTGACCTCGGAGTCGAGTTGGATGTGCATTCGGGGCTTTCCGGCGCTTGTGTGCAAAGCAAAAAGTGGCAGCGTTGCGACGACACGGAAACCGATTCGCGCGTCGATGCCGAAATATGCCGCGACCTGGGAGTGCGTTCCATCCTCGTGTTTCCGGTGGTACGAGAAGACAGGTTGCTCGGCGTGTTTGAGATTTTCTCGCCCCGGCCCAACGCTTTCAGCGATCGCGAGATACAAACCTTGCAAGCGCTTTCGCGCAGCATCGTGAACAATGTTGATCGGGCCGCCGATGTGGTCACTCCGCCTGCGCCCGTGCTGCCTTCGCCCTCAATGCAGGCGGCGGCCGCAGCCACAGTGGCGGAAGTCGAAGGTGTCGATCATTTGCAACTGGATTCCCTGCGGCTTGATCCTGACGGAGTCGAGGGTGCTCAGTTTGATCCCGAGCCGGTCGACTCCGTGCGAGAAGACGTTGCTCTTCCCGTGTTCAAAGTTCTACCCGAAACCGCGACAGAATCTCAGAGTCAGCCTCGTGACTATTGGATGATAGTCCTGACGCTGGCTGTGATCGCCCTGGCACTATTCCTGGGTTGGATGATGGGATATGTGCGCAGTCCCGGGGCGACGAAAGCAAAGGCAGCCAGGAATGCCGCGGTGCAACTGGCGCAGACTAAAGCGCCCGAAAACGCCGCACCGGGTGCGAGTGCCGCGGCTGCTGCTTCGGGTCAGGCCAAACCTGCGAGTCCCGCCTTCGCGATTGCTTCGACGGAGAGCCAATCTCAGCAGAGCGACACTGGTGCGCTGCCGCCCGGCGGCCTGGTCGTTTATGAAAACGGCAAAGTCATCTATCGGACGACACCGCAAACCTCAGCTCGCTCGGCCAAGGTCACAAGCGGACCAGTTTCGGTTCCGTCGAAAGTTGCCGATGAATATCTGATGCTGCGAGTCGAACCCGACTATCCTGAATCCGCCAGAGAGCAGCACATTCAAGGCCCGGTGGTGCTTGATGCTTTGGTGGACAAAGATGGCGCGGTTGAGAAGCTCAGCACCGTCAGTGGTGATCAACAATTAGCCGCTGCAGCCACCGATGCGGTCAAACAGTGGCGGTTCAAGCCCTTTTTTCGCAACGGCTCGCCGGAAGAATTTCAGACTCAAATCACTGTGAGTTTCAGGCTGCCCTGAAAGGGGTTCTGCAAACCCATCATCGTCGGACGAAACGCACCGGAACTTTCTGAGCGAGAGTGGCGTATATCCAGTCATGACAATCCTTCTTCGTGGGCAGAAGGCTGTCCTGTATTGCATCCTTGCCAGTTGGCTTCTGGGAGCGCATGCGCTCGCTGAACGCCAATCGTCGAATTGCGATTCCGATATGCGGCCCACCCATGTGGAGCTCGCAACCGGCGATCAGAGCACTGCAAATCATCTGCAGCTAAGCCGTAAGATTGCGTCCGGAGTCTCGATTAATCTCGACGTTTGCGCGGCCGATCTTACGGTCAAAGGAAGTAGCAGCGATGTTTTCCAGGTGACAGTAGATATTGGTAGCCCTGCGCCGAAACTTACCGCCATCGACTACCTCAAGACCCTCGATATCACCCCACAGAGCGTAGCCTTGCAGCTGGATTTGCCCAAGAAAGCGCGGGCCAAGGTGGTGGTAGTGGTTCCAATGACGACCTCAAAGGTCGATGTCAATCTTGTCCGCGGCGACTTGTCTTTCGAGACCGATCGGATCCGCGGCGAACGCGGTATCAACGTTGTTGACGGTCACGTTGACTTACTGGCAAATGCCGATTCCTTCGCCAATCTTCAGGTCGATGTTGTGATGGGCAGCTTTCATGACCATCGCAAAGGTGGAGAAGATCACCGTTTCATGGTCTCGCAGTCGCTCAACGGCACAGGTGCAGGATCGATTGAGATCAATGTTGTCGCGGGTAGCGTGGATCTTAGGCCCTGGGACTGAGGAGTTCTTGATTCGTGTCGGCCCTTAATTCTCGCTGCCGACCAGCCTTGGTTCGCGTTTGGGGGCGCTTTGGGGCCGGGTTCGTGGAACCTTGCCGCGCTTAAGGGCGTAAAGCGTCAGCTCCACTCGAGTAGAAACTCCCAGCTTTTCGAAAACGCGGAACAGGTAATTCTTAATGGTGTGCTCGCTCAAATCCAGCCGCTCCGAAATCTCGCGATTGCTGAATCCTTCCGCAACCATATGCGCGATTTCATCTTCGCGTTTGCTGAGTGGCCGCGAACTAGGCAAGCCACGAGTCTCGATCGGCAACGGGTTGACCAACGCTTCCAGCACAAACTGCAGTTCCGCGGAGCTGGCCCACACTTGACCTTCCTGCACGCAAAGGATGCACTTGCACAGAGCCTGAAAGGAGTCCGATCGGGAGAAAACGCCATAAGCGCCGCAGCGGAATGCTTCCACCACCAGATTGCGCTCTACCGTGTCCAGCAACACTACGATGCTGACCCGCCGATAAAGGTCGCGAATTTCGCTCACGAAGCGCAATCCATCGAGCGGCTCCGCGGAGAAGCTGGTACTGATCAGCACGACATCAAATTGATCGCGATCGAGCGCCAGGACCACCTCTTCGGGGGTGGTAGCGGCAATCGCGTCGAAGCGCTTGCTGCGCAGCAATGCGTCGACCAGGAGCTGGCAGCTCATGGCAACCGCATCTGCGACCAGGACTCTAGTCCTCAGGACCGAATTGGAGACGGATTCCAACAGAAACTCAACACACACTTCTAAATGCGTATTTCAAAAAAGGGGAGGAACTCCGAAATTCTACCCGCAATTGCCGTGTGTCACAAGGAGTCCTCCGGCTCTTTGCCTGTACATTTCGCACGATAAGATTGGCCGATTCGTCTAATTGCCGTAGAATCAGTTGGTACGTGATGAAAAACTCGAGTTGACCCTCAACTTGTGCGGGGCATCTAAACCGAGACGTTTGGCTCTATGACTTTTATCCTCTTGTTGACCTATCGGTTTTTCGGGCACAGTGTAGATGAGGCGGATCTCAGTCTGGCCATGTCGGATGTTCCCCGTCCGAGAATTCTTGGGCTTCAGCTGCGACATCATCTATTGCGTTCATTATCAGAAACTTGATGGTGGTGAGGTTTTTTCGGCGCTGCGCCGTCGTGGGACATAGTTGAAAGGGTAGGCAAACGGGATGTATGAGAAGTATTTTGGGTTGCGGGAACAGCCGTTCGGTGTAACACCGGACCCGCGATTTCTCTATCTAAGCGCTGCCCACCGCGAAGCGCTGGCTTCTCTGTATTACGGCATTGAAGCCAATCGCGGATTTCTGGGTCTCATCGCCAAGCCCGGCATGGGCAAGACCACGATCCTCTTTCACCTGCTGGAAAAATTCCGCAATACCGCGCGCACCGCATTCCTCTTTCAGACGCAATGCACTTCACGCGAGTTCATGCGCTTCCTGCTGGCCGAACTGGGCTACGAAAGCGATGGTCATGATTTCGTCCGCATGCACGAAGAATTCAACCGCCGCCTGCTGCAGGAGGCGCGCGCGGGCAATCGATTTATTGTTGTGATCGACGAGGCGCAGAATCTTGAGCCTTCGGTGCTGGAGACGGTGCGCCTGCTCTCCGACTTCGAAACCCCGCGCGCCAAGTTGATGCACATCATCCTGGCGGGACAGCCGGAGCTTGCCGACAAATTAGCCAGCCCTGGATTGTCGCAGTTGCGCCAGCGCGTTTCGATTGTTCATGGCCTGCAACCACTGAACGCTCCGGAGATCAAAAATTATATTGAGCATCGCCTGCGCATTGCCGGCTATGAAGGTGAACCGCTCTTTACTCCCGGGGTCTACGAGGATATCGCGAGATTCACCGAAGGCATTCCGCGGAACATCAATAATTTCTGTTTCAATGCGCTCTCCCTCACCTGCGCCTTGCATAAGAAAATTGTCGACTCTGAAATCGTGAGCGAAGTGATCGCCGACCTCGATATATCCAAGCTGACCTCGGAAGTTCCCACCGAATCCCTTGACTTGGGCTATCCACGCAACCACGCATCTTTGCCGGCCTCTAACGGACAAAACAATCGCGAGATTTTGAGTCCATCGGAAGCTGCCGCTTACATGCAGCAGGTTGCGGCGAAACTAAAAAATTGGCAAGACTCTTTGGATAAGACAATCAGCGGCTCGCGAATGGGGCGGCAAGTGCGCCCCGGAACCGATAGAGAACAGTGATTGTTAGAGGGAGTGTTCCTGTCGGTCGGCTTCGCGTGGCCCGGCCTAGGAAAGCAATGCGTCCACAAGATCAGAATTAAGTCTGAGTCGGCCCTGTGCTGGTTCGACTACGCCTTGGCCAGCCTTGCGATGGCAGGTGAGGAAAATTGTGCTAGCGCCCGGGGCGTCGCCTCGACTTTATCTTTATCCGTTGCGACGGCGGACAATTTCTTCCCGTTGCTGCCATTGCTTGGCCCGGTGATTTCAGCGGCGCTGCCTAGACTGTAGGCATACAAGACCACTTCAACCCGCTTGGAAACTCCCAGCTTGTCGAAGATGCGGAACAGATAATTCTTCACCGTGTGTTCGGTAAGGCCGAGCCGTTGCGCGATCTCGCGGTTCGACAATCCCTCGGCAACGCAGCGCACCACTTCGACTTCGCGACGGGAAAGCAACGCAGCTCCTCGAGTGTCGACCACGCGGAGAGGCAGGGCTTCGCCGAGCGCCTCCAAAATGTAGCGTAGCTCCTTGCTATTTGCCCAGATCTGACCTTCGCTCACACACTGAATGCACCTTGCCAGCGAAGTCAGCGATTCGCTGCGGCTGAAAACGCCGCGCGCCCCGGTGCGGAAAGCCTCCACAACCTGGCTGCGTTCGGAGCTATCCAGCAGCATGACCACGCGAGTTTCGCTGTGCGATGCATGCAGTTCGCGTGCTATTTCGAAGCCTTTGCGTTTGTCGTCATCGAGTTCGGCGCTGATCACTACCACCGTCGGTTTTTCCTTGGCCACGGTGGCAATAATTCCTCGCGCATCGGATACCGGTTCGAGCACGTGAAAACGCTTGTCCCGCTCCAGCGCGGCCGCCAAAAGTTGACTGTTCATACGATTAGCATCGGCAGCCAGTACTCGGATCACTTGAGAAACGTCAGGTAAGGCGATAGCGTAAGCCATAAGGATAGAAACCACGTGTCTGGAGCGGGTTCCTCCAGGCTGTCCATTTCGTTTTCACCAAACTTCGCGGGATGAAACTGTTCCCGGGAAAATTGGTTTTTATGGCCAGAGAAGTCTAGTCACCACGGGACGGGTCACAAATGCACGGAGGAGAATGCCCCACCCTTATCAGCCGCCACCCCGGCGACTGTCTATCGAGACTTTATTCTCATAACTATACAGGGTAAATGGCACTTTAGTGCCACAAAAGAAAAGCCAAACCGTAACCCTAGAGATTCGTTGTAAGTTGCTGAATATTAACCATTAAAAATGGCGGTTGGCAGCCTAGGTTGGGAATTTGACGAACCTGACAGAGTCCAAGAGCTGGACAAAATCAGTTCGAGGCCTTCAGGATGTCCTTGGACTCGCTGCCCCCCATCACTTCGACTCCAGTCCGAATCCTTGTTGGGCCATTTTCACAATCTCGCGTCCGATGGGGAGCGAAGCCGTCGCCGCCGGGGAAACAACGTTCCATACATGCAACATGTTTTGGGAACAGGCAAACTGAAAATCGTCGACCAGCGATCCATCACGACTGACGGCGGTCGCGCGCACCCCGGCGCCATCCGCAACTAGATCGGCGCTGCGCACGTCGGGGACTAAACTTTGCAGCGCGCGCACCAAGGCTGGCTTGTGAAAGGATCGATAAAATTCTCCCGCGCCGCTGCGCCAGTATTTGCCTGCCATATGCCAGAAGCCGGAATATGCGAACGTGGTGGCTGCATCTTGCAAGCTAAAATCGCTGCGGCGATAACCTTCCCGCTTGAATGCCAGCACCGCGTTGGGTCCGGCATCTACGCCGCCGGCGATGCGCCGCGTGAAATGCACCCCCAGGAATGGGAAGCGCAAATCGGGCACCGGATAAAGCAAGTTGCGAACCAGATGCTCTCGTCCCGGAAGCAGATCGTAATATTCGCCGCGAAATGGCACGATCGTGACTTCTGTTTTTTCTCCCGCCATCCGGCTGACGCGATCGCTATGCAGACCGGCGCAGTTGATCAGATATTTTGTGCTCAGAGATCCACGGTTGGTTTCGATGACAGTTTCGCCGTTGCTCCGGGCGATGCTCGTGACCTTAGTTCCCGTATTTATTGTTCCGCCTTGCGCGACGATCAGCTCAGAATATTTTTGGCAAACGGCAACGTAGTCAGTGATTCCGGTTCCGGGCACATGCAGCCACGCCATGCCTCCGCAATGAGGTTCGATCTCGAGCGCTTGCGTTTTGTCCAATAATTTCAGGCCGAGAATTCCATTGGCCTGGCCACGGTCGAGCAGCCCTCGCAGGCGCGGGATTTCTTCCTCGGTAGTCGCGACGATGATCTTGCCGCAAATCTCGACCGGAATCGCATGCTCGCGACAAAACGTCACCATCGCGGCTGCGCCTTCGACGCACAACTTCGCCTTCAGCGATCCCGGCTTGTAATAGATTCCGGAATGAATGACGCCGCTGTTATGTCCGCTTTGATGACGCGCCACGCGGTCTTCTTTTTCGACTAAGAGAAGGCGAAGCTTGGGGAATGTTCGGCAGAGTTGCATGGCGGTGGAAAGGCCGACAATTCCGCCGCCGATCACCACGATGTCAAAATGTTGGTCCGGCATCCGTAAGCGCGCCCTCGATTCGGGAGGACGCTGCTAACAAGATAAATGGAAAAGCGACTCAAAGCGAAATATCTGCGCGGTTTGCTCTACGGGGGCTCTACGGCCTCTATATTTCGAAAGGTTGATTAAGGCTGAAACAAATCTTAAATCGCAGAGGTCGCAGAGAACGGCCGCGGAGTGCGCGGAGAGTTGAAGCCTGAAGCCTGATGCCCCCAAGCCCGCTGCACTAATTAACTGTCAATTGCACTTGCGCGGTTTGTTGTGGAAGTGCACTTATGGTGCCGCTTACGCTCATGGTGTAGGTTCCCGACGGCGTGCCTGCCTGCCCATTTCCGCCATTGCCATTGCCTTGCAATCCGCTGCCGCATGCGAGTTCCAGCCAGAGTGAAAGAACAATGAGCATCAAGAGAACTGCAAGGCGCTTCTTTGAACGCCGACTTTGTGCCATTCCTCCAAAAACCACGATCAATCCGGGGAACGAAACCCAAAGCGCATAGATGGATGCTCCGCCGTGGGCCGGACGCAGCCTCGCGATCACGGCCCCCGTCGTTGTGATCGTGAACGTGACGTGAGTGTCGCCACTGCCTTTGAGGACTTGCGTCGAACTCAGTGCGCATGTGCTCAAAGATGGACAATTTCCGGAGAATGCAAGCGCCACATTGTTGGGAAACACGCCTCCCGTCGGCGTTACGTCGAGATCGTAGATTGCGGGCTGTCCCGCGGGAACAGACTCAGTATCGGGATTCGCCGTGATGCTGAAAGCAAAACCTGAGCCTGAGCCAGTCCCAGTCGAGGTGAAAGCCAGAAGGAAAGAGTGGGTGATTTTGTTGGTGTCTGTGCCGACGCCTGCGATATTGAAGTTGTAGGTCTGCGCCACGTTACTGCTCACGGTGACCGTGAAGGGCGCGGCCAGCGCGGGACTTATGGTGGGCACAACGCTTGTGGGAGAAACTGTGCAACTCGGGGGTTGGCCCGATCCGCAACTCAGATTCACCGCGCTGTTGTAGCAATCGGTACCCTGCAAAGTTCCGTTGAAGATTGCTGGAGTGTTCACGGGAGCCGTCTGGGATTGCGGAATGACCTCGAGAGTGTAATTTGGCGGCGTATACGAAGTCGCCGTGAATGTAACTGGAAACAGATGCGTCGTCTTCAGCGTATCCGTGCCCGCAGCGATGATGTTGAAGTTGTATGTCCCGCAGACCGCGCTGCCCACCGTCACAATAAACGGCGCACCGCCGGCGGTCGGCACGACGCTTGCCGGCGCGGCCGAGCATGTCGGAGGCGCACCCTGTCCGCAACTTAGATTCACCGCGCTGGCATATCCGTTCAACGAAGTGAGCAATCCGTTGAAATTTACCGTACTGTTTACCACTGCTTGCAACGCGGGATTACTGATTGTGATGGCATAGTCCAGCGTGATTGTTAATGATAAGCTTTGCGTTTTTGTGGGACCGTTCGCCACTGACCCGTTAATCGTGATGGACACGGTGCCGGCAGTTGCGTTCGAAGTCGTGCTCACTGTCATCGTGACCGGAGTGGAGTTGCCGGAAGTCACAATCACTGAGTTCGAAGGCAGAAAATTGCAGGTTGCTCCTGAGGGCAGATTTCCACACGACAGATTTACCGTGTCATTGAAGGGTCCTGAGCCCGTGACTTGGAAAGCCACTGGGGCGGATGTACTCGCTGGTGCAACTGTGATAGCCGCAGGCGAAGGCGCGCTCAGGTTGAAGTCCACCACATTCAGAGTCACGGGGGAATCGTGCGTAAGCTTGTCCGGATCGCTTCCGACTCCCTGCACGAAGAAGGCATAGCTTTGAGGAGTACCGCTGGCGGTGATGGTAAACGGAGTTCCCGACTGACTCGGCACAATGCTGCCGGGAGAAACCGTGCACGTAGGAGGAGGTGGAGTGGATCCCGCTATGCAACTCATGGTGACCGAAAAGTTATAGTCGTCGAGCGCGAAAACTGAACCGTCGAATTGCGCGGGCTGCTGGCTGAGAAACACAGTCAGCGGCGTGTTGGAGACGGACATCGAAAAATCCGGAATCGTGGTGAGAAGAAACTGCCACACTCCGCGACCATACGTGGACGCGCGCAGCCACTTGTTACCCGCGTCGTCGATGAATATGCCCAGCGCGGTCACGGCAACATTCGGCAGATATCCGGGCTGACCGCTGCCGGGTAGAGGCCCGACTTCGGTCCAGCTTGGCGCGGCAGTGCCGCTCGAAAAGATTCCGACATCCGTGCCCACGTAGACCGTTCCATTGGTTGGAACCGTGCCAGGGTCGACGAGAACCGCATTGGCTGGCGAATTGGGCAGGTTGGCAGTGAAGTTGGTCCAGGAGAATCCGCCGTTGCTTGTCTGCCATACCTGAGAAGTCGGAAAGCTCGGACTGCTGAAACCCATAATGCTGACGTAGGCCGTCAGCCCCTGCACGTCAGAGGTGTCCATTGAGAGCCCGGAGATCGGAAAGTTATTTGGATTAATCGAACCGGTTTGGTCCACCCAAGTCGACGGGCCAGCTGCGACGTTCGTGCTCACCAACACGTGTCCCCCTGGCGGAGTCGTCGGAATGAGCGGCCCATATCCGTCGGTACCCGCATAGATTACTTTGGAAAAGCCTGTGTTGATATCGAGGACCCCCGAGGCAAACGAACGTACCATGTTGATCTCTGTCCCGATGCAGATGCCGTCCCCGCCAGTTTCAAAACTATGACTGAGAACGGTGAATGTGCCGCCGCTGCTGGGGCCGCGCCACATGCGGCAAGTTCCGACGATCATTTCACCTGAGTTGAGCGGATCAAGAATGTAGGGCGGATAATACGGCCCCGTATCCCCGCCGACGGTTACGCTGGTGACCACGGGATTATTTTGAAAGTCCTGGGTGTGACAATCGATTCCTGAAGCGCAACTGAATATGTTCACTCCCGAGATCGCGTCGGGAGGATTCGAAACAAACCATAAAAGTTCATTGTCCGGACTGATCTGGGTGTATCCACCATCGCCAAAGTTCACGTTTTGCCAAGCGCTGCCGGTGGACTGCGTACCCGGCGATCCGTTTCCCTGGGTTCCTCCCAGAATCGTGCTGGCGTCGCTGGGTGATTGAGAGAAAGAAACGAACTGGGTCATCGACCCCAGCGTCATGTTCAGGCTGTCGAATTGATTCGTGTCACCACACGTGCCTGTGATCAGATCGGTGTAGCCATTTAAGGCGCGGTAGATTCCGCCGTCGTTGGCAAAGTACATGACGTCTTCCGTGCTGTTGTTGACCAGGAATGCTGCGGCGTGCTGCGCGGGATGAACCTCAGCGATGGAACTGCATCCGTATGCGTGCGTGAGGTTCAGGAATGTAGCATCCGGCGGTGCCTGCGGCGCGTTCGGATTGCAAGCCGGGAATCCACTCGATATTTCGCATTTGTAGAGATTAATGGCACCGGCGTAAAGATCGGTGACGCCGCTCGTGCCGTTGGGCACTGCGGCGAGCTCGAGATTGTAGCTCCCTTGGTCGGTCCCGCATCCGATTTCGTCACCGCAATTAAAAATGCCGTATTCGTTGATCTGATTCCAGACTGCGCCGCCGTCAACGGATTGCCAGATGCCTTGGTCGAAATCGTTGGCATCCACGTACCAGGCGTACATCTCGTTGCGGCCGGGAACTACGGCAATCTCGCCGCGATAAATTGGACAGGTCGACAAACTGGGATTCGCTGGACACGCGGCCGTGGTAAGCCCACCCCCGGGTTGATTCGCGAGACGAGTCCAGTTGATGCTATCGGGCGACGAATAAAAACCGTGATAACGCAATGAAGCAAAGAACAGTCCCGCGCCCGCGTTGTAAACCACCGAAGTCGCAGAGCCGGGAGCTGTGGGCGTGCCCGCATCGCTGACGGTGGCATATGTCCAGGAGGCTCCGCTATTGCCCGAGTAATAGAGTCCAAGATTGGCGGTTAGAGGAATTGCCAGACCCTCGATAATTCCTTCCGACGCCCCTGCCGCGGCGGCTACCGCAATGCGGGGAGTAATACTGCTGAACGCGATCTTGCTGAATGCCATTCCGGCGAACGACCGTGTCTGACTGCTGTCCTGTGTGATTAGAGTCCAGGTCGCACCCGCATTCAGCGATTGCAGGATTCCCAAACCGTAATAAGAGTCCGCCGAGCTGTTGGCTTCGCCTGTGCCCACGAGAATCACACTGTTATTTGGATTGTTATTTCCCGGCTGAATGGCGATTGCGCCCACGGCCAGCGTTGCTTGAGTGTCGGTGAGAGCGGTCCAGGTCACGCCGGATGTGGTTTGCGTCACCACTTGCGTAGCATTCGTAGATTTCCAAACTCCGCCGTACGCCCCGCCAATGTAAACCGTGCTTCCGGTGGGATCCGCTGGATCAATTGCGACCGCGGTGGCTCGTCCCGATACCCAGCCGTAGTTGTACTCTCCGACTCCGCTCGCGTCTGATGCCAACGGCGCTGGTCCAAGAGGAGCCCAGACCAATGCAGAAGGAAGTTGGGACTTTAGCTTCCGAGCGTGGCCCGGTCGCGCAGCCCGCATTTGCATCTTCTGCAGGTAAGCCCGATATCGCTCAGCTGCGCCAGATCGGCCGGGAGAACTCCGTCCGCGCAGGTACCACTGCTCCTGCAATGCTCGGCGAACCCGGCCATCTAGTTCACCACGAGGCTTATCTTCTTGTCCGAAAGCCGACTGCCCGAAAGCCGAAAAGCTTCCGTGTCCCAGCCAGATCAATAAAAACAATACCAACCAATGTAGGCGCGGGCGTCTTTTCCCGTGCCTTCGATTCAAGCCGTAAGTTGTGTCCCGCAATAAGACGAAGCGCCGCGCGCTTGCGGAGGTTTTCTTCATGCCACCTGCGGTGGAAACAGCGAACCCGATTTGTCCGGAGCGATCTTCCCCAGCTTGACCAGTCGCACGATGATCGAGGGCACACTACGGTTATGGGTCTTCGCAATGTCATCGAAATTCATTCCTTTGTGTAGTTCCTCGCAGACCTGTTTATCTTCCGCCCGCGACCAGAACTGACCTGCGCTGACCGGCTTTTTGAGTTCGCGCTCCTGTTGCGTTACCAGCGCCGCGAGTGCTCGGTTCAATGCCACAACCACTTGCGGATTCCGGCAAATCGAATCATCCTTCAGCCCCTCGCGAGTTTCCGGATTCACTCCGTCAGCCAGTGCACGGACCACTTTGATAGCTTCCTGGATTTCCATTCCGTAAACCTCCCGAACAAGTATCGTAGCTGGCAGACCGACCATCCCGTTGTGACGAATGAACATCGAGCCTCGATCCGACCCACAATGGAACTGAGCGAGCTTAGCTTTGGCTATACTGGCCTGTGTTTATTGCCTGGTGCGACGGAGAAGAATGGACTGGCAGGCGTTCTGGCTCACAATCCGCTTAGCGGTGCTGGTCGCCGCCGTGCTGCTGGCTCTCGGCTTGCCGATTGCCTACTGGATTGCATATTCGCGTCGGCGCTGGAGATTCCTGGTCGAAGCCATGGTCGCGCTGCCGATCGTTCTGCCTCCCACCGTGCTGGGCTTCTACGTTCTGGTTGCGCTCGGTTCCCGCAGCCCGCTGGGACGTTGGTGGCAGGCGATGACCGGGCACACACTCGCCTTTACCTTCGGAGGCCTGGTCATTGGTTCGATCATATATAGCCTTCCCTTTGCAGTGCAGCCCTTCGCGGCCTCCTTCAAACTGGTGGATTCAAGATTGATTGCGGCCTCGGCGACCCTGGGAGCTTCGCGGCTGCAGACGTTCGCCCGCGTCATCCTGCCGCTTTCGCTGCCCGGACTCGTGACAGGAATCGCTCTGAGTTTTGCTCACACCATGGGCGAATTCGGCGTGGTGCTAATGGTTGGGGGAAACATACCCGGCATCACGAAAACCGTGTCCATCGACATTTACGATAAGGTTCAGGCACTGGACTACGCTGGCGCCAATGAGACCGCGCTGGTGCTGCTGCTGATTTCTTTTGCCGTGCTTTCACTGGTGTACGGCGTAAATCGGAAAGTGGGAGTGGCGTGGCCATGGAAATAATCCGAACTCTGGTGTATTCCTTTTTGAACTTTCGTTTCGTTAGTGGTTCAAGGTTTTCCGATTGAGCCGAATGACGACGCAAACGACAAGTGTCGGTACGCCCGCTGATTTCAGTTTGCGGGATGTTCTAACGATTCAGATCCGCAAGCGCTTTTCCAACGCGGGCCGCGATTTCACTCTCGATGTTGCATTCGCGCTAGCTCCGGGAATCACAATCGTCTTCGGTCCATCAGGCGCAGGAAAAACCACACTGCTCGACTGCGTCGCGGGCTTGACCACTCCCGACTCAGGGAAGATCGTAGTCGGCGACCGTGTTCTTTTCGACCAGGCGCAAGCGATTGACCTCCCAGCGCAAAGCCGAAGAATTGGATACGTCTTTCAAGACCTGGCTCTTTTTCCACATCTCACGGTGGAGAAGAATGTCGAGTACGGTCTCGCCGGCTTAAACAAGAACGAACGCCGAAACAAGAGTGATGTCATTCTCGAATCTTTCCGGATCGCGCATCTGCGCGAGCGCAAGCCGGGAGAAATTTCCGGCGGCGAGCGCCAAAGAGTCGCGCTGGCCCGTGCCCTTGTGACCGATCCATGCGTTCTCCTGCTCGACGAACCGATGGCGGCTCTGGATGCCGCGACCAAATCAAAGATCATCGACGACCTGCGCGCCTGGAATGCCGCCCACGACATTCCGATTCTCTACGTCACGCACAACCGCGAAGAAGTTTTTGCTCTCGGAGACCGCGTGCTGGTGCTTGAAAATGGCCGCATCATCGCCGACGGCACTCCGCACGGGGTCATGGGGGCGCCGCGTCGCGAATCCTTGGCGCAACTCATCGGCTTCGAGAATATTTTTCACGCTGTCGTGATTGCCATCCAGGAAAAACGCGGCACCATGCGCTGCCGTATTGCCGAAAGCGATGTAGAACTGGAAACGCCGCTGGTGCGAGCGGATGTCGGATCGACCCTGCTCATCGGGATTCGCGCCGGCGACATCCTGCTGGCTACCGTTCAACCCGCAGGCTTGAGCGCCCGCAACATAATTCCCGGATGCGTGCTTTCGGTTACGCAACGCGACGTGATCGTGGCCGTGCGGGTCAATTGCGGAGTGGAGATGGAAGTCC
>JBEKGG010000012.1:0-33937 GCA_050012915.1 Terriglobales bacterium | reverse complement strand
GAAAGTCTAGTAGACGCAGTTAGCGCACTACTAAGCGATCCGTCGCGATTACAAACGATGGGCGACGCGGCCCGTAAGCTCTCGCATCCAAATGCCGCGCGTGACATTAGTGCTATGGCAGCGCGGCTTGCGGGAAAAAAGAACTAGCCACGGATTCTACGGATCTTCACGAACTCTTTTTTTTCGGATCCGCGTTCATCCGCAAAAATCCGTGGCTAAGAAGTTGACTTAAATGTTCGCCAAAATTCAACGCATTCATTTCGTCGGGATCGGCGGGATCGGTATGAGCGGTATCGCCGAGGTGCTGCTGAACCTTGGCTACAAAGTTTCCGGCTCGGATCTTAGAAGCTCGGCGGTAACGCAGCGTCTTGCAACTCTTGGCGCTGTGGTTTTCGAGGGTCACCGCGCAGAAAACATCGCTGGCGCCGAGGTGGTAGTAGCCAGCTCGGCCATTACGCTGGGTAATCCAGAAGTTTCTCAAGCTCACGCCGTCCACATTCCCGTCATCCAGCGCGCCGAGATGCTGGCTGAATTGATGCGCCTGAAGTACGGCATCGCCATTGCTGGCATGCATGGCAAGACCACTACCACGTCGATGGTCGCGGCAGTGCTGGCGGGCGGAGGGCTCGACCCTACCGTAGTTGTAGGCGGGCGCGTCGATGCTATGGGATCGAACGCACGCCTCGGTAACTCGCAATATCTCGTGGCCGAGGCCGACGAAAGCGACCGTTCGTTTTTAAAGCTCTCGCCTATTCTGGCAGTCGTCACTAACATTGATCGCGAACACATGGATTGCTATCGCAATATGCGGGACGTCAAGCGCGCCTTTCTGGACTTCATGGATCGCGTTCCCTTCTACGGGATGGTCGTGGTCTGCAACGACGATCCGCCGTTGCGCCGCATGCTCCCGCAAATTCGGCGCCGCGCCGTCACCTATGGAACGCGTCGCGGTTCCAACTTTCGTATTAAGCCGGGCGAGCCCATGCTTGGCCCCGGTGAATACCGTCCGATCAGCCGCTTTCAGGTTACGTTTGAGCAGAAAGATTTAGGAGAGTTCCGCTTGCATGTGCCCGGCCTGCATAACGTGCTAAACGCCACAGCGGCGATTGCCGTAGGGATCGGGCTCGACATCGAGGTCGACCAGATCCGCGCAGCGCTGGAGAACTTCCGCGGTGTGGATCGTCGCTTCCAGATGCGCGGCGTGGCTGGGGGCGTAACCGTGATAGACGACTACGGTCATCACCCGACCGAGGTGCGCGCCACGCTGGCTGCCGCGCGAGAGTGCCGGTTTCGCAAGGTCCACGTAGTTTTCCAGCCGCACCGCTATACTCGCACCCAGTTGTTGATGGACGAATTCGCCAATGCGTTCCACGACGCCGACACTCTGTTCGTCCTCGATATTTACGCCGCCAGCGAGCCGCCGATCGAGGGAATCACCGGCGAAACCTTAGCCCGGCGAATCGAAGACGCCGGAAAGCAAGAGGCCCGCTACGCCCAGTCGTTTGCCGCAGCCGCAGAAGCGGTCGTCGCTCAAGCGCAGCAAGGGGACATGATTCTGACCCTGGGAGCCGGCAGCGTCTCGCAGCTTGGTCCGATGATTCTGGAGAAGCTTCAGGCCAAAGAACAAATGATTTCCATTACGCGAGAGGTTGTGGCTACGACTTCACCCGAGTGAACTCCGAGGGTCTCAGTTCAATTTTGGGAGCAAGCACGTCCCTTAGTCTGTTCCAATTTCCGAACAATTCAACGAAAGCTACCGCGAGCGCGTCGCGAAGTGTGAAAATGATTCTTGATTATGGATCAGTTTCATCCTCATCAACCCGAACGCACGATCAACAGTCGCCGTTATCCGCGGTACGAACTCGAAACCGAACTCAGGGCGGGTCTTTTTGGAGGGGAGCATAGGGAGATGCGCGGCCGCTCGTTAAATATTAACGAGGGAGGGATGGGCGGGATATTTGTCGCGGGATGGGACGTTGGCACTTGTGTTGCCCTGCAATTTTCCGTTCCGATTACAAGCAACCCGATCAAAGTGAAGGGCGTTGTACGCAACCGCACTGGCTACCGCTACGGATTTGAATTCTCGGATCTGACTCCAGAGGAACGCGAGACCATCAGCCGAACTTGCACAACTCTTGATCTGCTGCAATAGACCCTTTGCAACAGAAAATGGACGGCGTCTCTTTCTTGGATAAGAACCAGCAGGCTAGTTCTCTGTCAGGACGATGGAACTCTGCTGGCCATTGCAATTTTTGGTTGGATCGTAGATCGCTGACCCCTCCCGCTTTCCCTGTAGCGCGCGAAACATCAGCGTCCCGCCTTTAACTTTTTCCGGCAGTCCCTTGAACTGAGTCTTGCCATCGACGTTGGTGGCTGCCTCAAGATCAAGCCGCCGCACTCCCGCGAAGCCGTAGGCAATGTGGACACGAATGCGCGCATCGTAGACTGGTCCGCCCTTAATATCAGTAACGGTGAAGGCGATCGAACACGGGCCGGCTTCTCCGTCCATGACGGGGACCTGATGCGGATCGGGAGTCTGCTGCGAAACGGCGCTCGTCAGAAAAAGAGCAAAGATAAACAAGAAGCGCTGGCTAAAGGTGGACAGCACAGTCATTGCGTGATCCTCTCCACAATTACACCATAAAGAATCGCAGTCCGCAGAGCAACGGCTGGGAGTCTTATGCAGGATAAACTGAATTGCAGCTAATCGATCAGTCCGCGGAATGACCTATGTTCAGAACCAGATTCAAGGAAGAAATTGTGGCCGAATTCTTGCCGCCGACACGCCGCAGCAAGAAGCAGAAATTTATTATTCTGTGCGATGGAATGCCATCCATACCGCGCAAGCAGAACCTGATGACGTTTCTTTCCGCCAAGGGATATTGGGTTTTCTACCCTCGGTACCGCGGCGCTTGGGAAAGCGATGGACAATTTCTCGAACGGTCTCCGCATGAAGATATTCACGACGTTATCGACGAACTACCGAAAGGCGTGCAGGACATTGCATTCGGGCAGCGATTCGGGCTTAAGCCTGACGAGATCTTCGTGATTGGAGGAAGCTTTGGTGGCGCAGCGGCGATCCTCGCTTCGCTGGATCCTCGCGTAACAAGGGTGATCGCCAATTGTCCGGTCGTGGACTGGGTGATTCTGCGCGAGTCGGAAAAAGCGGAAACCTCCGACCCAAACTACGCCGCTTACATTCGCGAAGCCTTTGGGAACGGATATCGGCTCTCCGACAAGAATTGGGCCAAGCTTTACACTGGCAAGTTCTACAATCCAGCGCATCACATTCGCGAAATCGAATCGTCGAAGGTCATGATGTTCCACGCCAAGGACGATCCCCATATCCCCTACAGCGTAGTGAAGAACTTTGCCGGTCGCACTGGGGTGAAGTTGAACTCACTCCAGCGCGGCGGCCACGTAAGCACGGAATATATCGTTCGAAAATATTGGAGCAGGATACAGAAGTTCTTCGAAGGATGAAGCGGTAGAAATTGGTGCGCACCGAAAGAAAAAGCCGCCAGCTTTTTGGCTGACGGCTGTAGAGACAGAGCTAGCTATGTCTCTACGAATTTTCGTACAACAAAACGCCTTCGGTTTCCTTTGAGTCGACAGGACGATAGAACAGCTTGTTGTCGCCGAGGAAGACCTCGATGAACGCCGGCCGAGTTGCAATTGTTCCTTGGATTAAAGCCTCCGAAAGCGGGTCCTCTATATATTTCTGCAGAGCCCTGCGCAGCGGACGCGCGCCGTAGCTGCGGTCCACCAGCGTCTGGCTGAGGATCCATTTCTTAGCCTCGTCGGTGACGGTTACCGTAATCGCCTTCTGCGCCAGGTTCTGGTTCAGTTGGCTGACCATGAGTTCAAGAATCTGGATCAAGTCGCCCTCGCTCAAAGCGCTGAACAGGATGATTTCGTCCAGGCGGTTAAGGAACTCGGGGTTGAAAGTGCGCTTGACTTCGTTTTTGACCAGATCCTCAACTTTTTCCGAAATCATGTCTTCCTTGCTCGACTGGAAGCCCAGACCCTCGCGGCGCTGCAAGTGCCGCGCCCCGATGTTCGAAGTCATGATGAGAATCGTGTTTTTGAAGTCGACAGTATTGCCCAATCCATCGGTTAGTTGGCCGTCTTCAAAAACCTGCAAAAGAATGTTGAAGACATCGGGATGCGCCTTCTCGATTTCGTCCAACAGAACAACCGAATAAGGCGCCCGCTTTACGCGTTCCGTGAGCTGGCCACCTTCTTCGTAGCCTACGTATCCAGGAGGCGAGCCGATCAGCTTGGAAACAGAATGCTTCTCCATGAATTCCGACATATCGAAGCGGACCAAGGCTTTTTCGGTTCCGAACATGAACTGGGCAAGAGTGCGGGCGACTTCGGTTTTGCCGACGCCTGTCGGGCCAAGGAAGAGGAATGAGCCGATGGGCCGATTCGGGTTCTTTAGACCGGCTCGGCTGCGGCGAATGGCGCGGGCCAATGCACTAATCGCTTTGTCCTGCGAGATGATGCGCTTGTGCAGCTCTTCTTCTATGCGCAGCAGCTTCTGGGTTTCTTCTTCTTTAATCGAGGTGACGGGGACGCCGGTCCAGCGGGAGACCACGTCTTCGATGTCCTCGCGGCCGACTACGCCTGTCGAAGATTCGTCGAGATGATATTTTTCGCGAAGAGCGCGCAGGTTCTCGCGCTCTTTGCGTTCCTCGTCCGAATAGAAACGAGCCTTCTCGAACTCGTGGTTCGCGATAGCGTTTTCCATCCGGTGAACGATGAACTTGATGCGCTTCTGCACCTCGGTGAGTTCCTCGGGAAGCGAAGTCTGGCGCAGCTTTACACGGGCGCCGGCTTCGTCGACGAGGTCAATTGCCTTGTCGGGCAGGAAGCGGTCGGGAATATAACGGTTCGAGTGTGATACGGCAAAGTTGATGGCGTCGTCGGTGTAGGTGACGGCGTGAAACTTCTCGTACCGGTCTTTGATCCCGAACAAAATCTTGGTGGCGTCAGCCTCATTCGGCGGCGGAACCTTTACGGCCTGGAAGCGGCGTTCGAGTGAGCGGTCCTTTTCGATGGACTTGCGATACTCGCCCGGCGTGGTGGCGCCGATGCACTGAATCTCTCCGCGCGAGAGCGCTGGCTTCAGAATGTTGGCAGCATCGAGCGAACCTTCAGCCGAGCCTGCGCCGACGAGCGTGTGCAGTTCATCAATGAAGATGATCGAGTTCTGAGACTCCATCAATTCTTTCATGATGGTTTTGAGACGCTCTTCGAACTGACCGCGGTATTTGGTGCCTGCCACGATCAACGAAAGGTCGAGAGCCAGAATGCGTTTGTCGGCAAGAAAGGACGGAACTTCGCCGTCGGCAATGCGTTGCGCCAAACCTTCGACGATGGCAGTCTTACCGACGCCGGGTTCGCCGATCAGCACAGGATTGTTTTTGGTGCGGCGACAGAGAATCTGTACGACGCGTTCCAGTTCGCCATCCCGTCCGACGAGAGGATCGAGCTGGGTATCCATCGCAGCCTGAGTCAGATCGCGGGAAAACTCGCTCAACAGGGACGACTCACGCTGACGCTGGGGTTGGGCTTTTTCCTGGCTGGTGCGGGCTAGCTCCTCCCGAATCGTGGAAAGTCTCAAGCCGCGCTCGTGCAGGATCTCGGCGGCAAAACACTTTTCTTCTCGTAGTAATCCCAGGAGCAAATGCTCGGTGCCGATGTGCTTGTGCGAGAGCCGTTCGGCTTCTTCCGCGGCGTACGCTAGCACACGCTTGCACTCATTGCTCAGCGGTAGATCCACGGAAGTCGAAACCTTCTCGCGGATTGTGGTGTGTCCTTCAATCTGTTTGCGAATCGACTCAACCGAAGCGTGCGAGCGCAGAAAGCGATTGGTCAGGGCTTTGTCTTCGCGCAGAAGTCCCAGCAGAAGATGTTCTGTCTCAATATAAGGAGACCCGAACTGGCTGGCTTCATAGCGCGCGAAAAAGATGACGCGCCTCGCCTTCTCCGTATAACGTTCAAACATATGGCCCTTTCCCCCGAGCTCTCGGGGAGCTTTCCGGGTCAATCTAGTGGCCCTGCTCCTCGGATCTCCCTGACCCTAGTTAAATGGTGCAATCAGCGTGCCAACCGCTACACTCTTTATATCGCAGGTTTGACACGCGGCTATCAGTTACCAAAGACACCTTACTTGTCGTTTCTCCGCAAGCAGTTGCAACTTTTTGTAAGTTGCGATGCCACCGTGTTTTGATCTCCCGTTTCCTCAGGGCTAAAGCCCTGACGTTTTCGATCCCAAAAACTCACGCCGTGCTCCTTCTAAAACCGCGCAATGAAAACGGCGAGTCATTTGTAAAACCTACCCAATCCACTGCAACTCCCATTCCGACACGTCGCGCGAAAAAAGTCAATCGCCGTGAGGTGCTATGCGGGTAGCGTTTGCGGTGCCACTTCCTCAATCCTTCCTTGCTGAAACCGCAAAACGCGCTGGCAGCGGCGCGCAAACGCGAAGTTGTGGGTAGCGATCAGGGAAGTCAATTGATAGTCGTGATGAAGCCGGGAAATCAGCTCGAAAACTGAATCCGCCGTACGGCCATCGAGGTCCCCAGTCGGTTCATCCGCCAGCAAAAGTTTCGGCCGCGTAATCAGAGCACGAGCCAACGCTACGCGTTGTTGTTCGCCACCGGAGAGCTCTCCCGAGCGATGATGCGAGCGCTGCTCCAATCCGACCTCACGGAGCCACCGCGAAGCTTCGGCTTGCGCCTCTTGACCATCGCCCCGAAGCAGGAGCGGCATAGCCACATTTTCCAGCGCCGTAAACTCGGGCAGCAGATAGTGGAACTGCCAAACAAAGCCGACTTCCCGGTTGCGAAACTCGGCTGCAGCGTTCTCTGAAAGCGAATTCAAATGCGAGTTGGCGAAGTATACGTCACCTGCAGAAGCTCGATCAAGAGCGCCGACGATGTGCAGCAAAGTGCTTTTTCCCGCACCTGATTCGCCGACAATGGCCAGCATTTCGCCCTTCGCGGCCTGAAATGACAAATTGTCAAAGAGCACCAGATCCGACTTGCCGGATCGGAAGACTTTTCTAAGCCCCTCGATCCTCAATATAGCGTCGTTAGTTAGATGCACCCAGAGCGCTCCTCGTCTCAGCAATCTAGGGCCACGAGTTCCAACTTCTACCCGATTCGCCCGAGGCAGCGTGACACTTCATTAAACCACGGCCACGCCGGAAACGTTTCCGCTCACTTTTGGAAACATATGCACAATGTACTTCATAAACCGCAGAGCGAGGTGTGACCTCGGTCACTGACAAGCGTGCCCGAAGAACCGCACCCCCAGCTCGCATTCCGGAGTCTCGAAGGCAGAATGACACAAAAGGATGGGAAAGATGTCGCGAAAGGGTCAAAGGTGGGTCAAGCGTAGCGGCGAAGAGTTGCAGATCGCGAGGCTGAATCGCCACGCTTCCCCTGGCGGAGTTTGCCGTATGCCTTTGGTTGCTGCGCGGTTGGAATCCTGCCGGGCCACGCTCGGTTATCCGGACGGGGGCGTCCGGACTAAGTGTCGTCAGAGATTATTCGTAGCGTAGGGCTTCGGCGGGCAGAATTCGCGCGGCCGACCACGACGGGTACACGGTCGCAACCAGAGAGATACCGATTGCGACCAGCGCCACCAGGACGCCATCCATTGCGCGCGGCGCGAAGGGCACATAGTTGATGGAGTAGACCTCGGGGGCGAGCGACAGCAAGCGGTAGTGTCCGCCGGCAAAAGAAAGTGCGTAGCCAAGCACCAGGCCGATCGCCGTGCCTACTACTCCAATCAGCACGCCTTGAGCAATAAAGATTCGGCGAACCTGTGACTTGCGGGTACCCATAGAAATTAGCACGGCGATATCGCGAGTCTTCTCCATGACCATCATGGTCAGCGAGATCAGAATGTTGAGCGCGGCGACGAAAACGATCAAGCCGATGGTAATGAAGGTAACCAGACGCTCCAGACGGAGCGCGCGAAAGAGCGGCTTGTTTTGTTCCATCCAGTTGGTGGTCATGAAACCTTTGCCGGCGGCCTGCTCGATTTCCTTCGAGATCTGATCGGCTTGGTAGATGTCATCCACTTTGAATTCGAGCACGGAAACCAGATCGCCAAGGCCGAACAGTTGCTGCGCATCGCTGAGGCGGATGAAGGCCCACGAGCTGTCGTAATCGTAAAAGCCAGAGTCGAAAATTCCCACTACTCGAAAGCGATCGTACTTGGGCACCATTCCAAACGGAGTGAGTTCGCCTTGTGGGCTGGTGACGAGAACGATGGAACCGACTGTCGCGCCTAATTCGTCGGCCATGTCTTTGCCGAGAATGATGGGCGGCATGGCGGCGATTCGGTTTTCTACACCCTGAAGGTCAGTGGGGGATTGGATTGCAGGTGCGGATCCGGGCCCGGTGTCGCGGATGCTTATAGTAATTCTGTCTTGTTTCAGTTCATCAGCTGAGCCGATGGTTACGGATTTCAGAAGATCGCTAACTTTCCTTTCTTCACTGGGAATCATTCCTTTTAGCACGGCGCCGCGCGCTCGCGGCCCGCGAGAAATCAGAACTTGCTCGTAGATTGCCGGGGCAGCGGCGACGATGTGCGGCTCCTTCGACAGCCGGTCCATGAGCGGACGCCAGTCGCCGATCCCATCACTCTGAATGCGCAGCAGATTGATGTGGGAGGTCGAGCCCAGTAGGCGGTCCTGTAGATCCTGGCGGAATCCATTGTTGATTGCCAACGCGATGACAAGCGAAGCCACGCCTGCGGCGACCCCGGCGATGGAAATGCCCGTGATAATGCCGATAACTGCCTGGCGCCGTTTGGCGCGCAAATATCGGGATGCGACGAAAAGTTCGAAGCGCATAAGAGCTATCAGCTGTCAGCTATCGGCTTTCAGCCAGATTGGATTATAGCGAGGCGTGGCGATATCGGCGTTATCGGGATGTGGCGGGCGAGACGCCCGTCCTCCATACTTAGTTTTATGGCACATTAGAAAGGCAATGGCCATAGCAGGCGATCCGAAGCTCGAGGGGTGGAATGCATTTGCGCATCGGGATTTCACCGTTTACGAGTTTGCGCTGTTTCTCATTGAGTGCGCGCTGGAAATGATGTCGGTTGCCGTCGGATGGCAGGTGTACGAGATCACGAAGCGGCCTTTGGATCTGGGACTGGTCGGGCTGGCTCAGTTCCTGCCGGGAATCTTCTTGTTCCTGGCTTCTGGACACGTGGCAGATCGCTTTGACCGGCGCAAGCTGCTGATGGCGTGCTACGGCGGGTTCGCGGTGTGCGCGGCTTTGCTACTGGAGATCGCGTGGCGCGGATCACACTCTGCGCATGGAAGCATTTACCCGATTTATGGAGTTCTAGTATTGCTCGGGACGGTGCGCTCGTTCGCCGGGCCGGCGACTCGGGTGATGCTGCCGTTATTAGTTCCCGAAGAGCATTTCCCGAGTGCCGTGGCCTGGAATGCGAGTGTTTTTCAAGGGGCAACAATTCTGGGGCCGATGGCGGGCGGATTGATTTACACAGTCTTCCATGGCCCGTCAGCGGTATATCTGACGGCGATGCTGATGGCAACCGCTGCGCTCCTATCCACACTATGGATGAAATTGCGGACTAAGGCGCTGATTCATGAGGCGGCTAATTTGACCACGGTGCTGGCAGGGTTCCGCTATGTCTGGCGAAAAAAACTGCTTCTTGGTTTGATCTCGCTGGACATGTTTGCGGTCTTGCTGGGAGGCGCGGTTGCGCTGCTGCCGGTCTACGCACGCGAAATTCTCAGAACCGGACCTTGGGGGCTCGGGCTGTTGCGCAGCGCTCCGGGCGTTGGCGCGGTCGCTATGGCGATCCTGCTGGCTCGCCGGCCGTTGCGCGGCCGGGCTGGACCGACGATGCTGTGGTGCGTGGCTGGATTTGGTGTGTGCACCATTCTTTTCGGATTATCGAGAAGCCTTGTTCTTTCTTTGATCGCGCTGTCATTGGTCGGCGCGACCGACATGGTCAGCATCGTTATTCGCGGCACCCTGATTCAGTTGGGCACGCCGGATGAAATGCGTGGACGGGTCAACGCTGTGGACATGCTTTTCATCGGAGTGTCGAACGAGCTTGGACAATTTGAATCCGGCCTGACGGCGCAATGGTTCGGGACCGTCCCGGCCGTGGTGTTGGGCGGTATCGGAACTCTGATCGTGATCGCAATATGGGCGTGGCAATTTCCTGAGTTGCGGAACGCGGACCGGCTCACCGACAGTGATTAACGTCCGCGCGTTTTAGTTGAGGACTCGTCTCGCGCGTCGTGCCGGGCGGGAACGCCCGGCCTCCATTGAAAGACTACTTTCCGTGAATGACCGTTTTGGCGGAATTCATGTTGTCATAGCGGTCGTAGACGCGTACCACGACCACGTGTTCAAGTTGTTCGGCGCTCGCAGTCTTTGCCGTGGCAGATGCGGCGTTGATAACCGGCAATGCGACCCGAAAGTCGTAGCTCTCCGTCTTCGAATCTGACAATTGTCCAGCCGGCTCAACGAATTGCCACTCTCCTGCGTCAAGCGAATACTCTGCGCGCTTGATATTCGAAAAACTATCGACAGCGCGAAAAGTTACATGGATCTTGTCGCCTTCAACGGATGCGGCGAGATTCTCGATCTGCGGTGGAGTCGTATCGACTTCAAATCGCGCGCTTTCTTTTTCCGCTGTGAGGGCCTGCTCTGGAGAATGTGAAGGCGCGTCAGAGGCCACGACTTTAATTGTGTATCCACCATCGGGCAGAAGCGAGGCGTCGAAGGAATAAAATTTGTCGGTCAAATTGTCTTTGAGCAAGAGCCATCGAGCGTCGCCGTCGCCACGGTAGTAGACGGAGTAGATCATCTGGTCATCGTTGTCGTCGTGAACGCTCCACTTCACGCCGACAGAATCGTGGTCATGAGTGGTTGGTGGCGGCGTGTCGAAATGCGCTTGTTGGGCGTTTCCGGCACCCATGTCCCCGCCAGCAGGCTTGGGGAGGGATTGGTAGCGCACTCCGACTTGAACCGTAACGTCGTCAAAATCTGGGGCCACGTTTTTTGGCAGATAGCTGAGCGTAACGCTCTCGACCCGCGGCGCGGGATCGCCCGAGCGTAATACGGCCTTCCACTGAATGAAGCGCGCGGGAGGGACACTGACCGCGCCATCTTTGCGCAGATCGATTTTTTCCCACGGACTCCAGTTGCGGTCGGGATTGTCGACGTTGCCGCTACGGGCGAAGAGTTCGACATTACCGGTGCCGCGGAATTCGGCGCGCCCCCAACGCGAAAAGATGTGAGCATCAAAAACATCGCTTTCGTAGGTGCCCTCGGATTCGGGTGTCGCACTCAACAGAAATACTTTGCCGAGATTGCTGGTTGAGGCGTACAACCCGCCTTTGGGCGCGTTGGCGAATGCCGTCACCTGGGTTGCGCTGGCCTTGAGCAGGTCGGTGAACTCGTCTTCACCGCTGATAGCGAAGACATGTCCGCGGTTTCCCGTGCCCGCGAGCAGATGGCCGCGCTGGTCAAAGGCTAAGGCGTACACGATGTCTTCGTGAGAACTCCAAAGGCGGCTGGGAGAGCCGTCAGGCGCGATGCGATAAATTTCCGAACCACCCGCGGCTCCTGCGCCTGGGATGGGAAAGCTGATGGACGACGAAGACGGGCTGGCCGGAGAAGTTGTGATGACGATCCCGGTCTGAGGTCCGGCACTCGTTGGCGAAGGAGAAGAGGGAATCGTGATTGCTGGTGAAGAGAAGCTCGGGATGCTGGTCCCACCGCGTTTTTCTCCCACGCCGGCAGCGTAGATGTTTCCCGTTTTGTCGATGGCCAGCGCCGTGATTTCTTTTTTCGGTGCGCTGTAGAGTACGAATCCTTCGCCCTTCGGCGAGATTCGATAAACCAGGCCGCTGCCGTCTGAACCGGCGATCAGGTTGCCTTTGTTATCGAACGCCATCACCCGGATGTGGGCTTCGTCGCTTTGGAAGAAAATTGAGTGCTCGCCCTTCGGCCTGACCCGGAATACTTCTCCGTGATCTCCGGTCGCCACGTAAAGGTCGCCACTATCGTCGAGGACCAGGTCCCAGATGTATTTGGTGCCAGGCTCGAAGTAAACTGACGAACTCCACAGGGCATCAGCAGAGGGTTTGTCCGTTGATTTCTTATCCGCGGATTTCTTATCGTTCGCGCCTTTGTTCGACGAAGGTGCATGATTCTCGATTTTGTAAACCTTGCCATCCGGATTCGTGGCCGCGTAGATGGCGCCACCCTTATCCACGACCAGCGCCTGCACCTGAAGTTCCTGCGGCTCGAAGATCACGCTGGATTTGCCATCTGGCGTAATTCGATAGACTCGGGCGGGCGAGCCTGCGGCGGCGTAGAGATTGCCTTCGCGATCCGCCGCGATCGACCAGATGTAAGTCGATGGCGTGGTCGAGAGCGCGGTGAAAGCTGGAGCCAGTTCCAGTCCGCCGGTGCTGCGCACGGCCACGCCTTTGGGGGTGCCTTTAATCAGTTCGTCGAATTTCGATTGTTCCCAGGTACGCGTGCCTTCGGCAAAGAGGTAAGAAAGCAGAAGAAGCACTGGAAAGATCGCCAACAGCCAACGCGAACGGATCAAAGTTTTTTGGTACCTCATGCAAAGTTTTGAATAAGAATTCAGGGTACCACGAGGCGGGGCCGTAGGACGTAAACGCCAGCCGGAGTCGGCTTTGGGCCGTTATAGGCGGCGGCGATTTGGAATCAGGACGGCAGGGCTTCGCACAGAGCCAGGCCGGTCTCGGAAGTCTCGGCTGGCACAGGCTTCGTCTTCCGGTCGCGGAATCTCAGCATGGGTTGTTCGACCAAGTAGTAAGAAAGACAAGCCAGCGTGATCCCAAGAAGCAGTTTGTAAGCGGCTTGCCGGGACGGGTTGAAAAAGAACGGTTGCTGCCATAGATACAAGCTGTAGCTGATTCTCCCCAGCCACACGACAGGAGCAATGTTCAAGATGCGGTAAGGCGACTGTATAACGTGCAACACGAGACCGGCGATCGAGCAATGGAGGAGCGGCCAGAGTACAAACAGCATGAATAAGGTGCGCATTACGGTGTTCGCCGGATATTTCGGAATGAGCAGGACGGCGAGCAGCATGCCGAACGCCGCCCATGGACGTACTCTGGGTATCCGCGAACCGAAGATCGCTAGCAGGCAACCTATCGCGAGATTATCGGCAACTGCGGGGAAGGTTCCATAGCCTCCGCCCGGAACTTTGAAATGGTAGCAAGCTGCGCTGTAGACCGGAGCGAGGGCACAGACCCCCAAAAGAATCGCAATCCTGTTCCGATACCACTTTTTCAGGACGCTCGGCCAAAGAAAATAGAACTGCTCCTCGACGCTGAGTGACCATAAGTGGCCGATCATCCAAGGCCGGGCGGAGTCAAAGTTCACCACGTAGAGGAGCGTGGCGCCGATGTCATACCAGCGCAGTTCGTGCCAGTACATCACGAGTACATAGAGCATGAAAACCGCTGCGGCGGGCAGGATTCGATAGGCGCGGCGTATATAGAACTGGCGCAGATTGATTGTGGAAGTCTGAGAATGCTCGTCAAGCAGGATGGCAGTAATCAGATATCCCGAGACCGCGAAGAAGATTTGTACTCCGGTACCGGCATAGCTCGCGAGGAATTTCGGCATCGATCCTGCTTTGCTAAGATGACCGACGAGGACCAGCGAGATGGAAATTGCGCGGAGGCCATCGAGTGAGGGAATGCGTCGCACTAAGCGGAGCGTAACATCGCTGCGACCGTCAGCGATCGTGTCAAAGAATGTACGGCACTGAGGTCAGCGAAGTGGACCGAGCAGAGAGGTGACACTATGACGCCAGCGGATTTTCGACGTATCGCCCTCACTATGCCGGAAGCTGAGGAAGGTTCACACTTCGGAAGCGCTGATTTCCGCGTGGGCAATAAGATCTTCGCGACCCTCGCGCTGCAAAAAGAAGGTTACGGCGTGCTGTTGCTAACTCCGGAGCAGCAGGCAGGGATGGTCGAGGACGAACCGAAAATCTTTTCGCCGGTACCCGGTGGATGGGGCCGTAAAGGCTCCACGCGAGTATGTTTGGCGAAGGTGCCAGCTGACGTACTGCAATCCGCACTGCGAATGGCGTGGAGCAGAAAGGCGCCGAAGCGGCTGTTGGCTGAGTAATTATGGCGTCGACGTTTTCTGAGCCGAGAGACGTTCCCTAAGTTGGTCGGTAAATAGCTTAGCCTGCTCGTCGGACAACTGTAGCTGACCGTCGACGATTAAAGTCAGCCGGCCCGCGCCCGCATCCTGGAATTGCGCTCTTTGAATGTTGGCGAGCTCCTGAGCAGTTGGCGGCATCGCGGTTTTGAAATTCGCACCCTTCTGAATTATGGAGAGGAACGACGCCATAATTTGGTCGCGCAATTTCGCGCCGAGAGAACCGGTGAGCAACGACTCCCGGAGCAAACCTTCCGCGTCGACCCGGCTAATTTCAGAGGTAAGCTGCAAGCCGGAATTCGAGTCGGCCTTCGATTCCACGCTCGAGGCAAGCGACGGAGTGAGCTTCACCTCGATGGTGGCATCGGCGTCGGAGAGTTCTGTAGGGCCTCCCCCTCCCTGAAACAGCGGGCATATCCAGCGCTCATAGTGCAAATGGGCCAAAACCAGGCTTGCAGGAGTCTGAGGAATGAGCATGCCTTCCTGAATCTGGATACGCTCGCCGCAGCGCGGAGCGCGGTTTAGTTGTGCGCGCAGAAGGTCCGTAATATTTTGCTGCAAATCGGAGAAGTCGGCAGTGTACTTAAGACCAAAAAGGTTGTGACCGTCCGCGGCTGGAGTCCGGGAGATGACGCCTGAACCCGTGATTGCAATGGGCTGGCCAGCAAGGTTAATCGTAGTCGTCACCGGTGGGAGCCGCAGCGTGAGATCCTGACCAGAGGAGGGTAGGATGATGCCCATTTCACTGGCGAGCGCGACCTGCGCGTCCTGGAAGCCGGTAAGCGTTTTACCAAGGTTTGCCGCGGAGGTTGCGATCAGTTCGTTCTCTACTTTTGGGATCTCAAGGGTCCGAACAAATGGCTTCACCTGTTCGTCGAGATCGGCATCCGCTTTCTGAAGCTTCTCTGTGAGGTCGATCAAGCCTGACTTTTGCAAGGGAGAAAACGAGGCCAGAAAATTCTGATCCCCGTTGCGTGCTTCTTTTATAGCCCGATCCAGGTTGGCGGCCTGATCAGAGAGCGCGGCATTGACCTTTTGCGGATGGTCTCGAAAGGTCTGCAGCTGTGTGCTGGCAGTCTCAGCGTATTGCATCACCTTGATGAACGCAGCGCTCTGATCAGCGGTTGCCTGGACGGCCATCAGGTGTTCAAAATTCTTGAGATCGTCTTCGCTGCTGGTCCCTTCGGGTGTGTCGGGGCAATCGTGCACGCAGATGAGCGGCCTCCCGTGAACAGTACCCGGTGTGCTACGTCCGCCAAACCCGCCGCCGCCCCGCTGGGCAAACGTTGTGCAAGGTCCGGCGAGCAGGACGACAGTTACAAGCGGCACCGCAAAATTTGGAAACACCATGCGATTTGCCAACACACCACGCCGGGCGGATACGCCAGGAAGGCAAATTCCCTCTTGGACCATGAGCCAGATCTCCACAAATCTTTACAATTGGAATGCAAGTGAGACGAAGAAAATAATTTGATGCAGGCAAATTCTAATTGGTGACCTGAATATCTGTGTAAGGCGAACGCTGTTATCCGCGCGTTCTCAGGGCCCGAGAACAATCTTCGATTCGACTTGATAAATGCGATAGTCAGAATAGAAATGCTCTTCCTCGAAAATCTGCCCGCTGATCTGCGACGTCACAATCACTTTATGTGGCAGCCATAAAGATGAAGCGGCCTGCGCCACTTTTGTCTCTCCGAAGTCGATCTCCGCGGTCAGTCCTTGAAGGGGAACATCTTTCAGCGGCCCTAACAGATCTGTCCGAAGGTGCACAATTCGGAAATCGGATTCGTCAACCCAAGCGATGCCCTGGTAATAAAGTGGAATGGAATGACCTTGAAAAAGAAGTTCTCCGGGCGACCGAACCTGGCTAGGTTTTTGGGCAAACGCAATCACCAGCGTGTCGTGGTCGTCGATATGTTGCTGTCCAAGGTAGCTGAACGCCGATTCTGGTCGATTCGATGGATAGAAATGCACCCACTTGCTGGCAAATCCCTGGCTCAGCGGTGGAGCTGCTGCGTTTCGGCGGCTGGCGTCGGCGCTACGGCGTTCAAGGTCTTGTGCGGTCGAAATGGAGGAGCCGATGTCAGGGGCTGATGGGTTGTGCGAATCGCTGGATAATTGTTTTCTGGTCACCAGATCGACTCGATATTCATCGAGCGTTACGGCGCTTTGAGTCGGGTGGGACAGAATCAGGTATTCAAATTCTTGGCGGATCGGTTGACTTCCACGCCGTATTTGAACCACTTCCTCATGCGAGATCAGGTTGGGCATTTTCTTGAACAGCTCTTCGGTCTTGTTGCCAAGCTTGTCCAGAATGTCGTTTAGTTCTTCCTGAGTGCTGGCAGGCTTGAGCCCCTGCAATTCTGGCATTGCTCGCACCAGTTCCGACGGAGTCAAGTCCACCAGGGTCTTTGCGGGTTCGAAGGACGAATTGTTATCGCCGTCGGTTGGCTGAGCCCGTTCTGATCTCCCTTCTTCGGTTTTGGTTTCAGCCTGCTTCGCGCCCGAGCCCACCGTGCTCGCAGGTGCGGACGAGAGGTTCTTCGCGAACGTCGCGAATGGGATAGGCAGCCAACAATTCACCGGCTTCGCTCCGTTTATTGAAGAGAGCTTTTCCTTGCCAACGTTCTTCGTGATTGACTGTATCCAATTAAGTAATGGCCCTACGCTTTTTGGCAAAGGTTTTGGATTTTGTTTGGCTGCGCCGTCAAGACCTACCAGAAAGAAGGTTTGAGCTACCCCCAGCCTCGGAACCATAGCCCAGATCAGTTGTCCATGGGAGATCGCCATGGCACCTGGTTCATCGAGTTGTGTGAGGGTTTTGAAATCTTCCGCGGCCAGGATCGAAAGGAGGGATTTGAGACTATTTTCCGAAAGCGAATCCTCAAAAGTCTGTGATCCTGAAACCTCGATGGTCGACGTTTGCCAGCTTTTCTCCATGTGGAAACGGCCATCCGGGAAAACCGCGACACAGGTCGTCTGGTTGAGAGCGGGCACGTCCAGCTTTGTATAGCCAAGCTGAATCAGAAAGGAACGGTCGTCTGGTTTGGGCAGCGATTGTTGACCAAGCGCAAGCGTCGGCAGCAGCGCAGCAAATGCAGTAATCACCAAGAGCGGGCGGCTTCGAATAAGGCACACGGTATCCACGCCGGGCCATTATGCCACGCGTGCAGCAGTCGATGAGGGGTAAGCCACCGCTACCACCCAGCTACGACTTAATTGAGCGGATCGATTGCTTTTGACAGAGCCGCTGACTCCCCTTAGACTGACGAACGTGGAAGTGCATTTCAAGCCTGGGACCGAATCCCGCCTTCATGAACTGGCGTCCCAGAGTGGTCGTCCGACAGACGAACTGGTCGAAGATGCGATGGCAGCATATCTCGCGGAAGTGACCGAAGTGCGCACTTTGCTCGATGGCCGCTACGACGACATCAAAAGTGGCAGGGAGAAACCCGTGGATGGCGAGGCCTTCTTTGAAAGCCTACAGCGACGCGAGCACGATCTTATCAAGCAGCGCTCTCCGAAATGAATGCAGGACAGGGTTTTGATCTCCACCCTGGCGCAGCACGGGACATTACTGAAATATGGGAATTCATTGCCGAAGATAATCCTCTTGCGGCTGGACGCGTCCGCGAGCCGATGCTCGTGGTTGCGGTACTCCACGGACGTCGAAGTCCCCGCGTCATAGCGGCGATTCTACGGGTGAGAGGGCGACGCAGGCGGGTGAGGGCGCCCGCACCACGCCGGTCAAACCTACTTGATGGTAATAGTCAAAACCTGCGCGCCGGCGACTACGTAGTCGAGCGGGATCGTGGCGGCTTCGTTTACTGAGGACTCGCTTGAGACCACCATGTCTTGGGTCCCGCGCATGCCGTCCATCACATTCATGATGGAGAGTGGGAGCGTGGGCATGACCTTATCGGCGATCATGGCTTCGGGATCGGCTTCCAACAGGGAAACGTAGACCCGATTGTTCACGTGCTCTTTATTGAGAAACGCGATGGTCGCGGCGAGATCCAGCTTGCGCCCAAGCAAGGATGAGCCGCGCCGGAGATGGTCGAGAGTGTCGCCATCGCTCACCAGAATGCGCAGCGGCCCTTTGGAAGTAGACGTGGGAATGTGGATCGGAATGTGTTGCACCACGCCTTCGCCGCGATATGGCCGCAACATGGCTTCGATGGTAATGTCGTCGCCAGGTCGAGCTTCGGTGATATCGGTTCGAGCACTTTCGAGACGGGCCCAGCGGCGTTCGCGAACCACGTTGAAATCAAGCTGCACGCCATGAATGGCAGGCACGCTATAGGGATTGTCAAAGATGCGGCTGAACCGGTCGCCTAGGGAGATCGCAGCTAGCATCGCGCCGGGCTGTCCACCGTCGGCAGTCGCGAACATGTCTTGCATGGTGACGTCCGGATATCCGTCCACGGTGATGCTTCCGTTCATCCGGTAAGTGGTTTCGTCTCCGTATTCGTTCACGCCATGCAAGGCATTGAATACCGTAGCCATCATTGCGACTGGGCTTAGGCGAGCGTTGTTCAGGACCTCGTAATGAAACTGCTTGTCGGCGGACTCGCCGTGGATGGTGAGCGTAACCGGAATCATTTCCGCCTTCTTGCCAAATTCTCCCAAAATTCCGTTGTGGCGGTCTTGCACGAATGCGCCGACGGTTTCGGTGGCATTCACGATCTTGAAGGCGTTGAGCGGCGAAGGCAGCGTCGCGAGCACGGTCGATTTGGTCATGGGCAGGTCGACCATGCCGAACTGCATCAACGGATGGCCGCAGGCCAGTAGATGTTGCGCGTCCATGTATGTTACGGTGCAGGTCGCGGCGATGTTCATGTCGCCCTGCACGAGGATGGCGCTTACTGAAGAGCCCGGTTCCATCGGCTCGGGTTGTTTGTCGTCGCTAACGGAGCCAGCGCCCATTACCGGCACGATTCCCGCAGATGAGAATTGCGTGGCAAAGCGTTGAACTGTGTCCTCGGAGAACCCGTTGAAGACCAGCGGAGTTTCGATCGGCTTCAGGTAGTTTGTAAAAGCTGCCTGTTGTGACGGAGGATTCGCAATGCCCGGACTGGCGGTCTTGCTTGCGGAGTGGGCCACGGATGTAGCTTCGATTGGCGCAGAAGCCGGATTTCGATCTAGCGCGCTGATCTCCAGCATCTCAGCGATCGGGGTGACGCCGGCGATTGGTTCTTTCGAGAATTCGCCGATACGGAAGGCGAGCGCGCCCGCCAACTTGCCATCCAAATAAACCGGGCTGCCGCTCATCCCGGCGACTACGCCAGTATATTCGGCCTTAGTTCCTCCAAGACGCACCAGGATGACGTCGCCCTTGGGACCGTCCGCGTTCTTGAGGATGCCAAGCACCTCAACGTCCATGGGCTCTGGTTTCGTGCCCTGAAAAACGGTGTAAGCTACGCCCTTCATCCCGGCGTGAATTTGCTCGACTGGGATGGTTTCGATTGGTTTCGGAGTTTGCGCTTGAATTACGGCAGACAGTGGAAGGCTAAGAACGAACAGAATTAGAATCGCTCGTCTGATTACAAGTACAGGTCGACCCACAGTTTCACCCACAAATTTCCCCGAGAACCGCCGACCGGTCCTCTAACGACGAAATCACACTTCGCGCTTTGTACGCGATTTGCCGGGAAGGAGAGGGTTCAGTTAAAGCCGAGCAAAACATCCCAATCGCGAAGCTCTGCGTCTATAGTAGCATAAGGTTTTCCGAGGACTTCAAATGATTTCAGGCACATTTGGGCACAGTCGCCGGCATTTTGGCCGGGACTTTAGTCGCGTTCAGTTCTGGCGACTTTGGCGTATCTCCTTGCTGATTTTGGTCTTGGGAGGCCTGGCTGCGGCGCAGGATCAAGGATCTTCGGCGCCCTCCAAAGGCCAGACCGAGCCGCCTGACGCTGCTGGCGGACCACAAAACGACGTTGGCCCTTATGCCATCCCCAAGAAAAAGGACGAACCGCCACCTCCGCCGCCCGAGAAGCCCAAGAAAATCGAGGGCATGCCGGACTATTCGATTCACGTCGACGTGCCAGTGGTGGAAGTGCCGGTGATGGTTACGACGAAAGATGGCCAGTTCATCTCGAATTTGAAACAGGAAAACTTCCGCATTTCCGAGGATGGCGCACCGCAGGCGATCAGCAGCTTCACCATCTCTGAAGCGCCGATCACCGCAGTTCTGTTGGTCGAGTTCGCCGCCGGGGATTATTTTTTCATGGGCGACATTCTGCACGCGTCCTATTCCTTCGTGAGCACCCTGAAGAAGGACGATTGGCTGGCGGTGATTTCATACGACATGAAGGACTATATTCTCGCGGACTTCACCCAAGACAAGCAGCAGGCATACGGCGCGCTCAATCAGTTGCGAATTCCGGGTTTCACCGAAACCAATCTGTTTGACGCTCTTTACGACACGCTCGATCGGGTAGACCGGATCGAGGGCCACAAATACATCATTTTAGTTACAACCGGGGTCGATACTTTCAGCAAATTGAATCTGGACCAGATCATGAAGAAAATCAAAGGTACGAAGGATGTAACGATTTTCCCGATCAGCGTGGGATGGCAGGTTCGAGAGTATTTCGAATCACACGGCATGGCGGCGCCCCACGGAGCGGGCATCCCGGTCGGTCAAATGGATTACTTGCAGGCTGACAACGAGATGAACGCCTTTGCCCGCTTGACCGGTGGCCGGGCCTACTTTCCACGATTTCAGGCTGAGTACCCGGAGATTTTTCATCAGATCGGCGGCGATATACGCAATCAGTACAGCATTGCGTACCATCCCACCAACCCCAAGCTTGATGGCAGCTACCGCAAGCTGAAAGTCGACGTGGTCGCGCCGGATGGAGGGCCGCTCAAGATCAAAGATCAGAAGGGGAAAGACCTGAAGTATATGGTGATCGCGCGGGAGGGCTACACCGCAAAACACACCGTGGAGTAAAAGTTAGTGAACGTGAGCGAAGTGATCCAGTAAGAACAAAATACCTACTCCCAGAAAAACCACGAGAGCCACTTTCGTCCCCGGCTCGCGGTTCACTTCCGGAATAAGGTCGGAGGCTGCAACATAGATCGTCACTCCCGCCGATAAGGGCAATCCAAAACTCACTTGGTGGTGGAACACGGCCATGGCCAACACTCCCGCGAAGGTTGCGGCGCCCAGGAGCACAGATGCTCCCCAAGCCATACGGCGGCTCTGGCCGCTGGCCAGCATCACTGAAGTAATGGTGAATCCTTCGGGAATCTTGTGCAGAAAAATGGCTAGGAAAATGATCCAGCCCAGCCAATTGGAGACGAGAAATCCGGCGGTGATTGCAATGCCGTCAAAAAAAGTGTGAATGGTGAGACCAATGAGAATCGAATATCCCTTGTGGGTGTGAACAAATTGATCTTTGTGAGTTTCCTCTCCGAAATGGAAGTGGCTGGTTACGGTGTGCTCGAAGAAATGAATGATCAGGTAGCCGAGCAGAACGAGAAACGCCGCGCTCTTACCGCCTAATTCCAACGCGACAGGGAAAACTTCGACGATCGCTGTGGCCAGCATGAATCCGGCGCCCAGCGCGACAAAATATTTGAGATAGGAACGGTCCCAGTTCTTCTGGACAATGATCGCGCCGCCAAATACGTTGGCTGCGGCCGCGGTAAGACCCAGAAGAAGGCTGAGAACTATGGGATGCATTGCCGGAGGATAATATCAGTTCTCGGTTCCCAGTTCCCGTCTAGCCGCTGTGGCGAATGTGCATCACGTCGCCGTCCTGCACGATGTAGTCTTTGCCTTCGAGACGCAGCGTGCCGCGAGCGCGGGCATCGGCTTCGGATCCAGCTTCGAGCAGTTGGTCCCAGCGGATGGTTTCAGCGCGGATGAAATGTTTCTGCAGATCGGAATGGATCGCGCCCGCCGCATCCTGCGCGCGAGTGTTCACAGGGATGGTCCAGGCGCGACACTCGTCTTCGCCGGCGGTGAAGAATGAAATGAGCCCCAGCAGAGCGTAGGTCGTGCGGATTAGGCGAACCAGGCCGCTCTCGGTGAGGCCATAGCTGGACAAGAATTCGGCGGCATCGGCGTCGCTCATTTCCGCGAGTTCAGCTTCGACTTTTCCGCAGATTGCAGCCGCGCCTGCGTTCGGGCGAGAGGCGACTTCCGTCAGCTTATATTTGCCAACCGCGGCCTCAAGATCTTTCCCGAGTTGCGTGCTTTCGTTCACGTTCAGCACGTAGAGAATTGGTTTCTCGCTGAGGAACATGAACCCGCGAAGGCGTTTCTTGTCTTCGGGAGTCATCTCCATTTCGCGCAGCGGGCGCTCCGATCCGAGATGAGCGTTCGCGCGCTTGAGCAGATCGAATTCTTTTTCCAGATCCGGAGTGCGCATTTTCTTCAGATCTTTTTCCAGGCGCTCCAGCCTCTTTTCAATCTGTCCCAGGTCGCTGACCATGAGGTCAAACTCGACGTTCTTGATGTCGCGCAGAGGATCGATGCCGCCGACATGCGGAATCGCGGGATCGTCAAAAGCTCGCAGAACGTGCGCGAGCGCGTCCACGCTACGCAAATGCGTGAGATAAGCGGTCTCTTTGAGCGCGTCCTGCCCGATGGCGCCCACGTCCACGTATTCCACCGAAGCGTGGGTCAACTTTTTTGGATTGTAGAGTGCGGCCAAGCGATCGAGGCGGTCGTCGGGGACTTTGGCCACTCCCAGATGCGCCTCGCGAGGATTCGCATAAGCTTGCTCGGACAGACGCGCCTTGGTGAGCATGCCGAAGAGAGATGTCTTGCCTACCTGGGGCAGGCCGATAATGCCAGTTTTCATAGGGAATGCTTCTAGCTGCTAGCTTTTAGCTCGCATTGGGAAGAATAAATGATTATAGAGGTTACAAAAATCATGGGCTTTATTTTGAAGCTAGGAGCTAGTCGCTAGCACCGCAGCCGTCAAATACACAACCACTAACCCTAGCAGAAACACTCCGCCTTCGACTCGCGTCGACCAAACGTGCAAAGCGTCAAATTGCATGCGGGCTGGATTGTCGGCAGGGACGGAATCAATCTCGCCGCCGATCGATGCGCGCAGCGTATCCATGCGGGGGATGATGCCGAATTGTGAGATCAGGGTGAGCGCCAGCATCAGACAGATGAGCACGTTGCGAGCGGCAAAAAAGTGAGGCGATCCCTTGGTCAATTGGCTGTAGAGAATCGAACTAGCCAAAAAAATGATTCCGGAAACAATGCCCATCCAATGCAATGCTCCTAAAGAGCGGCCGACTACCGTTCCCGCCAAATGCCGGCTAGGTAAGACCGAAAAAGCTGTGGGAGCAAGAACGAAAGCGAAGAAAATCAGTCCACCAATCCAAACGATCAGGGACAGAAGCATGAGATAGCGCAGAAATGACATGGGGGAATTATAGCTTTCGCGGATGTTACTGCGACAAGACGCCAGGAGCCATGTTCGGAGCCGTCAGTTTCTGATTCTCCGCGCTCTCTAATTTTTCCGCGCGTGGTAGCATTCTTTTGTCTCGCAATCTCCGCGACGTGCCATGACGTTTCGCATCCGCTCTGTTCGATTACGCTTCATCTTTTTTGCTCTCGCGCTCTTGCTCTGCCGCGCTCCACTTGCGCCGGCGCGCTCCGACGAATCGCACTGGATCCGCGTTAATTCCAGTCACTTTTCCCTGGTCACCGATGCGGACAATATCAAGGGACACGATGTGGCCGCCCGATTCGAGCAGATGCGCGCGGTCTTCGGCCAACTCTTGGCGAGGAAGCGGATCAACATGTCGGAACCGATCGACATCATCGCCCTCAGAAACGACGAGGAATACAGCAAAGTTGTGCCCAACCGCCAGGGGCAAAATGTCGCGGCTGGCTTTTTCATTCCCGGCGAGGACCGCAATTACTTCGTACTGAACCTGTCGAAAGAAGAAAGTTGGCGGGCGATATCGCGCGATTTTGCCCTGGTATTCCTGAACTGTAATTATCCGACTACGCAGCCGTGGTTCGACGAAGGCTTCGCGGCATACTTTTCGAGCTTGCGTTTCGAGAACACGCAGGCGCAAATCGGTGCGGACCCGGACTCATTCACGGAGCTGCTGAACACGTCAGCGTGGCTTGCGATCCCTGAATTATTCGCGACTGCGACGCCCGCCGGTCAGGAAGGCTCGCGCCATACTTTGTTCTACGCGGAGTCATGGATCGTGATGCATTACCTGCTCAGCCAGAACAAGCTTCCCGAGACTGGAACGTACTTCGATTTGATCGAGAACCAGCACCTCTCGGTCGACGAAGCGATTCAGAAAGCGTACGGGATGAGCTCGAAGCAATTCGCCGACACAGTGAAAAGCTACTTCCATACTTTCGCGCAAGGCGGCACTGCCGGGGCAAGCCCCCTGCCGGGCCTGACTCCGGGCGAACAGATCGGCAGCAGCAATCAGGAGCTCCCCCCGGCGGAAGGAAAGGCATTGGTCGCGGAAATGAGTCTTCGTCTGCCCGAGCATCGAGACCAGGCCGTGCAGGAATTGGAGTCGATGACGGGCCAACCAAAGATAGACAACGTGGTTGTGCGTCGCGGGCTGGCCTGGGCGTATATGCAGAAGAAGGAATTTGAGAGTGCAGTGGAAGAATTGAACAAGGGAGCGGAACTCAACCCAAAAGATCCCTGGCTACATTATTATCTGGCGCTGGTGCAGTTGCGCGCAGCGCAATCCACAGGGCGCTCGATAGAAGGCCTTCCTAACATGATGCAGGACCTTCACCTGGTTCTGGATTGGGATCCTGAATTCGTTCAGGCCCGAGGTATGTTGGCCATGGCTCAACTGGAGGGCGGTGGCGTCCACGCCGCGATGGATTCGATGCGGGCGACCATCCTACTCAGTCCACGGAATCAAACCTATTTGCTGGACATGTCGCAGATCTACATGGCGGGAAAAAACTGGGAGGCGGCTACTGCCTTGCTGGAGCGGCTCAAGACCAGTACGGATCCGCAGATTGCCAAATCCGCCTCCGAACAACTGGCAGGTTTGCCCATGTTAAAGAAGTATGGCGTGCTGCCCCAAGCAGACACTAAGGCACAGCCGGGAGCGACAGCGTCCGAATCTACATTGCCGTCCAAGGTCTCATCTCCGTCAACTTCCGCGACCGCGGGGAAACGAGAGCAGCCACCGCCAGCGACCCAAACTCAAAATCCTCAAGCTGACGAAGCCAATGCCGATCAACCGGATCAAGTTCCGGCCGCACCTCAACCCGATAAACGTCCGATCCAGTTTGTGAAGGGCAAGATAATTTCCGTCGACTGCTCTCAGGCTCCGTCGGCAATCCTGACAATATCAGTGGGAGCAAAAGTGTTGAAGTTACGCACGGAGAATTACAAGGAATTGATGCTCATGGGGGGCGAGGAATTTTCCTGCGAATGGAAAGGCCGTCCAGCGGCGGTCAATTTTAGAGCAGGAGGCAGAGCAGACGGCGATCTGGTCTCTGTGGAACTTGAATAGTGCGGGGTATTGAAAACGGAGATTACAAAAGCCCACGGAGGAGCGGCCAGGTTCGACCGCTCCTTCACGAGGTTTTTCTGAAAGCTCTGAATATTTTGAGAGAACATACCGTTTTTCATTTTCGTTTCTCCTAGAACTGCCTCACCTGAGATAGCGGGAGCGCCATCGCAAAAGTAGCATCAGGCGGACAGAAATTTTTCGGAGACGAAACTGAAATGGTAGGGATGGACGAATGGACAGTCTCGAAACTAAAACGACAATCAGGGGAATACTGGGAAGGTGTGGCTGATCCGATGACGTGTCGAAGCGGCGGTAGCTGCACTGATCCGGCAAACGACAGACAAAAAAGAACCGCAAGGGATGCTGCCCCTTGCGGCTCCGAGTGCAGGCTCATTTGCTGAGCTTTCCCACGGTAAGATTTACGGGTGGAACGGGCCATTCAGGTAGTTCACGCAGCCGCCACCGTTCTTGTTTTCCCACAAGGTCTGTAGCAACCAGTTGTGACCGCCGAAGGTTTCGTTGTAAGCCTTATCGCCCATCGATCCGCCCAGCAACTGTCCGAAATTCCAGGCGCAAAGATCGCCCATTTCGTAGCCGGTGCTGGTGACCCACCACGCGTTGAGGTCAGGATCTGTAATAGCCTCATTCAACTCATGGGCCATAACGTTGGAGATACCGTCAGCAGCGTCGTCACCGTTCGGGCCGTTCGTCTGTCCCATGCAGTTCGAGGGGCAGCGCTCGGGGTTGCCCACCCACGAATACTTAACGTCCAAGTCGCCGACGGGCATGCTGTTGTGCCAACCACAATAATTGGCGCAGAAAGCCTCGGTGCCTTGGTCGTTATGCTCATTGACATCCGCGCTGGTAATCAGGAAATACACCGAGTAGCGGCTGTCCGGCAGAATGCCGTCGTCAATTTGCTGCTGAATGACCTGCTGCACGTTGGTATCGCTGATGTCTTTGCCGAACGGATAACCGACGGCCACGGATTTAATGAATTCGACTTTGGCAGTGACGTTGTCGGTAGTGTCTCCGTAAGTCGTGCTGATTTTCTGATACCCGGTCCCCCCAATGCCCTGAACAAAGGACTTGATCAGGCTCACGGTTTCCGGCGTGTCTCCGTTGTAAGTCTTGTTGCTCCAGTTGCCGTACCAGATCAGGTAAATCTTGACGGTGTAGGGCATGATCAGGCCGCCATGATACTCAATTCCATTCCCAGTGTTCACAGTGAAACCCTTGGTGCCGAGTTGACGGGTCTGCGGAACTACCTCCCAGCCGTTTTCGGTCTTAACCTTTGCCGCCAGCTTGCCCGCGCTCTGCGCGCTGGCCGGCTGCACTACATATAAGCTTTGCGCGCTGGCGAATCCGTTCAACATAAAGAAGGTTAAAGTCAGACCGCAAGCAACTTTGTTTCCGATTGCGTTCTTCATGGTTTGTTTGGCGCGTTGAATGGTTTGGCTAAAAATACGGTTTTTCATTTTCGTTTCTCCCAGAAAGGCTTGATTTGATTTAGAACTGCTTCACCTGATATAGCGGGAGCGCCATTCCAAAAGTGGCATTAGGCGAACAGAAATTTTTCGGGAGCGAAAACGGCAGGGAGGAATATGCAGTTCGAAACTGAAAACAACAAACCCTCCCAGGGGATTCTGAGAGGGTCTGGCGAATTCTGACTCTTAGGTTGTCAGGCGCGGACGACGTTACCCGCCTGGAAGCCCTTGGGGCCCTTCAGCAGATCAAACTCCACGGTTTCGCCCTCATTCAGCGTGCGGTACCCATTCTCCTGGATGGCGGAGAAATGAACGAAGACGTCTTCCCCAGTGGACCGCTGGATAAAACCGTATCCTTTAGCCCCGTTAAACCACTTTACTGTACCCTTCTCTCTCACAATGAACTCCTTTCGCCTCTACTAAGATTAGGATTCCACATTCTTCTTGAAGCACGCGCTTACCTGTTACCCCCCTCAAAGCAATGTGGACGAAACGGTCTTGCCCTTGCGTGCAACCGAGAGCTTGCTTCAACAAGAAAGGCCCCTGAGTTCCACGCCGTTCTGTCGAGAGAACGGCGCAAAGCTCCGGAGCCCGTCGTGGTGGCGCGAGTTTCGACTGCAATGCACAAAAACCTCAACCCAAGCTAACGAATGTCAATTGCCGACATTTCGTCAACGAGCAGGAATAATATTCAGGAATTTTCTTTCTGGCAAGCGAAGAATTAGCAATAAAGTGAAATGAATGAAAACAACAAGTGTGACCCAAGGTTTTTTCAGAAGCGAATTGGTAGGCTGATGATCATTGCAATCGTCAAATGAGAACCCCACAACTCATTGATAGCATTGGATCAATATTGAGTGAACATCGTCCGGCGACGACCTTGGCCGTGCCAGTGCGGGACTGTTCTAACGCTTCCGTTAGGAGCCCTAGGGCGCATTTCTGATTGTTGTCTCGACGCTGAAAATATGTTTGACTCGCCGGATCAGGCGTGTGGAATACTCTTCGACTCAAGGCATTCGCCTCTGGCAACATCAACTCTGCCGCGATTTCCTCAGGCGAAACTCACTATTTGTGTGACAAGCGACACAGCCTTCCTGCTGGGCAAGCTGTACTCTTAGACAATTCCCGTCAAGTGGCTGGCCTCGAGAAACGAGGCTTGCGCATGTTGTTTGCGTTTTGGAAGGTCTTCGTTGTTGCTCTAATCGTGTCTCTGATCTCGCTGCCAGTCGTTGCGGAGCAACCGACGCGGCCGGTGATCCCAACCATGATCCCACCGGGATCAACACTCCTGCAGCATCCGCGCCCTTTGACCCAAAGCTCGGGTTATATTTTCGCTGGAACTGTTAAGTCGGTGGCCAAGGTCACTCCCAAGGGAAACGGCGTGGCTACTGTCGAGATCAACTTCCATATCGATCAGGGTCTGCGTGGCGTCCAAACTGGACAGATGCTGGCGATCCACGAATGGTCCGGCCTTTGGGAATCGGGTGAAAGCTATCGCTCCGGCGAACGCGTTCTGCTGTTTCTATATCCTCCAAGTAAATTAGGGCTAACCAGTCCAGTTCAGGGAGCGATGGGCCGTTTCAAAATCGGCCCTGATGGCCGGGTGGCGTTCGATCCAGGACGAATCGGTTTCCCTGCACCTCGTAAGGGCCAGGAAGGTAGCTTGCGGGGAAAAACGCGCGTTACTCCAGTTGAGCTTGTCCGTTTCCTCCGCTCGGAAGAAGAGTAAGCCATGTCGATAAATTCCTTCGTTTCACGTGCACTCGGCGTGGCAGATGGAACACAGCCACGCCTCCGGACTAGAAGCCCTCACCGAATGCGGAAACGTAGTCGTCTAGTTACGCGGTTTGGGTTTCTCTACACTGGGGCAGCGCTTACTCTGTTGCTCATCTCTTTCATGCCGGTCGCGCGAGCTGGGGGGCCGCGCTACATCGCGGGAATTACCTACTTCAACCCAGGAACGGTGGGCACCCCGTTGACCTGGGCTCAAGGCGTGGTCAACTACTACACCGACCAGGGCCCTCTGAGTGCCACCGTTCCCGGACCGCAAGGGGACGCGCTGGTCGCCGCCGCCTTCGGTCAGTGGACGAGTATTTCGACCGTCGCCCTGTCAGTCACACACGCCGGACAACTTGCGGAAAATGTCGACGGCTCAAACGTCTATCGCAACAGCGACGGAACCATCACCATGCCAGCTGACATCATGCCGACGGCTACGGGCACGCCCGTGGGGGTGGTTTACGACGCAGATGGGACAGTCACGGACGCGCTTCTTGGCCAGGGCGCCGGCGATGCCACCGAGTGTTTCGGCAACGCAGTCTACGGAGGGATCGACAACTTTGGAGTCGCGGCCTATTTCTTGCACGCATTAGTAGTAATCAATGGAAACTGTGTCGTCCAACTGCCCGACCCTGATGTGGAGTATCGGCTGGTGCGCGTGCTGGGGCAGGTGTTGGGCCTGGGCTGGTCCCAGGTGAACCTCAACGTCCAGACCGGCAATCCTCCACCCACGGCTGACGACTACGTCGGATTTAGCATTATGCACGCCGTTGATTCTGCCAACTGCGTCCCCATTTCTGTGTGCTATTCAGACGGAGGCCAGGTCAATCCCTACCAACCAAAAATGGACGATCAGGCGGCGCTGTCGCGCCTGTATCCGGGGCCAACTTTTTCGGCGAGCACTGCCAGCATTCACGGTGATATTTATTTCGCGAATGCCAGCGGACAGCCGGGTCAGGCCATGCAGGGAGTAAATGTCGTCGCCCGCTGGATCAATCCCAATACTGGCCTCCCATCCGGCGCTTATGCGGCTGCTTCCGTTTCCGGCTTTCTGTTCGCGGGAAATGTAGGAACGACAGTCACCGGCTTTAACGACGCCAACGGGCTACCCTTCAATAGTTATGGCTCGAACAATCCGACCCTCGAAGGCTTCTTCGATCTGGGCGGGCTCCAAATTCCCAACGGCGGGAGCAGCGCGCAGTACCAATTGACGGTCGAAGCCGTCGATCCCTTGTGGTCCATATCGGTGGGGCCTTACCAGCCTTGGCAAGTGCTGCCTTCCGGCTCATCGCAGCCGATTACCGTAAACGTAACCCTAGGCGGGGACGCTCCGCAGGACATCGTGATGCAGAGCAGCGCCGTCCAAGAACCCGCCTGGTTTGGACCGACTACCTATACTTCTCCAGCACCGCTGCCGGTTCCGGGAGACTGGGCAGCCTCGCTCGACCCTTACGGCGGCCTCGATTATTTTTGGTTCACGGGCCAGGCGAACCGTACTCTTTCCGTGCTCGCGACCGCGCTGGATGACTCCAGCAACCCGTCGGAAAACAAGGCTCAACCGGTGATTGGCCTGTGGCAATTGTCGGATCCGGGAACTTTTCCCGCTCCCGCCAACACGCCTTCTGCATTCAACTCCTCAATTTTTGGGATGACGATTCTGAACGCGCAATTGCTGGAGACGACGAGTTTTCGCGTGGGAATTGCCGATATCCGAGGCGACGGACGTCCGGACTACCGCTATCATGCTCGATTGCTCTATGGCGACCACATCACGCCTGCGCGCGCCAGTGTCGCCGGTGCTACGGCTCTTGCGATTGCAGGATATGGTTTTCAGGCAAATACCGGCGTGACGATCGGGAGTGGCAACGCTCCGCCATTGGCGACATCCGCGAACCAAATTTTCGTCACGGCATCCGCCCAAGCGGACGGAGTGCAGAACATAACGCTCACCGATCCGCCGACGGGTGCCACGTCAATCCTCACTGATGTTGTGACTTACGGAGCTGGGCCGAACGACACTCTCAGGCTGGTCGCTGGGGCGAACCCAAGAACGCCGGTCGGGGGACAGGCGCCTAATCCGATTCAAGTGCAGGCTCTTGCCCCCGATGGGGTAACTCCCGTGGCCGGGGCTACTGTTTCCTTTACATCGACTCCCGCAGTGGATTTTAGCCCCGGAATGGGCTCGCCGATAGTCTGTGCCGGTGGCGTCAGCTGTATCATGCTGACCGACCAATCCGGTCAGGCCTCGGCTTACGCTACCGTGCTGACCCCAGGAGCAATGACGATCACGGTACAACTTGCACCGGCTTCGTACAACAGCCCCCAGCAGGTGCAAACAACACTGGTGGGCTGCGAGGGCTGCGAGGGTTCGCTGCTCGACCTGGCTTTGTCGCCTCAAAATGTCTCGGTGGCCCAGAGCGCGACAGTCAACCTTGAGCTGACCGCACGCGTGCTCTTGAATGGAACGCCACAAGGCGGTCAGATCGTGAACTTTTCTCTGTACCACGGGAGCGGCACGCTGAATCCTGCTTCCTCCACGACAAATAGCAACGGTTACGCCAGCACCAGCTTGCAGGTTGCGAACTTCGCAGCCGAGGTAGATGGAAACGCCTGCGTAGGGTCAAGCAACAATCCTTGTCTGGGTTTCCACCTCTTCCCGGTGCCCTCATCGGGGGTGTTATTACAGGCGGTCGCGGGTGATCTACAACTGATAAGTGTTGGGTCAGCATTTCAACCCGTCACGGTTCGGGTTACGGACACGTCTGTTCCCGCGAACCCTGTCCTAGGTGCCAGCGTCTTGTTCCAGTGGTTGCTGGGACGCACCACCGACAACGCGCCCATTGTCTCGGGCGGAGATACGAACATCACGACCAATGCGATGCCGATTATTCTTGGGATGTCACAGGCCACCGTGACTTCAGACGCCAACGGCCTGGCGAGCATACAGCCCTCTGCTGGCGGGTTTCAGGGAGCTCTGGCGATTCTGGGCGCAGTCACGACCGGACCTGGGAGCCTGCCATATCAGTTGCAATCGTTGTGGCCGATGACCGAATAGGATGGATCTTTGCACTGAAACCCACGTTTGCCAAAACTCGCGAGATCCTTCGCGGCCTGTCGGCCGCTCAGATGAGGCCGTATGCGACCAGGGTCACTTCTTCGTCCACTGATCCACCCAGTCGTTGACTGTCTTGTACCAGAGTTGGCTGTTCTGCGGCTTAAGCACCCAGTGTCCCTCGTCCGGGAAATACAGCATTTTCGATGGCACCTTCAGCCGTTGCAAAGTCGTGAAAAGCTGAAATCCTTCTGAAACATCCAACCGGTAATCCAGTTGGCCGTGGACGACGAGCGTAGGAGTCTTGAAATTCAGTGCCGATAAGTGCGGCGACCATTTGCGATAGAGTTCGCGATTGTTGTAGAGCGGCCCTTTAAGCTCCCACTCCTCGAACCAAAGCTCCTCGGTCGTGCCCCAATCAGACTCGTTATTGAACGTCCCGTCGTGAGAGACGATGCATTTGAAGCGCTGCGAATGTCCGAGAATCCAGTTGGCCATGTAGCCACCGAAGCTTGCGCCCAAAGCACATTCACGATCTTTGTCAATGAATGGATAAGTGCGCTCGGCGTCGTCCAGGCCTTTCATCAGATCTTCAAAGGGTGCCCCACCCCAATCGCCGTTGACGGCGTCTATAAACTTCTGCCCATACCCCGTCGATCCGTGGAAATTGACCATTACGACCACGTAGCCATTAGCCGCAAACAATTCGGGGTTCCAGCGATAGCTCCAATCATCGCCCCAAGCGCCCTGCGGACCTCCGTGAATCAGAAACTTGACTGGGTATTTCTTACTGGCGTCGAAGTTCGGCGGCTTAACAAAGAAAGCTTCCACTTTGTCGTTCGCCGCGCCCGTGAACCAGAAAGACTCAAGAGGGGACATTACAACTTTAGAGAGCACGGCATGATTGAGACTGGTGAGTTGCACGTCGCTCTTTTCCACGGGTGGAGCCTTGCATCCCTCCGGCTTGATCTTTCCGGCCGCATCCGTACACACCTGCTGAGGTTCGAACGCTGTGGCACCCCCAGCCGAAGATGCGGGTTGCGTCAATGCGGCACGAAAAATTTCATTCGGGAACTTCACCGACATGCGAGTAAATAAAAGCGACTTTCCGTCCTGCGTGACCGCGAGATCGTCGTTATGGCCAGGGACGATCAGCTTCACATTGTTCTTGGTAAGATGGGCAGTCGTATCATTTCCTTCGTCCCCGCCGACCACCGCCGTGTCCAGGGCGATCGAGTACACCGGCGAATCACCCTTATCTTCCGCGACGAAATAAATCTTGGAGGAATCTGGATCCCAAGTATAGGTTCCGACCCAACGGTCAAAACCTTCAGTCAGATTCCTGATGTGTCCGTTGCGGCGGTTGTACAGCATCAACCGAAAACGGTCACTTTCGTATCCCGCCCGAACCTGCGCGCGATACGCAATGTATTTCCCATCGGGTGAATAAAGCGGAGACGAATCGCTAGCAGGATTATCTGTAATCTTCTTAGCCGTCCCGCCATTCACGGAAACAATGAACAAATCATTGTTGGTGCTGAGGGCTTCGTCCTGGTCGTGATTCGAGGTGTAGCAAATCTCCTGCCCATCGGGCGAGAATGAATAATCGTCCTGCCCGCCCAAGCTGAATGGCGGTACATCGTGGTCTCCAGGAGTGAGATCACGACTTGCTCCACCGTCGACCGAAATAATCAGAAGATGATTACGCTTCCCTGCTTTGTACGTGTTCCAGTGGCGATAAAGCAGATGAGTAAAAATCAGAGCCTTGACCTTCGACTGCTCTGCTTCCTCCACCTTTTTGGCATTGCAAGCTTCGTCGGAGCATTCGGGATAGACATTCGAAATGAAGAGAATGTTCTTTCCATCCGGCGACCAAAGCGGGCCATCGGCCTCGG
>JBEKGG010000011.1:0-34517 GCA_050012915.1 Terriglobales bacterium | reverse complement strand
GAGCACTGCGATTCAAAGGTTTTGGCTTACAAGACACATCGAAAATCACAGAGGAGGCTCGGGAAGGCCGCAGAGTTAGCGGGGATTCAAAGGTAGTTCCCCATCGCTGTGCCCTCAAAACCGGGTTTTTCCACGATCACTAAACTCTCCCGTCCGCATTCGACACGTAGAGGGAAATTTTTACGCAGTGGGTAAAGATTAGCCGTGAAAGGAATTTCTAGTTTCTCAGTAAATTAGTTTTAGGAACGCTGCTGAAGATCGGCAGCGAACGGGGCTACAGCATCCGAAACGCTTCGATTGGGCCGGCGTGGCGGCGCAACCGGCGGACGCTGTTCTAATGTCCCGAGCAGCGGTGTATCCATTAATCCATTGGGTTCGAGCACGGAAAGAAAACCGTGGCGAGCGCACATGGCATCAATACGTTTTTGTTGCCCTGGACTTAGCACCTTCAGGGGCAAAGTATCGAAGTTGCGAAAAATCCACAGCAAGTAGAGCCGCTGCACGAATGACGGATTGAGATACCGAGGTCCCAGCGGCGTCAGTATTCGCAGCACCCCTTGAGACAGTTTTTCCATCCACATGACCGAATCACCTGACATTTGCAATCTTTAATGTCGTTGTCTTGGACCAGAGCAATCCAAGGGCCAGCATTATTGCACCGAATGTTATGCAAAGGGAAGCAGAATCCTAAGTTTTTAAACAAATTTTCACAGGGTCTCGCCGACGGATGACCGCTGACTCACATAGCAACTGCGTCCTTGATAGTCGGTTCGCGACAAACCTCCTGTCATCCTGGAATCTCCGGCAAGGTGGCGATGCTCCGGATGCTGGCGGCGACGCCAAACTGGCCGTCTGCTCCGTCCGGTTCCACGCGCACGACCGAGGCTTGGCACAACACCCAGCGCTTTTCGCCGTCGGTTAGTTGGGCAGGAAGCATGAGCACCATCTCCAGTTCGCTGCCAACCAGAATTTCAGAATCCGCGTAGAGGAAGATCCCGCTCATGCTTAAATCGCGGGTGATACCTGTGGCCGGTCCGCCCTGCGATGATCGAATGGAGACGCCCGTGCGCGCGGCTATACGCTGGCGCGAGCGGCGATCAGACTTGGAGTCGGGCATGAAGGTGGAAGATTATCACACCGCCGCTGTTCCTACCGCGAGTCTGATACGACGACGAAAGCGCCCAAGCCGACCAGTGTGAGTCCGGTAGCAGCGCGCTGCCTGCGGCGCATAATCGGCGAGGACCGCAGACGCGCGCCGATCGGAGCGGCCATAAAGGTCACGATAAGGTCGCAGGAAGTGTTCAACACGACGGTGATCGTGCCCAACAGAAGGAACTGCCAGAACCTTCCGCCGCTCGCTCGGTTTACAAACTGCGGAATGAAGGCAAGGAAAAAGATTGCGGTCTTTGGGTTCAGAACTTCCGTCGCAATGCCCTGCCAAAACGGGTTTCTGGGAACTCGGGCTGCTGTGATTGCGACGTCGGGTTCTTTATTTTCGCGGGCGCTGAGGATCATGCGAGTGCCCAGGTAAATCAGATAAGCCGCACCCGCATATCTGACCATAGCAAAAGCTGTCGCCGAGGTCGCTAGCACAATTGACAATCCTGTCGCGGCCGCGATGACGTGCATGAGCCCGCCTAGGAATGTTCCCAGGCAGGACAGCACTCCCTCGCGACGGCCGCCAGCAAGAGTGCGCGCGAGAACATACAACATGCCAGGGCCAGGGGCTATGGCCAGCAGCGTGGCAGCACCAAGGAATAGCAGTAACCGATGGGGATCGATCATCCAAGCGATTCTAAATCGAAAAGTGCCCACTTGCGAAGAATGCGCGACATCGCTCGCACCAATCGTGAGTTAGCATGAAAGAGTGTCCGTGAGAAATTACTCCCGGCGAATCGGTCTGGCGCGCGCACTTTCCAAGCAGGGCTATTGTTCGCGGTCGAATGCGATTGAACTCATTCGCGCCGGACGCGTGAGCCTCAACGGAGGAATCTGTCGCAATCCGGAAGCTCCAGTCCGCTTCGAACGCGACCGCATCCAGGTGGATTGCCAAGAACTGCCCTCCCCGGCGAAGCTCTACCTCATGCTCAACAAGCCCCGTGGCGTGGTGACCACGGCTTCCGACGAAAACGGACGCGAGACTGTGTACGCATATCTCGATAAAGACTTGCCGTGGGTCGCTCCCGTGGGCCGTTTGGATAAGGCGAGTGAAGGACTGCTGCTATTGACGAACGACTCCGAGTGGGCTGCCCGCGTGCTGGCGCCCGAGACACATCTCGACAAGGCTTATCACGTGCAGATTGGTGCGGTGGCGGACGCCCCCCTGATCGAATCCATCGTCAATGGAGTTAGAGCAGACGATGGCAGTTTCCTGCGGGCAAAAAGTGCCCAGATTCTGCGCGGAGGAGAAAAAAATACCTGGCTCGAAATTGTTCTTGATGAAGGCAAGAATCGCCAGATCCGGCGGATGCTCGAGGCGCTCGGATTTGAGGTGTTGCGACTGCTTCGCGTCGCAATTGGACCCGTGGCGCTGGGTGAACTTCGGAAAGGCGTTGCCCGACCGCTGACCGATGAAGAGAAACTGGCTCTGGACCGAGCCCTACGATTGTCACCGTCGACGGTAGCCGCTCACGACGGAAAAGCAGACTCAACCTCAACCTATGGAAGACAACGGCGAAGAACTTAGTCGACAGCTCCTTTTCGAGTGCCGAGCGCCGTGGATGGCAGCGTCCTACTTAATAAAGGGCAGCGTGGATAAAACTTTTGCTGCGACTTCCAGTTGCTGCAGATCGTCCTGAGAAAAGTCGGGTCCCGCGGTGGCCGGATCAAATCCCTTGCGACAAACTTGCACTACGCCTAAGACCTTCCGCTGTGCGTCAAGAATTGGCGCAGACATCAGCTTCTGAATAGCGCTCTGGCCGGATCTATCATCTTCATCGGCGGGATTGCTCAGCTTCACGCTCTCGAAAATGCTGGCGTGTTTCACTTTCACGAAAGCGTTGAAGAGTTCTGTCTTTTTGGTAGAGGCAGTATGGGCGGCAACCGCCGTAGAACTGGAAACTGGGATCGACCCGGCAGTTTTTAATTGTTCGGGGTGAACGAAATTCAACAGTCCCTTCTCCAAGCGCATCAGAGCAACTTCGGTAGGCCGCACGCCAAAGAGCTTAGCCAGAGCCGCACAAAACTGTTGAGGCGTGGTGGCCTGGGTTAGCACGTGCTCAACCGACGCGTTTGAAGCTCGCGCCGGAGCTGCCGCGGTTCCCGCCTGCTCGGAATTTGGTTTGCTCGGCATAGTCCTAGATTGACGCTGCGCCGCTTACATCAGCATGGCCATGGTGACGCATTACAGTGGCTGCATCAAGTTACTGAAGTACTTTTGCTGCGGAATCCTCCTAAAGTCCGCCTCTGGGCAACTCGCTCAACCCCTGGTCAGTGCAAAGCCTTTTTCGCGCCAACCCCGAATGCCTCCGTCCATCGAAAGCACACGGGTGTAGCCCATTTTCTGAAGGTTGTCGGCGGCGAGGGCAGAGCGAAATCCGCCGCCACAGTACAGGACCAGAGGTGTTTCCAGATCAGGCACACGCGCCTCGACATCGCGCTCGATTATTCCTTTACCCAGGTGTACCGCGCCGGGTAGATGATCGGCCGCGTACTCGCTCTCTTCCCGCACGTCGATGAGCAGAAACTTATCGCCCCGATCGAGCTTCGCCTTCACATCATCGATGGTCACTTCGTGAATGCGCTTTCTGGTGTCGTCTACGATCTTTAAAAAACGCGGGGAATGCTGATGCGCCATGGGTCCTCCGCTTAATTCAATCCATTTTAGCGGAGATATATGGCGGCGGGACGCAACTACGGGTTTGCTTGCTGGGAGACCTGGGCGATCTCTGCTTCTACTGGGACTATCGCAGCTCCCGAGGACTCAAGCAGTCCTTGCAGATCGGCTTGCAGATTGCTGCGGTCTTCCGATCCGAGGTCGACAAATTCGAAGGGTTGGAGGTAGCCTTTCGTCGCCCACATGGGAAAGAGCATGCGCACTTTCGTCCGCACCGTGTTCTCTCGAACGTGGAATAGCACTTCAACCTTGATCCCCTCATCCAACGGGGTCTCCAGATGCAGCAACCCTCCGGTGATCGAGAGCTGGTGCAAACGGCCGCGAGTTTGGCGTCCGTTTTCCAGACACACCAGAGACAAGACAGTGCCTGCAAGTTTCACCCGTGGAGCTCGGGGTCTGGCGTTTGTCGAGGTGTTAGCCATACTCTAGATTTGATTATTTCATTTCAGCGGCAGTGAACAGGAGATTACGAAAGACCGCGCCTCGTTTTCTTTGGAGGTAGCTTGCTATAATATTAATAACTCTGTATTTACTTCGTCAGCCCCGAATTATCGCTGAGAAGGCGCCAGGAACCTTAAAACTCATCTGCCTTTTCTCGGTTCTCAGCTTTCTTGGCGAAAAAAGCTACCACGGTTGTTTCCAGGCTCGCACCCGCGGCCACCATCGGTTCACGTTCCGGCAATAGGCTTCGTAGTCTGGCCCGAATTTCCCGCGCAAAGTTGGCTCTTCATAAAAGACCACGAACAGGTCTATGCCGAGAGCGACCGCGCCTACCGCAGCAATGGCTAACGGGGCAGCGTGCCCGAAAATAATCCACAGGCCGATCCAGCCCGCTGCGAAGCCAAGATACATGGGGTTCCGCACGTAGCGATAGAAACCCACCACGACCAAGCGCTGTGGCGGAGCCATGGGGGCAGGTGTGCCGTGTCCGGTCCAGCCGAAGTCCCAGATGCAGCGCAAAGCCACCGCGAATCCCAACACCGAGGGAAGTGCAGCCAACCATCGCCACCGTGCAGTGCCTCCCATTTCCACGCGGAAACCCAGCCACTGCGGCAGCAACCAGAACCACAAGGCGAAGAATGCACCGCCTACCGCCAGTGAGGCGATTGCCGTCGGCCAGTGAGCTCCGGGCGCAGACGCGGGAACCCGGCCAATATCTCCGTTTGTCATCGGCCCTCCTTAAAGTCTTCACAATTTCTATACTCCAATTCCTGCGACTCGATTGAAGAATTCGATCAAGTAATTTCAACCGGGTAATAGACGGTCAGCACCCAGAAAATTGTCGGTGGTCTGGGCTGGTGGGAAGCAGACTGTCGGTCTAAATCTGGCATCTGCAAGCCCCTGATTCCAGTGGCGATCTCAGCAAACGCCCCAGTTCTAAATTGGGAGGAAGCTTGCGCGGGTAACGACCGATTTATTACCGCTGTTACTTTACTGGGGCAGCGATGGGCCATAAGCTCCCGTTTATGAAGCTGAATGCCTTGCTGGTGTCGCAGGATCGCCCGTCGCTGCGGGTGTTGGGGGCGCTTCTGGACGTGCTGCAAATCGAGCACCAGACTTGCAATTCGTCCAGTGAGGCGGTCGAGTTGCTGGTCCAAGGCCATTATTCGGCCCTGATGTTGGATTTTGATTTGCCGGACGCGGCCCAAGTGGCGCGAATGGCACACATGACATCCGCGCAGCGAAGGCCGGTGGTATTTGCCATGGTCAGCGCATTTACTCCGGTGGGCGGAGCGTTCCAGTCGGGAGTGAATTTCGTTCTGTATAAACCGCTTGCCTACGACCAGGTAGCGCGATCGCTGCATGCTGGGAGGCGATTCATGAAGGCCAATCCGCGGCGTGCGCCGCGGCATCAGTTGGAAACGCTGGTCTACCTTCGGTTCGGAGTGAAAGCGTTGCCGGCGATTGTGCTGGATCTCAGTGAGCAAGGTTTAGCGTTGCAGGCTCCCGAGCCGTTGCCTCCGGTTGAAAATATTCCTTTGCGCTTTGTGTTGCCCGGAACGTCCCACTTGGTGGACGCGATGGGAAAGGTGATCTGGGCTGATGACGATGGCCGCGCCGGAATGTTCTTTTTGCGTCTTACTCCGGATTCGCGACACCACCTCAAAAGTTGGCTGGCGAAGCGCGGCGCGAAAAGTAAAAACGCGGTGCGCGTACTCTTGCCGCCACCAAGAGCGCGGCGCGGAATGCACGGGTCCCACTGAACATTTTTTGTAGAGACGTAGCTAGCTACGTCTCCACCAACCCTGCATTAGCGATTCTTTCCGTGCTAGACTCAGCTTCCTCGCACTGAAAACGACTCCGCATGAGTGAGCTTACCTTCCTTTCAGCCGTTGCCATGGCTGAGCAAATTCGAAACAAAGAGCTGTCGCCAATCGAATTGGTGGAAGCGCACCTCAGTCGCATCGAGAAACTGAATCCGCAGTTGAACGCTTTTGTGCAAGTGGATGCCGAGGGTGCCATTCGTCAAGCCCGTGCAGCTGAAGCGGCAGTAGTCCATCGTGAAAAGCTGGGCCCGCTGCACGGGGTTCCGGTGAGCATCAAGAGTTCGATGGAAGTAGCGGGCATGCGCTGCGAGGCAGGAAGCAAGCTTCGAGCAGGTCTTGTGGCCGCGCGGGATGCGCCACTGGTGTCTCGGCTGCGCAACGCGGGGGCGATCATTCTGGGCACGACCAACGCGCCCGAACTTCTCATGGCGTGGGAGACGGACAATCTTCTTTACGGGCGCACCAACAATCCTTGGGATCTCTCGCGTACTTCGGGCGGGTCGAGCGGAGGCGAGGCTGCCGCGATCGCTGCCGGATGCTCAGCAGGAGGCGTGGGCAGCGATGGCGGAGGATCGATTCGCGTGCCGGCACACTTCAGTGGAATTTGCGGGTTGAAGCCGACGCCGGGCCGCATCCCGGCGACCGGACATTTCCCGACCTCGGTCGGACCGTTCGCGTTGCTCGGTGTGGTTGGGCCGATGGCACGGACGGTCGCGGATTTGAAAGTATTGTTCGAAGTGATGCAGGGACCGGACGACGGCGATACGTCGGCCGCTCCCGTCCCGGTACGCTGGCCAGACCGTGATGATCTGAAGAAATTTCGCATCGGATATTTCGAGGATGACGGACGCACTCCAGTCACTGCCGAAACGAGTGCAGCGGTGCGTGCAGCGGCTGCGGCGCTCAAGCGAGCGGGTTTTGCGGTCGAGCCCTTTCGTCCTGAGGGGCTTGAGCAGGCGCGACAATTGTGGTGGCAGTTTTTTGGGATTGCGGGGGGAATGCTGCTGCGGCCGATGTCCAGCGGGAGAGAATCTGACCTCAGTCCAATTCTCAAACAGCACCTGAGTCGGGTCGCAGCTGAACCGTCCCACACCGGTCAGACCTTGCTCGATACCTGGATCAGGCGCGATGTTTTACGCATGGAGATTTTTTCCCAGATGCGCGAATATCCGATTCTGCTCTGCCCGGTCGCTTCCATTCCGGCTTTTCGTCACGGCGAACGCAGCTGGAACATCGATGGCCAGACGGTCGAATATCTCGACGCATGGAGTTACACCGAGTGGTTCAACTTACTCGGGACGCCAGCAGCGGCGATTCCGTTTGGACGATCGAACGAAGGCCTGCCGATCGGAGTGCAAATCGTCGCGCGTCCGTGGGAGGAAGAGTTGGTGCTGGCGGTGGCCGCCGAACTCGAAGCCCAACGTGGGGCTTGGCAAGCACCAGCAATTTAATCGAGAACGATTTCCCGGCGAACTCTGCGCTTTGAGACTCTCAGTCCTTCGCGCGAAGCGCTAGTAGATTAATACTATTTCGCGGCTCTGCAAAAACGATAACCTGATTCCACTCAATTTTCCGCAGGAAGCCCGATTCCTGGGGAATCGTTCTAATGGCAGACCCAAACCAATCGAAAAGCTTTTCCATGCCCCGCACTCTTCGTGGGCTAATCGCGTTTCTGTTCATCTCGGCCATCTACCTTTACACCTTTCCTCAGCCGAATGTCGTCTATGCCGCAATCGTTTTGCTGCACGCGGTAGGAGGCGTCATCGCCGCTGTTCTGCTGACGTTTTTTCTTTTTCGATTGCTCCGCGATGGAAACTTAGCTTCACGTCTAGGCTGGGTAATGCTCGCGAGCGGTGCGGTCATCGGGCTGGCTCTGATTAAGACAGGAACGCCGCGAGTGGAATGGAGCCTTCTCTATGTTCACATCCTTCTGTCGCTCGCGGGTGTGGGCATCCTGGTTGCGGAATGGGCGGGAAAACGCGGGTGGCTTTCGCCGAGCGTCGGCAGTTCCATGGTTCGCTGCGCGATCTGTCTGCTGGTTCTCGCCGGACTCGGCCTGGGCGCGCGTTACTTGCGCGAGTCGCGTTGGAAAAATCAAGCTCGCATCGAGAATCCGGCAATGCCCCCGGCGACCATGAACGGCGAGGGCGACGGTCCGGATGGGCCATTCTTTCCCAGTTCGGCGCAGGTCTATGGCGGCCAGAAAATTCCCAGCAAGTTCTTTATGGAATCCGACTCCTGCAAACGCTGCCACGAGGACATCTACAATCAGTGGTTTAGTTCGGCGCATCATTTCTCGTCGTTCAACAATCAGTGGTATCGCAAGAGCATCGAATACATGCAGGATACGATTGGCACCAAGCCCTCCAAATGGTGCGGCGGATGCCATGATCCCGCCGTGCTGTATAGCGGATTGATGGATACGCCGATCAAGCAGATTGTGCACCGGCCAGAGGCGCAAGCGGGCCTCGGTTGCATGATGTGTCACTCGATTGCCGACGTGAAAAGCAGCATGGGGCAGGGGGATTTTTATCTCGAATATCCCACTCTGCACGAATTAGCTGCGACCAAGAGTCCGCTCGAACGAATGCTGCATGATTTTCTTGTGAAGCTGAATCCCGAGCCGCATCGCCGTGTGTTTCTTAAACCCTTCATGCGAAACCAGACGGCGGAGTTCTGTTCCAGTTGCCATAAAGTGCACCTCGACGTTCCGGTGAATCACTATCGTTGGATTCGCGGCTTTAACGAATATGACAACTGGCAGGCCAGCGGGGTATCGGGACAGGGAGCGCGGTCGTTTTATTACCCGGCGAAGCCCGCGCAGTGCGCCGATTGCCACATGCCTCTGACTCGCTCGAGTGACATGGGCAACGTTGATGGCCAAGTCCATTCGCACCGCTTTCCCGCGGCAAACACGGCATTGCCTACCGCCAACGGTGATGCCGAGCAACTCAAGATCACCGATGACTTTCTCAAGAACGGCATTCTCAGCGTGGACATTTTCGCGCTTTCTCCGGCTCGGGCGCAATTAAATCCTGGAGTCACAAACCAATCCGACCTTTCGACCACTTTTGCGGTCGGCGAGGAAGCAGAGACGAAAATTACTCCCGGCGCGGAAACAGAAATCCGGCCCGTCACAGCGCCGCTAAGCCGCGTGCAACCGAGCGTTCGCCGAGGAGACACAGTCCGTGTGGATGTGGTGGTTCGCACCAAGAAAATCGGACACTTTTTCCCCGGCGGAACCGTTGATGCCTACGATACTTGGCTCGAACTGAAAGGCACAGACGAGAAGGGACAAACAATATTTTGGAGCGGCAGCGTCGAGGACAACGGCAAAGGCCCAGTGGAAAAAGGCGCGCACTTTTACCGCTCGGTACAGGTGGATGCGCACGGTAATCGCATCAACAAACGTAATGCGTGGGCCACGCGCGCTGTGGTGTATGTCCATCTGATTCCGCCGGGTGCGGCAGACACGGTTCACTACCGCATAAACATTCCCGAAGGTGCGGGCGATAAAATCACGCTGCATGCGCGGCTGTGCTATCGCAAGTTCGCTTGGTGGAATACTCAGTTTTCATTCGCTGGTGTTCCCGATCCAAGCCAATCTAACCGAGATGTCACCCCTGACTATGATGACCGAAAATTTGCCTTCGCGGGATCTTTGAAAGGAGTTTCAGCGAAGGAAGAGAAAATTCCTGACCTTCCTATCGTGGCGCTGGCGGAAGACGAAGTGACGCTGAATGTGTTGCCACGAAACGCTCCTACACCAGCGCCAAGAATTACATTGCAGGCAAACGATTGGCAACGCTGGAACGATTACGGCATCGGCTTGCTGTTGCAGGGCGATCTGAAAGGCGCGCAGGCAGCCTTCGAGAAGGTAACAGAGATTGATCCGACGAATCCTGACGGTTGGGTGAACATTGGGCGCGCTGCAGTGCAAGAAGGTGACATGGACCGTGCACGCATCGTGCTGATGAAGGCGCTGTCGTTGAATCCGGATCTGGCGCGAGCGAATTTCTTTTATGCCAAAGTTCTGCGGAGCGATGGCCGTTACGATGCAGCCGCCGATCATCTACGTAAAGTCTTGGTGCAGTATCCACGGGACCGCGTTGCGCTGAACGATTTGGGGCGCATTTTGTTTCTGCAGCGCAAATACGCAGACGCCGTGACCGTGCTGCAATCGGTTCTCGCGGTTGATCCAGAAGACCTGCAGGCACACTACGATCTGATGCTCTGCTACAAAGGTTTGGGAGAGGAAAAGCAGGCCCACGAGCACGAGGTGCGCTACCTGCGATTCAAAGCTGACGAAGCTGCGCAAGCTATCACCGGCCCCTACCGCCAGCTTAATCCTGAAGACAACAACGAGCGGCAGACCATACATGAACATGTTTCTGCGCCGCTGCCGACCCGTGCGACAAACCATGTGAGGACGGCCGCCGTCGGTCGTCCTGCCGAGCGAAGCTCGGCTATCTCAGCGGGGGGCTCAAGATAATGCGTATGGGATTTTTATCCTTCGTTATTCTTGTAGCCGCGTCCGCCCCCGCACAGCAGGTCCAATTTCGCGATATCACCACGCAAGCTGGCATTCATTTCACTCACAATAACGGAGCTTTCGGAAAAAAATATCTGCCCGAGACCATGGGCTCGGGTTGCGCTTTTATCGACTACGACAACGATGGTTGGCCCGACGTTTTGCTGGTGAACGGCGAAGACTGGCCGGGACACATGCACGGTGAATCCACGCTCAAGCTCTACCGCAACAACCATGACGGTACTTTCGAAGACGTCACGCGCAAGGCCGGCCTCGCGGTTTCGATGTACGGCATGGGCGTTGCCGTTGGAGATTACGATAATGACGGCTACGACGACATTTTCATCAGCGCACTTGGGCAGAGTCATTTGTTTCACAACAATGGCAACGGTACGTTTAGCGATGTAACGAAAGCCGCTGGATTATGGGGCCCGAACGAGTTCTCGACCGGCGCCGCGTGGGTGGATTACGACCGTGATGGCAAGTTGGACCTGGTGGTTGCGAATTATGTGCAGTGGTCTGAGAAGAGCGACCTTTACTGCACTCTGGACGGAGCTCATAAATCGTACTGCACGCCGGAATCCTACAAAGGCTCGTCAGCGCGGCTTTGGCATAACCTGGGCAATGGGAAGTTTGAAGACGCCACCCAGAAGGCCAAGCTTTACGACTCGACTTCGAAAAGCCTGGGCGTTGCGATTGTCGATTACAACGGAGATGGCTGGCCCGACATCCTGCTGACCAATGACACGCAACCGAACAAGCTTTATCTCAACAAGCACGACGGGACCTTCGAGGAGAAGGCCGTTTCCGCTGGAATTGCGTTCAGCGAAGACGGTGTAGCTCGCGCCGGCATGGGCGTGGACACTGCCGACTACGATCGTTCGGGACGATCTAGTGTGATTATCACCAACTTCGCCAACCAGATGCTTTCTCTTTACCACAACGAGGGCAACGGCTTGTTCGTGGATGAAGCGCCACAGTCGGAGGTCGGCCGTGCGACCCTAGTGACGCTTGGTTTCGGCTGTTTCTTCTTTGATTACGACAACGACGGCTGGCCCGATATTTTCGTGGCCGACGGTCACATCGAGAACGAAATCGAACGCGTACAAAAGCGCGTGACCTACGCTGAGCCGCCGCACATTTTTCGTAATCTGGGCGGCGGTAAGTTTCAGGAAGTGACCGCGTCCCTGGGATCCGCTTTTGCCAGCCCGAAAGTCGCTCGGGGCGCGGCCTACGCCGATATTGATAACGATGGCTCGCTCGACGTGTTGATGACGACCAACGGCGGCCGAGCGTATCTGTTTCACAACGAAGGTGGAAGCAACCATAGCCTGCGCGTAAAACTGGTAGGAACCAAATCCAACCGCGACGGCATTGGAGCGGTAGTGCGCGTGATCTCTGGCAAAGATCAGCAGTGGCAGACGGTTCACAGCGGATCAAGTTACTTGTCGCAAAGCGAACTGGATCTGACGTTTGGCCTGGGCGAAAAAACCAAAGCCGATTCGATTGAAGTGCAATGGCCGAGCGGGCAGGTCGATAAACTCTCGAACATAGCCGGAAGCCAGACGATTACCATTCAGGAAGGCAAGGGCGTGGCGGTGAATAAAGCCTACGGCAAGCCCTGGAGCTTTACCGCGGCTAAGTAGGAATCCGCTGATATTCATAGTGCCGTGACGTTTCGAATTCCCGCCCGCTGGAATCCGGCTTTTCCTTTGCGTGCCGCTGCATCCTTTGTGATTAACTTGGTCTTTGCATGACTAAGACGTTTCCTCTCGTTTGTGCCGGCATCATTCTCGTAACCATTGCTATCGTCGCCGCCACTCCCCAAAACATCCCTACGCTACCGGATAAGTCCGTCAAAGCGGCGCGTCTCAACAATTTGGGCGTCGCTTATATGAACCAGCAGCTTTTCGAAAAAGCGCTGAAGGTATTTGAACAGGCTGCCGCGCTCGATCCGGGACTATCAATCGCCGCACTGAATGAGGGCATAGCGTTGCTCAACCTGGGGCGAATCGATGCGGCCCGGCAATTTCTTGAGCAAGCTGTCCAGCAGAATTCTGGTGATCCTTACGCCTGGTGCAACCTCGGAATGCTGGAAAAAAATTCTGCGAATGCGCAAGCGGCGGTCGACGCTTTCCGCCGCGTTGCCGAGATTGATCCCAATGATGCGGATACCTGGTATTTTCTGGGTGCTTCGTATACCCAGAACAAACAATACCCAGAAGCGATCGACGCCTTTCAACATGCACTGAAGCTGAATCCGCTCCACGCCTCGGCCGAATTCGGGCTCTCGCGCGCGTATCAGCAATCGGCTGATCTCACTCGCGCTCGCGAACATCTGACCCGCTTCCAATACATCACGCAGAATAAGTTAGGCTCGCCAATCAGCTTGGCATATGGCGAGCAGGGGAAATATTCGCTCGCAGAAGAATCGCCCGCTGCTCCGGCTAAAGTGCCTTCGGCAATTGAGGTCCGGTTCGTGGATGTGACCGAAAAGTCCGGCTTACTGACTAAGGCGCTGGTCGCGACATCGGACGATCTTCCTTCGTATCTTGGGCCGGGCGCGTGCTTTCTCGACTACGACAACGACGGTCGTATCGATATCTTTCTGCCCGACAACGGCAAGGAAGGCGGAATCTCACTCTATCGCAACCTGGGCAATGGCAAGTTTGAAGACGTCACCAGAAAGGCTGGGCTCGACCCGACATTGCACGCGATTGGTTGCACGGCAGGCGATTACGATAATGACGGATTCGCCGATCTGGCGGTGAGTTTCAACGGGCGGATTGTTCTTTTGCATAACGAGAAGAACGACAAGTTTAAAGATGTGACCGAGGCTGCGGGCATTAAGAGCGAGGGCTCTAACGTTGGCTTAACCTTCGTCGACTACGATCACGATGGCGATTTGGATTTGTTGGTCAGCCTGACGAGCCCGAACCCCTGTTTGGACCCGCGAAGGTTATCGCCACCATCTTGCGGAAGCATTCAGTTGCCCAATTTCAACCGGCTGTGGCGCAACAACGGCAATGGAACATTTACCGATCAGACAAACGAGACCATAGGTGAGAGCAACGCGCCCGAGGTCGCAAGCATTGGGACGGACTACAACAATGACCGCGCGGTTGATGTCGTCGTTACGGGCAGTTCTAAGGGAGGGCCCGTCATTTTCGAAAACCGCCGCGAAGGGCGATTTGGTAATGAATTTTCCTGGCCGGCCGCCGTTGCGGCCAGCGCGGGTGTCGCGGTGTTGGATTTCGATCATGACTCTTGGATGGATCTAGCATTCACCCATTGGGAACAAACGAAAGAAGGTCCCGGCCTTACTCTTTGGCGAAACAACCGTAAGAAAAACTTCGAGCCGGTTTCGCTGCCCACAACAAATTGGGTACGCGGCTTCGGCGTCGCTGCCATCGACTACGACAACGACGGCTGGGTCGATCTGGTTGCGGTCGGCGAAACTGCTGATGGCCGTGGCGAAGTGCGTCTGTTCCGCAATCTCGGGCCGGATGGTTTCAAAGACGTCACCCACGACGTTGGCCTCGACAAGATCGTGCTCAAAGATCCGCGCGCCGTTATCACCGGCGACTACGATGGCGATGGAGCTACCGATCTGCTTATCACGCAGAATCACGGTCGAGCTGTGTTGCTGCGAAATGAAGGGGGCAACAAAAACCACTGGCTTCGCCTCAATTTGAAGGGACTTGCCGACAACAAAAGCGCGATCGGGACTAAAGTCGAAGTCTTCGCAGGAGGACTTCGCCAGAAATTCGAGATCGCAGGTTCGTCAGGCTATCTCGGACAAAATTCGCCGTATCTTACCGCCGGCCTCGGGCAAGCCACGCAAGCGGACGTCGTTCGCATGCTCTGGCCGACTGGAGTTTTGCAGGATGAAGTCGAAGTCGCTGCCGACCGCGAACAGAAATATCTGGAAATGAATCGCCGCGGGAGCTCGTGCCCCACCCTTTTCGTTTGGGATGGGAAACGCTACGGGTTAGTTGGGGACATGCTTGGCGCCGGGGTTGTCGGACACTGGGTTGGGCCCGACCAGCGCGATATTCCGCGGCCAACCGAGTACATCAAGATTGATCGCGAGGCGATTCGAGAGAAAGATGGCAAGCTTAGCTTCCGCTTCATGGAACCGCTCGAAGAGGCCGTATATCTCGATCAGGTAAAGTTGCTGGCGGTCGATCATCCGGCGAAGCTCGAGGTTTATCCCAACGAGTATTTCGCGAGCAATCCACCATACCCTCCGTTTAAAGTTGTGGTCAGCCGGGACGCGCGTCCACCCGTCGCAGCGCATGACGAACATGGACACAACGTACTCCCTGATCTGCTGGCGCACCGCTACTTCGGCGATTTTGGTCTGACTCAGTTCGCGGGCTTCGCCAAGTTGCACACTCTCGAACTGGACTTGGACGAGCCTTACAATGATGGGCCAATCTGGCTGCTGCTTCATGGCGAGGTTGAATATTATTCCGCAAACAGCATGTATGCTGCATCGCAGGCCGGGGTCGAGTCCGTCGCTCCTTACGTCGAGGCCCTCGATGCCAATGGCAAATGGATTCGCGTAATCGACGACATGGGCTTTCCCGCTGGCGGGCCACGCACCATGACCGCCGACCTGACCGGAAAGCTGCCGCAAGGAACGCGTCGCATCCGGATCTCGACCAACCTGCAGATCTATTGGAACAGCATCCTGATTGATCGAACCAGTCAGGACCAGAACGTTCGTCTCACAGCTGTTCCAATTTCCAAAGCCGATCTGCGCTTCCACGGATTTCCGCTGAAGATCGAAGGCACGCCGCCCGGCAACGTCGCATACATTTATGAAAATGCAAGCCTCACCGGGCCTTATACGCGTCCCGCCGGGGCTTATACGCGCTACGGCGATGTTCTGCCGCTGCTTACTTCGCTCGATGACCGGCTGGTCGTTTTTGGGTCGGGCGATGAGGTGGCTTTGGATTTCGATCCGTCGAAACTTCCTAGCTTGCCCGAAGGCTGGGCTCGCGACTACTTCTTTGTGGCCAATGGCTACGAGAAAGACATGGACTTTTACGCCTACGACTTCACTTACGTCGATCCGCTTCCATTCCGCGATATGAGCGGGTACCCATATCCTGCAGAGCAATCATTTCCTCTCGACGATCCGCACCTGAATTACTTGCTGGAGTACAACACGCGTTATATGTCGGGGAACGAATCGCCGGGCTACCGGTTCGATTACCATCCGCCAAAGTGAGCCGGGTTTCCCGTGTGCGAAATCGTTTTAATAGTTGACAGTTTCGCTGGGACATAATTCAATACCCGCACATGGCATCCGCCTCTACCAGCAGTCCCGCGCGTCTGCGGAGAACCCTGACTCTTTGGGATCTGATCCTTTACGGCGTGATCGTGATTCAGCCAGTCGCGCCCATGTCCGTGTTCGGCGTGTTGAGCGATCGCGGCCATGGACATGTGGTCACGACCATCCTGATCGCGATGGTGGCCATGCTTTTTACCGCGATCAGTTACGGGCGCATGGCGAGAGCTTATCCGAGCGCGGGTTCGGCGTTTACTTACGTGGGACAGGAGATCAACCCCGCCCTCGGCTACGTCACCGGATGGAGCATGGTGATGGATTACTTGCTGAATCCGATGATCTGCATTATCTGGATTAGCCAGCAGGCGCACGTGTTTGCTCCCGGCGTGCCGTACGGAGCTTGGGCGGTTTTCTTTGCCTTGGTCTTTACCGCTTTGAACATCCAGGGCGTGAAGACTTCTGCTCGGGTGAATACGGCACTGGCAGCGGGTATGGGCGTGGTTATCGCGGTATTCTTTGTGGCTGCTGCCCGCTACATTTTCGGAAATCCCCATGACGGGGCTGCGTTCTTCACTCGTCCTTTTTACGATCCGCAGACATGGAATACGAAAGCTGTGCTGGGCGGCACTTCGGTCGCGGTGCTGACCTACATTGGGTTTGATGGCATCTCGACGCTTTCCGAAGAAGCTGAGAACCCGCGGAGAAATATTCTGCTGGCGACAGTGCTGACGTGCCTGGTCATCGGCATTTTGTCGGCCGTCGAGGTTTATGCGGCTCAACTGGTATGGCCAGCGTCACAGCCCTACCCTAACATGGACACTGCGTTCACATTCGTGGCAGGGCGTGCATGGGCACCGCTTTTTGCCATTATCGGATTCACTCTCGTCGTGGCCAATTTCGGCTCCGGTATGGGAGCACAGTTAGGTGCCGCCCGCCTGCTTTTTGGCATGGGCCGCAGCGGCGCTTTGCCGAAGTCTTTTTTTGGAGCGGTGGACGCCAAGCGGCACGTTCCTCGCAACAACGTGCTGTTCGTCGGCGCTCTGGCTCTGGCGGGTGCTTTCTTCTTGCCATGGGTGGCGGCGGTTCCATCGAAATTGCTTGGATTTCTCACCAGCGGATACGGCAGAGATCTGGGAACCACGACCAGCGGATACGAACTCGGCGCGAACCTGCTGAATTTCGGCGCTCTGATTGCTTTTATGGGTGTGAATGCGGCGGCATTTGTCCGCTACTACCTGCGGGAGGAGAAAAAGAAGTTGAGCAATCTTCTTCCGCCGGTTTTGGGCTTCGTGATTTGCCTGCTGCTGTGGTTGAACCTCAGCACTATGGCCCTGATCTTTGGAGCCATTTGGATGGCGGTCGGGATCGCCTTTGGAGCGTGGAAGACCAAGGGTTTTCGCGGTAACCTGGTCGATTTTGAATTACCTCCCGAAGAAACTTAGGGTCAACGTCCGGTCAAGGAAATTGCATGTTGGGTTCGAAAAACATCGTCGCTTTTGTCCCTACGAAGGATCCGGCGAAGGCGCGGCAATTTTACGAGGGCGTGCTCGGACTTCGTTTCGTCAAGGACGACGGCTTTGCGCTGGTGCTGGATGCAAACGGGATCATGGTACGAGTCGCGAAAGCGGCGGATTTTAAGCCGGTCCCTTTCACGATCCTGGGATGGCAAGTTTCAGAAATCGAGAAAGTGGTTGCCGCACTTCAGGAAAAAGGAGTTCATTTCGAAATATTTGGTTTCCTCGAACAAGACCAGTTGGGAATTTGGACGGCTCCCGGCGGCGACAAGGTGGCTTGGTTCAAGGATCCCGACGGCAATCTTTTGTCGGTTAGTCAACACGTTTAGGCAATTGGTTAATTTGGAAATTGGGTAATCGAGTAATTTATCAACTGCTTGGCGGCCGCGAACCGTCCAATTACTAAATTACCCAATTACCAATTTGCTCAATCACACAATGAAGCCGCATTCTCAGTCCGACCCCACCCACTCCTCCCTTAGTTTATAATGTGTAACTCGCCCTTGTACTCTGGAGTGATTAGACAATGATTCGATTTTTGCAAACCCCTGGCCCGATCAAGAAAGTTGTTCTTGGCGGATTGCTGACCATTATTTCCGTCTTCATGGTGATCACATTAGTTCCTGGTTTTGGCAGCACCGATTTTTTCGGCACTGCGCCGTCTCGTGGAGTCGTGGCCAAGGTAGCCGGAGCCGACATCACCAGCCAGGAGGTGCAGCGTCAGGCTCGGGAGATGGTGCGACAGCAGTTCCCGCGCGGCGGGGCGCAAGCCTCGATGCTCTTGCCGTTCTTCGCATCGCAGGCGGCGCAGCAATTAATCCAGCGGCAAGCTCTCATCGCCGAAGCTGATCACCTCGGCCTGCGAGCAACGGACGAAGCCGTGCGCGACGAACTGCAGCATGGCCGCTATAGCGGGACCTTCTTCCCAGGGGGCAACTTTATCGGAGAGGCAGCCTATGAGGAATTGCTGCAGCAGCACGATCTCACGGTGGCGCAGTTCGAGCGCAGCGTAAAGGAAGACATTCTGATTGATAAGCTGCGCAGCCTGATCGCGGGCGGCGCCATGGTCACGGATGCCGAGATTCGCCAGAAATTCGAGAAAGATAATTCCAAGGTCAAGTTCGACTATGCGGTGCTGCGCAAAGACGACATTCTCAAAGAACTCCATCCCACGGACTCGGAATTAAAGGCCTTCTACGATCGCAGCAAGGCTTCGTACAACAACTCCATTCCAGAGAAGCGCAAGATCAAATACGTGCTGATTGATACTGCAAAGCTACAGAGCGAGGCGCAAGTCAGCCAGCAGGATCTGCAGTCCTATTACGACCAGCATCGTGATGAATATCGCGCGCCTGAGCAAGTCAATGTTCGGCAGATTCTGATCAAGACTCCCTTGCCGGGGTCTGACGGTAAAGTCGATCAGAAAGGTGTGGCCGATGCACAGAAGAAAGCGCAGGACGTCCTCGCACAGCTAAAGGCCGGGGCTAAGTTCGAAGATCTAGCCAAGAAATACTCGGAGGATCCAAGCAGTAAAGACGGAGGCTTGGTGGGCTGGATCAACCGCGGAGGGTTTCCCGTCCCCGAAGTCGACAAAGCGGCATTTTCCTTGCCCAAGGGCGGAACCAGCGACGTGATCAATGCGGGCTATGCGTTCGTTATTCTTCGCGTGGACGATAAGCAGGAAGCTCACGTGAAAACGCTCGCTGAGGTAAAGGATCAAATCGAACCCACCATTAAGCAGCAGAAAGCGCAACAGGCGGCTGACTCTGAAGCAAACGCGCTGCTCTCTCAGGCACGGACTGCGGGTCTTGATAAAGCGGCTGCCGCGAAAAATATTCCAGTGGTGACAACCGATTTCATCAGTCGCACCGACTCATTGCCGGGCATTGGTAGTTCACCTCAGTTTACCGAGGCAGTTTTCAGCGCCGCCGACAAATCTCCGCCTGATCAAGTACAGGTGCAGCAGGGCTTTGCGATCTTTGAACTTGAGGCCATCAAACCTCCGGCGACGCCCACATTTGAGGAAATCCGAAGCCGTGTAGAAACGGAATTCAAAAACGAGCGTGCTGCAACTTTGCTGACCCAGAAGACGCAGGAACTCTCTGACCGTGCCAAGGCCGATCATGACTTGAAGAAGGCAGCGAAGGAGCTGGGCGCGACGATGAAAACCAGCGATTTCGTGTTGCCCGACGGACAGGTTCCCGATATCGGTTCGATGACCGGGGCCGCGTCTGTCGCATTCACGCTCAAAGCCGGCGACATCAGCGGTCCGGTTGACAGCGGCAATGCCGGGGCTGTGCTGCAGATTCTGGACAAGCAAGCGCCGACTGACGCTGACTATGCTACGAAGAAAGATCAGATTCGCGATACGCTGGTCCAGAGCAAGCAGTCAGAATTGTTCGGACTGTTCATGGCAAACCTACGGCAAGAGATGGAGAAATCAGGGAAGATCAAAATTAATGAACAAGAAATGAAAGCCTTGACCAAACAGCAAGGCGCGGGCGAAGAAGGCGAATAATATCGAGTAAAGAACAGTCGAGCTGCAAGGATAGTAAGTTTGCGTCCGGCGTGTCTTGAGAATTCTCTAGCGAGAAGTACAGGTAAGTTTGTGAAAGTCGATCTCGCTGCAATCCTGATCATAGCCTCATAGTCGGGTGGAATCGTATTCACATGTCATTTCCTCGCTTGACCGGAATCTTACTGCATCCGACCTCGCTGCCTTCGCACGGTGGCGTTGGTGATTTCGGCCCGGCTGCTTACGAGTTCCTCGATTTCCTCGCGTCCGCGCGCCAAGGCTTGTGGCAGGTGCTGCCGCTCGGGCCGCCCGCCAACGGGAATTCTCCCTATTCGTCAACGTCCGCCTTTGCTGGCAATCCCCTGCTGATCAGCTTGGAGCGCCTGGCTGAACACGGTTGGATCGACGCTTCGCGTGTCAGTGAACTTCCGAATCCCGCCGGCCCAATCGACTACGACCGCGTTCATGAACAGAAGAGACCTCTGTTGAATCAAGCGGCTGGTAAGTTTCTGGACTCTGCTCCCGCGGCTGCAAAGTCGCGCTTCGATCGATTCCGCGCTGATAATAACTGGTGGTTGGAAGACTTTGTTCTTTACGATGCCTTGAGGGATCGCTATCACAAGCAGTCCTGGAACGCTTGGCCGAACGCACTGGCGCGCCGCGACGCAGGGGCGCTGCAAACTGCCCGCACCGAACTGGCTTCCGAGATGGCGGCGGGCAGGGTCATGCAGTTCTTTTTCTATGAGCAGTGGCGAGCCTTGCGGCGCTACTGCGCGCAGAAATCCATCCGGATAGTTGGCGATATTGCCATTTTTGTGGATTACGATAGCGCCGACGTTTGGGCCAATCGAGAATTATTTCGCCTCAAGGATGACCTGAGCCCGGAATTCGTTTCCGGCGTGCCTCCGGATGCGTTCAGCGCCACCGGTCAGCGCTGGGGAAATCCTCTTTACGACTGGAATGCGATGCGCTCGGAAGGCTACCAGTGGTGGGTGCGGAGGCTACGCTGGGCTACGCAGACTTGTGACTTCATCCGCCTTGATCATTTTCGCGGCTTCTCGCAATTCTGGGAGATTCCTGCCAGCGAGCCCACCGCCATCCACGGCCGTTGGGTCGATGGCCCCAAAGACGAACTGTTTGACAAGTTGCACGAGGAATTGGGTGGGCTACCCTTTTTTGCCGAAGACCTGGGCTACATTACGCCGGACGTGATCGAACTGCGTGAACGCCACCAGATTCCGGGCATGGCTGTATTGCAGTTTGGTTTTGGCGACCCAGGCGCGCATGTATATCTCCCTCATCGGCTTACTTCCAACCGCGTCGTCTACACCGGCACTCACGACAATGACACAACTCTCGGCTGGTGGCATTCGAGCGCCACCGACTACGAACGCCGCGCTGCCAACGCTTACGTTGGAAATTGTGCGGATGGGATCAACTGGGCTTTCATCCGGGCAATCCAGGATTCCGTCGCCAGCTTCTCTGTGGCTCCTGTGCAAGACGTACTCGGCTTGGGCAGCGAAGCCCGTCTGAATACGCCAAGCGTAAAAAGCGGCAACTATCTTTGGCGATATCAGCCCGGATCGCTAAAGTCCGAAATGGCCGAACGCCTCGCGAGCCTTGCCGAGGTCACTGACCGCCTCCCACAACCGATTTCCGTGCCGCCAAGTGAAGAGTTTGCCGCTTGATCTGCGCTTGACTGTAGGGCGCGCGACATTATGAAAAAAGGCGCAGGACTCCGAACGATTTCTCCGCTTCGACTGTGGTCTTTGTTGCCGCAACTCGAGACTTCACAGTTGCCGGACTTGTTGATGTTCGCCGCCGCCATCGCGCTATTCTATGGCGTTCTCGTAGTCGCGCGAACCTGGCTAGGTCCGTTCACGCCCGCAGTCGAGATTTCACAAAGCCCACTGGCGCTTCCCGCCTATGCCGGTCTGTCGTTGCTGCGCATAACGATTGCGTATGGGTTGAGCTTGATTTTCACGCTCGTGTATGGCTACACCGCCGCCTACAACCCAAGGGCTGAGCGTTTCATGATCCCACTGTTGGATGTTCTGCAGTCCATCCCCGTGCTGAGTTTCTTGCCGGGAGTCATGCTTGCCATGGTTGCTCTGTTCCCGAGCCGCCAGCTAGGCGTCGAACTGGGAGCGATCCTCCTTATCTTCACCGGGCAAGTCTGGAACATGGCATTCAGTTTTTATGCTTCGCTGAAGAGCATTCCACGCGAGATGCGCGAAGCAGCCGAAATTTATGGATTTAGTTGGTGGCAACGCTTCACGGAAATGGAGTTGCCCTTCGCCGCCATCGGACTGGTATGGAATTCGATGATGTCGGTGGCCGGCGGATGGTTTGCCCTGATGGCTTGCGAGATGTTTGTGCTCGGCTCGCGTGATTTCCGGTTGCCAGGCCTTGGCTCCTATCTGCAAACTGCAGCCAGCGCCGGAGACACGCGATCTATTTTATTAGGTGTCTTCACTATGATCGCCGTGATCGTGTTGCTCGATCAATTCGTATGGCGGCCCGTAATCGCATGGGCAGAAAAGTTCAAGGTCGAGCAGGTGGAAAGTGCCGAGGTGCCCCACTCTTGGGTGCTCGCTCTAATACAGCATTCGCGCAGCCTGGCTCAACTGCGACAAAAGGCTGTTTTTCCGTTGCGCGAGTCCCTGATGTCGTATTTCTCTCGACGACACCGGGCGCAGCTTGATACAGATTCCGGGCCGCGATGGAGAACATGGCTGCTCGCTATTCTAGGCATTGCCGCCCTCGGACTGACGGGATACGCCGTGGTTCGAGTTGCGATCTTGCTGACCGGACTCAATCACTCGGAGGTCACCGAGTTGGGACGAGGGCTGGGCGCTACGTTTCTTCGCGTCATCGCAGCCCTGATAATTGGTGCCGCGTGGACTATTCCCGTGGGAGTGAAGATTGGATTCACTCCGCGCCTGGCTCGCATAGCACAACCGCTCGCTCAGATCGCCGCCTCCGTCCCCGCCAACGCATTTTTCCCGGTCATTCTGCTTGTTCTGATTCGTTTGGGCGGCGGACTTGGCATCGGATCCATCCTGCTGCTCCTGCTGGGGACGCAGTGGTACATCCTGTTTAACGTAATTGCTGGTGCGATGGCGATTCCCACCGACTTGAAGGAAGTCTGCTCCGTATGCCGAATCAGCGGCGTGGAACGCTGGCGAAAATTGATCCTTCCGGGAATCTTTCCATATCTCTTGACCGGGATGGTGACTGCGTCGGGCGGCGCCTGGAATGCCAGCATTGTTGCCGAGTATTTTCATTTCAAGGGGCAGACATTTTCCACGATCGGTTTAGGTTCCACGATAAGCCAGGCGACTGACACCGGAAATTACAATCTTTTAATCGCAGCCACAATCGTGATGGCAGCAATGGTCGTCACGGTAAATCGCCTGGTCTGGCGGCGCTTATACAAGCTGGGCGAAACCCGTTTCCGTTTGGAAAGCTAAAAAAAATAGCCGGGATCTTTCGACCCCGGCTGCAGTTGGCTGGTCGCCCGGAAAAACTTGAGGCGTTTGCGCGGCGTGAGCGAAGCGGGAGTCGCGCGCCGAAATCCTGAGCGCAGCGAAGGATCTCCCGGACAGCGAACTCTGTTGCTACGCACTTCTCCGCGGACGCACGGTCAAATCCCGCACTTGCGTGAGAATGCTCGACATCTGCATCCCGTTCAACTGGTTTACAAATGGCAGTATCTCCGCGATGAATTGATCCTGCATAAGTTCGCGGACTTCCTCCTGCCGGTTGCGCTCACCGCCTTGGAGCAGATCAGGCACCGTAACCTCCAGCGCCCGCGCCAACCGTTCGAGAGACGACAGTGTGGGCGTGGCCTTTTCGTTTTCGATTTTGGAAACGTAAGTCCGCGGCACCGACATACGAGCCGCCAATTGCCGCTGGCTGAGTCCATTGCGCAGACGCATCGACCGGATTGAGGCGGCCAAGTGCAAGTGACCGCGCCCGTGGCCATTGGTTGGCATGACCTGCGGCGGAAGCGGCACAGCGACGACTTCCGGCTCGTCCTCGTCTAACGAGGCGTGGCAGCGGCGGCACAGATCGTTACTGGTACGAAATTGAACCAGCAGGCATTTGTCGCAGCGAACGACTTCCCTGGAATCTACTGGGGCAAGATTGGTGGCCATCTAAGGTGTGGGAGGGCCAGAGCGGGCTTCTCCTGGAACCGCGTGAACCAAACTAGATACGGTTCCCAACCTGCAGCGTAATCTGCGGTACAACCCCTGTGGATGTCAAGCACAATCTGCAACGCGAACTCGAAGTATGATGTAAGGGAAGAAAAATAAAACCCTGATTCAAATAAACTCTTGGGCATACTGCTGGGGAGCGAAGTGGAAGGGCACGGCTTTATCCGTCCCGCCAAAGCCCAATGAATACGAGGGCTTTAGCCCCTTCGGTTGGCAGGTTATACAGCAGGGCGTGCGGGCAAAATATTTTGAGCACTCAAGGATCAAGATGACGATTGATCGCGAGACAGCGTGGTGTTTACTAACTGAGTTCACCCAATCAGAAAGTTTGCGGAAACATGCCCTATCAGTCGAGGCCTGCATGCGCGCGTACGCACGAAAACTTGGCGGCGATGAAACCCTCTGGGGTGTGGTCGGTTTACTCCATGACTTCGACTACGAGAAATATCCCAGCCTCGATGACCATCCATACAAAGGCAACGAGATTCTGAAAGAGCGCGGCTACCCGGAGGAAATCCGCCGCGCAATTTTGTCCCACGCCGAATACACGGGGGTATCTCGCGATTCTGCTATGGAGAAAGCGCTCTTCGCCTGCGACGAACTGGCAGGATTCATCACCGCGGTCGCCCTGATCAAGCCAGGAAGGTCTTTAGCAGAAGTAGATACAAAATCGGTGCGAAAGCGGATGAAAGACAAAGCCTTCGCACGTAAGGTGAATCGGGACGACATCGTGAACGGCGCTGCAGCTTTGAGCATCGACCTGGAAGAGCACATCACTTTCTGCATCGAAGCGCTCAAACCAATCGCCGATCAGTTGGGCCTCGACGGGAGCGCGGCAAAAAGCGCCTGAAATGCGTGGGGACAGCGGCGTCGCGCTATCTCAGAACCTCTGCGATTTTCCCACTCGCAATTAACTCCGCGATCCGCGCGAAATCCTGATACATCACGCGATCTTTTTTCATAGTCGGACAGACGGATCGAATTGCCGCATGGGCGGCCAACCCGCGTTCACCAGTCTTAAGCGGTGCCACGAAATCCAACGCCTGCGCGGCGGCCATGGCCTCGATCGCCATCGCATTGCGGGCGTTTTCGACGATCCGCTTCAGCTTCATCGCGGCCGTCATTCCCATAGAAACGAAATCTTCTTTGTTGCCGGAAGTGGTGATGGAATCCACAGACGCCGGATGCGCCAGGACTTTGTTCTCGCTCACCAGCGCGGCAGCGGTTACCTGAGGCATCATAAAGCCAGAATTCAGTCCCGCACCCGCGGCGAGAAATGGCGGCAGACCTTCATTGAGCGATGGATTCACCAGCCGCTCTAACCGTCGTTCCGAAATTCCCGCCAGAGCGCTGAGAGCGATTCCGAGAAAATCCAGCGCGAATGCGACCGGCTCGCCGTGGAAATTACCTCCTGAAATCACGTCGCCTTCCGCTTCGGTGTGGGTGGAATTCTTCACGAAGACCAGCGGATTGTCCACTGCCGAGTTGATCTCAGTCTCCATTACCGCGCGGCAATGAGCCAGCGTGTCGCGAACTGCGCCGTGGACCTGGGGCATGCAGCGCAGAGAATACGCATCCTGCACGCGGCTGCAATCGCGATGGGACTCGCGAATCTGACTGCCTTCGAGCATGCGCCGGAGATTTTCCGCAGTTTTCAATTGACCTGGATGCGGGCGCGCTCGATGAATGCGCTCATCGAACGCCGCATCCGTACCGTGTAGTGCGTCGAGGGTCAGCGCACCGATCACGTCCGCGGTGTCCACCAGCGTTTCCGCCGCGAGCAATGCCAGGATTCCGACCGCTAACATTCCTTGCGTTCCGTTGATCAGAGAAACCGCTTCTTTTGCTTCCAGCACAACGGGCTTGATTTGAGCTCGACGCAAAGCATTGTGCGAAGGAATACGAATGCCTCCATCGTCTAAACATTCACCTTCACCGATCAAAACCAGCGCAAGATGAGCCAACGGCGCCAAATCGCCGCTCGCGCCTACGCTGCCCTGGGACGGAACAAACGGCGTAACCCCGCGGTTCAGCATTTCGCAAAGAGCGTCGATAATTTCAGCCCGCACTCCGGAAAAACCTTTGGAAAGAGAATTGGCGCGCAGCAGCATCATGGCGCGGACCTCGGCCGCGGCCAATGGCTCGCCCATCCCAACCGCGTGCGACCGCACCAAATTAACTTGCATTTCCCGTATCTGCTCGCCCGCAATGCGCACGTCACTGAGTTTGCCTACGCCAGTCGTAATCGCATAAGAAACTTTGTTGCCCGCGACCAAGGCGTCCACTACCGCGCGAGCCCGCCCAACGCGGGCGCGAGCATCGCTATCCAGAAGCACGGACCGTCGACCGACCGCCACTTCGCGCACCGCTTCGGGAGTAAGCTCATTGCCGTTGATGTGAAGTGCTTTCAAGGGATTTGTAGGTCAGCTTTCCGAAATAAATACGATTCTCACTCTTCAGCTCCCATCGCTGCCCGGAACGCGCTCATGTACTTTTCCGGCAGAGGTACTTTCTTCATTTCTGGGTCGACCACGATGTGCGTGGTGTCTCCCTCCGCCAGCAGCGTTCCGTCATCTGCGCGCACCAGCTCATACTCGAACTGCACCAGGGACTCACGAATGTACTTTAAATGAGTTCGGACAATAACTTCGTCGTCATATCGGGCTGGAGCCTTATAGCGGCAGCGGGCATCAATCACGGCGATGCCGTAGCCATCTTTCTGCTCCATGTCGCGATAGGCAAAACCGAGTTGCCGCAACAGTTCGACCCTGCCGATTTCGAACCACACAAAGTAATTGGCGTGATAAACCACGCCCATCTGGTCCGTCTCCGCGTATCGCACCCGCATGCGGGCCTCACCCACCACTGGATGATGGTTCGTTCGTCTGCTCATTCTGCGCTCCAGCGCGGTTTCCGCTTTTCGAGAAATGAGGAGATGCCTTCATGAAAATCCGGTGTAGTTCGGATCGCTGCATTCTCGCGTACGGCAGTCTTTATCCGCGCATCGAGTTCAGCCCGCGCAATGTCGCTGAGAAGACGCTTCGTGTACGCCAACGATGTCGGGCTGTTCTCCATGAGTTGTGATGCCAATTCCCGGGCCCTCTCGATCAGCTTTTCCGCAGGAACAATTTCGTTTACTAGACCAATGCGATGCGCCTCATCTGCGGCAACGATCCTACCCGTCAGCAGCAGATCTCGTGCACGCTTTTCACCGACCTGGCGCAACAGAAAAGTGGAAACAATCGCCGGGACGAAGCCGATTCGAACTTCTGTGTATCCGAATTTCGCTTCGGGCACGCTCAGCGTGAAGTCGCACAGCGTAGCGAGCCCGCAGCCTCCGGCGATCGCTGGCCCATTCACCGCCGCAACCGTCGGCTTGGGAAAGTCGTAAAGCGAGCGGAAGAGGCGGGCCATGGTTTCAGAATCCTTCTGGTTCTGCTCCGGCGATCTGCCCACGAGTGCTCTCAGGTCGTCCAGGTCCATCCCGGAGCAAAACGCTTTCCCCGCCCCGGTAAGGATTAACACTCGTGCAGACGAATTGGCAACTTCATCCAGCGCCGCCAACAAATCCTGGATCAATTCGTAACTGATTGCATTGCGCTTCGCCGGACGGTTGAGCGTGATCGTGACAATACTGTCGTCATGCGCGAGATGTAACGTTTTGTAGTCCATTTCAATCTGCTGCGGTCGAATCTGCGTATCTCGCCCCAATCTCCGTAGTTGCCCGCAGCAACACATCAAGCGGCTTCAGCGGCGGCAGATCCGCTCCCCGCGCGGTTAATGCCTCGATCACCGTCTCCGTCGCAATATTCCCTACCAACGCATCCTGAGCAAAGGGGCACCCACCCAAGCCGCCTAGCACCGAATCGAAGCGTCGGCAGCCGGCGTCATACGCCGCGACAATTTTCTCCGCCGCCTGTTCGGGCCGGCTGTGCAGGTGTATGCCAATCTCGAGATATCCATAATTAGAAATCACTGCAGAAACCAATTCACTAATTTGCCCAGAGTCCGCCATCCCAACCGTGTCGGCCAGCGAAATAGTGCGCACGCCATACGATTCGAGCAGGTCGACCGCATCAACTACTTCCGCCACACTCCATTGATCGCCGTACGGATTTCCAAACGCCATCGAGATATACACAACCGTATCGATGCCTGCCTCTGCGCCTTTGCCTTTAATCTTTTCCAATTCTTCGATGGCTTCATCCAGCGTCTGGCGCTGGTTGTTGCGCAAAAATGTTGGTGAAACCGAATACGGAAATCCCAGTGTGCGCACGGCAGTGGTATTGATCGCGCGCTGAGCACCTTTTTCGTTTACGACTATGCCAATGATCTCGACGTCATCCGGAGGATCGAGTTCCTTCAAAACTTCCTCCGAGTCGGCCATCTGGGGCACGGCCGCGGGAGAAACGAAAGACGCAGCGTCGATGTGCTTAAACCCCGCGCTGATTAAGGCTCGCAAATACTCCAGCTTGATGTGGGTGGGAATTTGCGTTTTCAGCCCCTGCCACGCGTCGCGCGGACATTCAACGAGTTTGAGGGAATCAGACATTTCAAAGGCTGGCCACGGATTGCGCGAATTCTCAGATGAATTCACTTCCCGATTATCAGTCAAGATCCGTGGCTAGGTTTGCAAAACACCCACCTTGAACTCGGCCACTTCCGGATTCAGGGCTGCGGCCTCCAAAGCCAGCGTGATCGCATCGCGCGTCTCGATAGGATCGATAATTTTGTCGATCCACAGCCGGGCCGCGCCATATCGCGGATCGGTCTGTTCGTCGTACGTGCGCTTCACAGACTCGTACAGCTCTTTTTTTTCCTCTTCGCTCAGCTTTTTCCCGCTGCGCTCCAGTTGCTTGATCTTGATTTCCACCAATGTACCTGCGGCCGAGTCGCCGCTCATCACCGCATAGCGCGCTGTTGGCCACGCGAACAGGAAGCGCGGATCATATGCTTTGCCGCACATTGCGTAATGTCCGGCGCCAAACGATCCGCCGACAATCACCGTAATCTTCGGCACAACAGAATTCGAAACCGCGTTCACCATCTTGGCGCCGGCTTTGATGATGCCACTCCACTCCGCATCGCGACCCACCATAAACCCGTTTACATCGTGGAAGAAAATCAGTGGGATCAGGTTCTGATTGCAATCCATGATGAACCGCGCGGCCTTCTCCGCGGACTCCGTATAAATGACGCCACCAAACTCAATCCGCTTATGACCCTCGTGATCGGTCGCCTGTGCGTGCAGCTTCTGATTGGCGACGATCCCCACCGCAAATCCGCCGATGCGCGCGTACCCGCAGAGCAAAGTTTTCCCGTATTCAGGTTTGTATTCGTCAAAGCGACTGCCATCCACAATGCGCGCAACAATTTCCTTCATATCGTAGGGACGTCCGGGAGAAGGGTCGTAGATACCGTAAATTTCTTCCGATGCCAGCGCCGGGTCTTCAGGTTTCTTGCGGTCCCAGGGAGATTGCCGGCGGTAACCCCACTTCTCGACGATCGCGCGAATCCGTGCCAGGCAGGCTTCGTCGTTGGGTTCGCGGAAATCCACTGTGCCGCTGATGGCCGAGTGCATTGCGGCTCCACCCAGTTCCTCGGCGGAAATTTTCTGTCCAATGGCCGCCTGCACCAGCGCCGGACCGGCGAGAAAAAGCCCACTGCCGTCGGTCATCAGCACATGGTCGCACATTACAGGAAGGTATCCACCACCGGCGACGCACATCCCCATAATCGCGGCGATCTGCGGGATTCCCATCGCCGACATCACCGCGTTATTGCGGAACACGCGTCCGAAATCATCCGTGTCAGGAAATACATCTTCCTGCAAGGGCAGGAAAACGCCAGCGGAGTCGACTAAATATATGGTCGGAACATGGTTGTCGATGGCAATGTTCTGGGCTCGTATGACTTTCTTCGATGTCATGGGGAAGAATGCACCGGCTTTAACTGTTGCGTCGTTGGCGATAATCATCACAAGCCGACTGTGAATACGACCCAGCCCAGTAATTACACCAGCAGCGGGTGCCCCACCCCATTCTTCATACATGCCGTGAGCGGCAAAAGCACCAATTTCAAAGAAAGTGCCAGGATCGAGCAATAAGTTGATGCGTTCGCGCGCGGTTAAACGTCCCTTGCTGTGCTGGTTTTCGATTGCTTTTGGCCCACCTCCCTCGCGAATTTTCTCCTCTTCGTTGCGCACTTGGGAAACCATATCGGCGAGTAAACGCATATTCGCTTCGAAGCGAGGCGAAGTCGCGTCCACGTGAGTTTCGAGGACCGTAGAACTCGATGGCGTGCTGGGCTCGTATCGATTGGCCATGAAAGGAAACAGCCGGAGAACCATTTACGGTATAACAGCGAAGGCGCGCTGTGCAAACCGGTACTCAATCTCTTCGTGGACTGCCGCGCATCCGGATTTGCCGCGCTGCTTCGGTGACCGGGTCGTCCGCCACAGCGTCGACCAATCCATATTGCAACGCATCCGCGCTAGGCAGTTTCTCAGCCGCCACAAAGATTTCGAGTGCCTTTGTCTTGCCCACTAGCCGCGACAATCGTTGAGTTCCGCCCCATCCGGTCATCAGGCCCAACGCTGCGCCACGATGTGCGAGAACGGCGTTTGGCGAAGCGATACGCCGATGGCAAGCCAGAGCCAGATCAAGGCCGCCACCCATGCAATATCCTGAGATCGCCGCATGAACTGGCAACGGGAAGTTCTCGATCGTATTCATCAGGGCCTGACCCATTCGCGAAAATACCAACGCGTCGGGGCCAGTCAACGCTGCGATCTCTCTGAGATCGGCTCCAGCTGAGAAAAATTTACTGTTCCCTGTAAGGATCACTGGCTGCACCCTTCGCGCCAAGTCAAGGAACGCCTCGGTCAGCGACAGGACACATGCCTGCGTCAGACGATTTGTACCGTCGTCGGACTGCAGGCGCAGCCCGCAGACGCCGTCAAGCTGTTGGAGGCGAAAAAAATCAGCATGTAGCATTTCGCTTAGCCCACCCCGCTCGGATTGATTACTAAGCCAAGTGCTCAACGCTAAATGCTAAGCGCTTTTTTCAAACCAATGATCCAGCCGGCAGCCATCCTCGTCTAGCAAAAAACTTCCTATTCCGAAGCACTCCCCAAAGATGCGTTGTGAATCCGGATCGCGCGCTGCGCGTGGAATCCATTGCTTTCCAACCTCATATTGGCTGGCCGTGAACCACTTCTGCGGCAGGACTTCAACCAGTCCCGCCTGCAAATAGAAAACGTACAAGGCGAACGACGGGTCATCGTTTCCTTTCGCAGGATAACTCGTGGGAACAATCAATTCATCCACCGATTGCAACTCGGGCGGAACTTTAAGCTTATGCGTTCCAGCATCGAGACCGAGCGGCACCTCAAACTCCGCGACTGGCGCTGTCGCAGCGTAGATTCGTTCTGAAGATTGTTTGAACCATCCTGCTATTTCTGCGAGATCGAAGGCTTTGAGTTGCTCCGGATCAAAACACGCGAAACGGATACCGCGCCCCTCTGGACACCAGATGCCGAGATGCGCCGGCGGAGCGAAAAACGGGCGGCAGTATGTGTTCAAGGCCAGACGCGGCTTATCAGGCTCTTGCAACAAAGCGAGCGAAATCACATAGCCGAGCGGACCTTCGCTTCCATGATGGGTCCACGCGAAGCGTTGACCAGAGGCGGCCTCTACCCGAGGGAAAGTTTTCCAATACCACGGAGTTGGGCCGATGGTGCGAGCCAGAGCATCGCGCAAACGAGAAGTGCTGATTTCGCTCATTAACCTGCCGTCGGCACGGTACGCGGTTTGACATTAGCGCGAATGAATTGAACGATAGCGTCCATTGCGGTGCCCGGTTGGAAAATCGCTGCAACCCCGATTTGTTTTAGGTGGGCCACGTCCTGATCAGGAATGATGCCGCCGACGATCACGATTACATCGTCCATTTTGTGTTGCTTGAGCAAGTCCAGCACGCGTGGGACGATCGCATTGTGTGCGCCCGAAAGAATTGATAGCCCGATGACGTTGACGTCTTCCTGCACCGCGGCGCTTACGATCATCTCAGGAGTTTGACGCAAGCCAGTATAGATGACTTCCATGCCGGCATCGCGCAGCGCGCGCGCAATTACTTTCGCTCCCCGATCGTGACCGTCCAAGCCGGGCTTTGCGACCAGCACACGAATTTTTTGTTCAGTCGCCATTTTTCAACCGCAGTTGTACTCGGCTTCACGCGCGGATTGCGAACGTTCTAGAATACAACAGGAAGGCCAATCCTGTAGCACATGGACATGCCTTACACCGTCTTAATGTCCAGGCTGCGCCACAAATACCAGCAGGCGATGCTGCGATATGGCTCCCACGCCTTAGCTATCTTTTCCATGTGCGCGGGCCGGGGTAGCTTGCGTTTGTTGTAATGCTTCTTGATAGCCATTCGGATGCCGAAGTCGCCGGTCGGTAGAATGTTCTGCCGCTTCAGCGTGAACATTAGAAACATGTGCGCCGTCCAGACTCCGACGCCCTTGACCTGGGTCAGATGTTCGATGACCTCTTCATCCGTCATCTCCGGCAGGCGAGTGAAGTCGAGTTCGCCTCTCATGGCGCGCTCCGCCATGTCGCGCAGGTAAGAAGACTTCTGCTTGGATAGTCCGGCCGAGCGCATCTGCTCGGCGGTGAGCTTGGCGATCCCTTCGGCGGTGACGGGATCGCCAGCGAGATCCGTAAATCGTTTAAAAATTGTGACGGCAGCTTTTCCATTCAACTGCTGATAGACAATGGCCTCGGCCAGGCTATGGAACACAGGCTCTCCGAATTCCATCCTGCAGGCACCGACGCGCTCGATGATGGCTCGCAGGATGGGATCGGATTTCTTGAGATGATTGATCGCTTTGCGCATGCGAAGATTTGACGAAAGTCATCGCGGAAAGGATAGCAGAGCGTCGGACCCTCGACCCCGTTCTTCTTACTGAAGAAAGATGCCGGCGTAGATTAAAATCTGGAGCCATCAGCACAGCAGGGCAGTGGCTCTATCCTAGGTAATGCTGGCTTCGGTGTATGTTCCATACACCTCGCGAAGGGCATCGCAAATCTCGCCTACGGTTGCATAGGCGCGCACCGCATCCACGATGTAAGGCATGGTGTTCGCTGGCGAAATACTCCCGCTCGACCCGGCTTGCGGTTCCTCAGCGGCGGCCTTCTTCAAAGATGCCAGGCGGCGTTGAACTTCTTCATTCGACCGCCGTGCTCGAAGTGATTTCAACTTCGCGCTCTGATGACGGGCTACGCTTTCGTCGATGTAAAGAATGTTCGGTGATTCTTCGTCGATGACGAACTCATTCGCGCCAACAATGACTTTTTCTTTCGCCTCCGCTGCCCGTTGAAATTGATACGAAGCCTCGGCGACTTCTTTTTGCGGATATCCGCGCTCGATGGCTTTGACCATGCCGCCCATGGCGTCGAGTTTACCGAAGTAATCGAACGCACCCTTTTCCATCGCCAGCGTTAGATTCTCAAGAAAATACGATCCGCCCAGAGGATCAACCGTCTGCACAACTCCAGACTCATAGCCAATAATCTGTTGCGTGCGCAATGCGATGCGCGCGGCTTCCTCCGTCGGCAGGGCGAGCGCCTCGTCATAACCATCGACATGCAGCGACTGAGTTCCACCCAGTACCGCCGCCAAGGCCTGAATGGCGGCGCGCGCAATGTTATTGAGCGGCTGCTGTGCAGTTAACGAGACCCCGGCGGTCTGGGTATGAAACCGCATCAACCAGGTGCGTTGGTTTTTCGCCTCGAAACGCTCTTTCATCACCTGATACCAGATCTTGCGCGCCGCTCGATATTTCGCAATCTCCTCGAAAAAATCGTTGTGCGCGTTGAAAAAGAAACTGAGCCGCGGACCGAATTCGTCTACGTCAAGACCACGACGTCGGGCCCACTCCACATATTCCACACCGTCGTAGAGCGTGAACGCCAGTTCCTGTAGCGCAGTCGAACCCGCCTCGCGAATGTGATATCCGCTGATTGAAATGGTGTTGAAACGAGGAGTAAATTTTGATCCGAACTCGAAGGTATCGACTACCAGGCGCATCGACGGCGCAGGCGGATAAATATATTCCTTCTGCGCAATGTATTCCTTAAGGATGTCGTTCTGAATGGTGCCGGAAATCTTCTTCCAATCCGCGCCCTGCTGCTCCGCCACCACCAAATACATGGCCCACAAAACCGAAGCTGGCGAGTTGATGGTCATCGAAACCGTCGTGTTCTCGATATTGATTCCGTCGAACAGAATCTCCATGTCTTCGAGCGAATCAATGGCTACGCCGCATTTGCCG
>JBEKGG010000010.1:0-35214 GCA_050012915.1 Terriglobales bacterium | reverse complement strand
AACCTGGGGCACCGCGCGGAGTGGAACAAGGTGTGTTCGGGGTTCGGCTTGACCGGAAAAGAAATGATGGTAATGAGATTTCAATATCAACGAAAACCCATGTCTAAGCTAAAAATCGTGCCGTCATTGTTCGTCCCACCCATCGTCGTTGTGCCATAAAAGTGTCCGTCAGTTCCTTGCACGAGCCCAGCCGCTGGAGCTGCACCATCGGTGCAGTTCGTTTGCTGGCAAAAACGGTACAGCGTTTTCAACTTTCCACTCGGAGTGATGGAGAACACTGTACCGTGTTTGGTTGCCCAAGGGTCTGAGACTACCCCAAAGGTCGTGCCGTAGAAATTTCCGTCTTTACCGATTACTAATGAGCCTAGCGGTTGCTGGCCGTCGGCGCAATTTTTCTTGCTACAAAAGTTGTGGAACACGGAAACTTTTCCCGATTTGATCTTGAAGATCGTCCCGTTCCCCTGGTACCCATACCCCGCCGTGCCATAAAAACTTCCATCTTTCGCTTGAATCAAAGATGACACCGTCTCCCGCAGATCCCCAGCAGCTTGACAACCTTCCCGGTCGGCGCACAATACAGTAAGCGATCCACTGCTGCTTATCCTCACTGCAGTCGAATCAGAGCCGCTGTCCATTGGCAGACTACCATTGGTTGTTAGGTAAAATTGACCATTCTGTCCTTCAACTGGTGCATCAAGCGGCAGGGATCCGTCGGTACAATGTCCTCTGACAGGACCACCCGCGCAGAACATGTGCAAAACCGTAAGGTGACCGCTCAGCGTAGTCTTGAAAACGGTTCCAAAAGGGTGAAAACGGAAACCACCATAAGCCGTGGTTCCATAGAGATTCCCATCCGTGCCTTGGATCACGCCGCCGTAAGGCTGCTCTCCGTCGGAGCAATGAGCGCGATTGCAGAAACTGTAGACAAGTTTCAGTTGGCCATTCAAGGTCATCTGAAACAATACGCCCTCGCTGCTGGCTCCGCCCGCAATCGTGGTTCCGTACAAATTCCCGTCATTAGCTTCAATCAGGGTCATGTACATCGGAGTTGCGCCATTGCTGCCAGCGAAGTTTACCAGCGAGGTGAAAACTTGGGCAGTTGCCGGATATTGAAACAAAATCACTAACACTGCAATCGGCATCATTGCTTTAATTTTGCCCATACGTCATTGCTCCTTGAGCCAAATCTCGCCAGCAACTCGGAATTGTATACCCACCGGCTTATGCCTTGGCCTTGCGAAGGCACGCGCTTCCTCAGGTGACAGCGCGCCCCGTCCCCTCGCACAAAACGCGAGAAGTCAGGGCACCCGCTTTTTTTAACACTCGCTTTTTGTGCTTGGCCTAGACCGCGCGGGCGCATGGCACTTGGGGTTCATTGACGGGGTCGGACCGCGTCCGTAAGATGAAACGACCCGAAGGACGGGCGTCTTCGAATGATCGACGACAGACTGATTGGGCAAACCATTTCGCATTACCGCGTCGTCGAGAAGCTGGGCGGCGGCGGGATGGGTGTGGTTTATAAAGCCGAGGACATGCGGCTGCATCGCTTCGTCGCGCTCAAGTTCTTGCCGGAACAGGTGGCTCATGATCCGCAGGCGCTGGCCCGTTTTCAATTCGAAGCCGAAGCCGCCTCGGCGCTGAATCATCCGAATATCTGTACGGTTTACGACATCGGCGAGCGGGATGGCGAAGCCTTCATCGCCATGGAATTTCTGGACGGGATGCCGCTCATGCATCGCATTGCCGGGCGTCCGCTGGAAATGCTGACTCTGCTGGCGCTCGGGATCGAGATTGCCGACGCGCTGGACGCGGCGCACACCCATGGCATTATTCATCGCGATATTAATCCGGCAAACATTTTTGTCACCAAGCGCGGCATCGCCAAGATTCTGGACTTCGGCCTGGCGAAGCTCACGCTGGGAGACGAAGCCAGCGTCAGCGGCAATACTTTTGGGGGCGTGACGCAGTCGCCGGAAGATCTGGCGCGCATGGGCTCGGCGCTGGGAACGATTCATTACATGTCGCCGGAGCAGGCTCTGGGCCGGCCACTGGACTGCCGTACCGATCTGTTCTCGTTCGGGATCGTGCTGTATGAAATGGCGACGGGAGTGCTACCGTTTCAGGGGCAGACGACAGCTGCGTTTTTCGAATCGCTCATTCACAGCGCGCCCGAGGGACCGCTGCGGTTTAATCCGGAGACGCCTCCCGAGCTGGAACGTATCGTGACTAAGGCGCTCGAGAAAGATCCTAAGCTGCGATATCAAACTGCGGCCGAGATGCGGGGCGATTTGCAACGCCTCCGGCGGGAGATTGAGACAGGATCAGCTGGGTCGGTTCCGAAGCGAGCGCCGGATTCGAAGGACAGGCTGCGCGCCATGTTCGCGGCAGCTGCCGCTGCTCCCAAGCCTGAACCTAAGGTAAACGTCGCGAAGTGGGTGGCGCTGGGGGTGGTCGCGGTTGCAGCGCTGGTTGCAATCTTTTTGTTCATAAGATCGCCAGAGTCGCCGCCGGCGGTGATTTCGTCGCTGCAGATTACGAACGATGGCACATCGAAGCGCTCGCTGGTGACGGACGGCGCGCGGCTTTATTTTTCCGAGCATCTGAACGGGCACTCGGTGTTGATGCAGGTTTCGACGTCGGGTGGAGAGACTGTGCCCGTACCCACATCGTTGGCGAGCGCTGATATTTACGATTTCTATCCGGGCCGTTCTGAATTGCTGGTGAAAGGCGTGGCGGAGGGTTCGGAGACCGAGTGGCCGGTTTGGGTATTGCCGGTGCCGGCAGGGTCGATGCGGCCGGTGGGAAATATTCTCGCGCATGCGGCTACTTGGACGCCCGATGGCCATATTGTGTACGCCAGCGGCTCAAGTTTATATCTGTGCAATGCGGACGGAACGGATTCGCACGAACTTCTCGCTGTGCAGGGAGTTCCTTTGGCGCCGCGATTTTCTCCCGATGGGCGTCGCTTGCGTTTTACGATACGAAACACCAATCAGCACACTTCTTCGTTGTGGGAAGTTTGGGCGGACGGCAAGAACCTGCATCCGCTATTGCCGGACTGGAATCGGCCCGCACAAGAGTCTGGCGGAGCGTGGACGCCGAATGGAGAATACTTTCTCTTCGAATCGACTCGCGATCACTCGCAGAACATTTGGGCCTTGAGCGAGGGTGGGTCACCCTTTCGTAGGTCGGCAACGGAGCCGACGCAGTTGACCGTGGGGTCGCTCATGTTCAGCAACCCGACGCCGAGCGTGGATGGAAAAAAGCTGTTTGTGATCGGGCAGCAGCGCAGGTTCGATTTGATCCGACTGGATGGCAAGTCGCAGTTTTCCATCTATATGCCGGGAGCGTCGGCCGGGGAAGCCGATATCCAGCGCAACGGCGAGTGGATGACTTATGTTGCGCATCCCGAGCTCACATTGTGGCGAAGCAAACTGGACGGAAGTTCCCGGAGCCAACTTACATATGCGCCGATGCAGGCGCATTCGCCGCGCTGGTCGCCGGATGGAAGCCAGATCGCGTTTATCGGGTCGCGTCCAGGAAAGCCGTGGAAAGTTTTCGTCATGCCCGCTGCGGGCGGTACGCCTCGCGAAGTCGCGGCGGGAGAACACAATCAGGGCGATCCGACGTGGATGCCCGACGGCGATTCGATTGTGTTTGGGGGAGTTCCCTGGCTGGAATACGCCCCCGCTCCCGGGCCGAATATTCACATCGTCGACCTGACGAGTTCGCAAGTGTCGGATGTGCCCGGGTCGGAAAATCTTTTCAGTCCGCGTGTTTCGCCGGATGGACGTTATGTGGCGGCGCTCTCCGCAGACTCGACCAAGATGATGCTTTACGATGTGGCAAAGAAGAGTTGGTCGCAGCTCGCGCAGTCGCTGTTCGCTTTTGAAAACTGGTCGCACGACGGAAAACATTTGTATGCGGAGGATTATTCCGACGACATTGACGACCTGGTGCGTGTGAGTGTGCCCAACGGCAAGGTGGAGCATTTATTCAGTCTGAAAGAAATTCCGCGGGGATTTGATCCGTGGGAGTTCTGGGTCGGACTCGGGCCCGACGACTCGGCGCTTCTGATGCGGGATCGGAGCACCCAGGAGATTTACAGTCTGGATGTGCGGTTTCCCTAGGGTTGTGTAGTTCTTGACCGCAGAGCTGAAGCGCTGCGCCACCCAAAATCTCTGTGACAAGCAAAATCAGAATTTTCCCTAAGCTGGTTTTAGGCTTCCGATATGAACTCTCTCCCACAAAGTGAGCCGTTGTCGGCTGGGTCATCGGGCGCTGATTCGAGTCCGTCTCTGCAACCGGTTCTACGTTTGCCCACGCGAGATGAGGCTCCTCCTGCAGGTTGGCTGGCGCGGTTTCTGCTGAGCGGTGGCCGCCCTGACGAGCACAGAGAAGATGCGAAAACCTATCCCTGGTATCTGGTGTTATGGCTGACCGGCGTCGATTATTTTTCGACGCTGGGATACCAGCCGGCCATCGCCCTGCTCGCGGCTGGCGCGCTGGCCGTGCCGGCAACCGCGGCGCTGGTTCTGGTAACGCTTCTAGGTGCGGTTCCGGTTTACATGCAGGTGGCGGCGCGATCATATGCCGGGCAAGGGTCGATTGCATTGCTGGAGAATCTGTTCAGCGGATGGAAGAGCCGGATTTTTGTACTGGTCCTGCTGGGTTTCGCGGGGACAGATTTTGTCATCACGATGACGTTGTCGGCGGCGGACGCGGCCCGCCACGCTATTGCCAATTCCTATCTTCATCCTTATGTAGGCGACGCACCGATCGAGCTCACTCTTTGTTTGTTGCTGATACTGGCAATTGTTTTTCTCATGGGCTTCCGGGAAGCGATTGGTCTCGCAACGGCGGTGGCTATTCCCTACCTGCTCCTTAATGTGGTGGTGCTGCTCTGCGGGTTCTGGCGGATTTTGTGGCATCCGGACCTGCTCGTGCACTGGCAACGCAGCTTACACGCGCACGGGGATTGGACGATGGTGGCGATCGCATCCGCGCTGGTTTTTCCACGATTGGCGTTGGGGCTTAGCGGTTTTGAGACTGGCGTTGTCGTGATGCCCCTGGTCGATGGCGGCGAGAATACCAAGCCGGGCCAACCGCCGCTCGGTCGCATACGCAACACACGCAGCCTGCTGCTCTCGGCTGCGTTGATTATGAGCGTTTTGCTGCTGGCGTCAGGCTTTGTGGCTTCCTTGCTGATTCCCGAGGTTGACTACCAATTGGGAGGTCCCGCGGATGGAAGAGCGATCGCGTATCTTGCACACAAGCTTCTCGGCGGAGCATTCGGCACCGTATACGATTTTTCCACGATTCTGATTCTGTGGTTTGCCGGGGCATCGGCGATGACCGGACTGCTGAATCTGATTCCGCGTTATTTGCCACGTTTCGGAATGGCGCCGCGCTGGGTTGCTTACCAACGGCCCGTGATCCTGGTGTTGTTCGCCATCGACGTTGTGGTCACCCTGGTTTTTCGCGCCGATGTCGAGGCGCAGGGCAGCGCTTACGCCACCGGCGTTCTGGTGCTTATCTTGTCGGCGGCAGTCGCCGTCGCCATCGCTACGTCGCGAGAGGTTGTTCTACGGCAGCCGAAGACTTTACTCCTGGCTTTCTATTTCTGGATTGTGACCGTAGTATTCGCCTACACCTTACTGGACAACGCCCTTGAACGCCCGGCAGGAGTGGTCATTGCCAGCATCTTTATTTTCCTGCTTCTGCTGGTCAGCGCGGCAAGCCGCTATTATCGGTCTACCGAAATGCGTATTTCGGAAGTCACATTCGAGGACAGCGAATCAGCCCGATTATGGGCGCAGTACACCGGCAAGAAGGTCAATTTAATTCCCCAATCAAACTCAGTTTTCGCCCAGGAGAACCGGACGGAAGAGAAGCTTCAGGAACTCCACGAACACTTCAAAATCACTGGGCCGCTGGCATTTCTGCACGTTCATCTTTTGGACAATCAGAGTGAATTTATGGCGCCGCTACGAGTTCGGGTTTCTCGTCAAGGGCAGGATCTCACGATCGAGGCATTTGGCGCAGTAGCCATCGCCAACTCGATTGCGTATCTGAGTGAGTTGCTGGATCCGATCAGCATCGTGCTCGAACTCACGCGCCGCAATCTGATGAAGCAGTCGCTGGCCTATGTGTTGTGGGGCGAAGGCGAAATTGGATTGACGGTTTATTCGATTCTGGTGCGTTATTGGGAGTTCACCAAAAGGACTACCGGGCTTCCACTGATTCTTCTGATGAGTGTTACGGCTACTCCTGAAAAGTAGCTGGAGCGGGGGAAAAATCAGCGGTTCGAAATCTTGAAGGGGAGTGGTTTCAAGCGTCGCCTTACGTCGTTTTCAGCGGCCTTGCGGCACGAGTAAACTCGTGCCCTTTCACGAATCTGGCTTAGACCAAAGTTTTTTTCGCAAGGCAGGGCGCTGTGCCACCCAAGACCGGAGCTTTTCTGCACGCCCTGACGCCTGTCTCTCCGTCCGCCGAATTTCTTGCAGTCAGTCGAGAACTGCTCCCGCGTTACCAGGCAGATCGCATGTCGCTCGATGTGCCGCCCGCCGCGGGGACGTAGCATTTCAGAGTGTAATCCATGACCATGCGGTCGGCATTGAAACGCCAGCCGAGGGTACGGATGGTTCGCTTCATGCGCTTGATCCAGCCGCGCGGCAGTCCGTCGCGATCGCGCTGGTAGTACAACGGAATCACTTCTTCGTGAAGGGCGCGGCGCAAGTCCTCTGCGTCGCGGGTGTCATGGACGCTTACGTTGGAGTGGGTTCTTCCGGTGCCGATGGCGAATCCATTCATGCCGTCGTAGGCTTCGGCCCACCAGCCATCGAGAACGGAAAGATTGAGCCCGCCATTCAAGACTACTTTTTGACCACTCGTCCCCGATGCTTCCTGGGGACGCCGCGGGTTGTTGAGCCAGACATCGACGCCCTGCACAAAATGGCGTCCGACATTGATGTCATAGTCTTCGACGAAAACGAATTTATCCGCGAAGCGCGGATTGCGCATCAATTCCGCAATCTGCTGCAGAACTTTTTTGCCGGGCTCGTCGTTGGGATGCGCTTTGCCAGCGAAAACGAACTGCACCGGCCGCTTGGGATCGTTGACCATGGACGCAAGGTTCTCGATGTCGCTCAGGATCAGGTTGGCTCTTTTGTAAGTGGCAAAACGACGGGCGAATCCGATAGTCAGTGCGTCGGGGCTGAGCACCTTGCCCAGTCTTTGTAAAACTTCTCGCGGTTCGCCGCGGCGCTCGGCTTGTTCGACTGCGCGGCGGCGGACAAATTCGAGAAGCTGCGATTTCAGACTAAGGTGCGTCTCCCAAAGCTCGCCATCGTCGATGTTCTCAATGCCTTCCCAGATGCGGGCTTCGCTGCTGTGCTGGTGCCAATTGGTGCCCAGATGGCGGTCGTAGAGGCGGAACATTTGCGGCGCGAGCCACGATGGAACGTGAACTCCGTTGGTGATATGTCCGATGGGAACCTCATCCTCGGGCTTGCCGGGACAAAGGCCAGTCCACATGGCGCGCGACACTTCGCCATGCAGGGCGGAAACCGCGTTGGCACGGCGCGAGAGTCTGAGTCCGAGCACGGTCATGCAAAAAGTTTCGTTCTGGTTGTTCGGATCCTCGCGTCCGAGCCCCATTAAGCTTTCCGGAGAAAGGCCCATCTTTTCGCGCAGAGGTCCGAGATGCTCTTCGATCAAATCTGCATCGAAGCGATCATGCCCAGCAGGCACGGGAGTATGCGTGGTGAACACCACTTCCCGGGAAACGCGAGGCACGGCGGCGTCGAATCCAATGCCCTCATCGTCCATGCGCATGTGGATCGCTTCCAGCACCGCGAATCCGCTGTGCCCTTCGTTCAAGTGAAAAACGCCGGGCGTGATGCCCATGGCTCTGAGGGCGCGGGATCCTCCAACGCCAAGCACCAACTCCTGACGGATGCGAGTGCGCGCGTTTCCGCCATAGAGGCGGGAAGTCAGCTCGCGGTCGTCCGGAGTATTGCCTTCGACATCCGAGTCAAGGAGGAGCAGGTCGCAGCGTCCAACTTTCACCCGCCAGACTTTGGCGTGAATCGAGCCGCTGCGAGTTTCGATCTGCACCACGACCGGACGTCCGTTCTTGCCGATCGCGACTTCCATGGGCAATTGATTGACGTCGGTCTCCAGATATTCTTCCTGCTGCCAGCCGCTCGCATCCAAACGCTGGCGAAAATATCCTTGCCCGTAAAAAAGACCGATGCCGACCAATGGAATGCCGAGATCAGACGCGCTCTTAATATGGTCTCCGGCGAGGACGCCAAGGCCGCCCGAATAGACCGGAAGCGATTCGTGCAATCCGAACTCCGCGGAAAAATAAGCCACCGGCAAAGGCCGCAAAACTCCGGCATGCCGGGTTCCCCAAGTGCGGTCCGCCTGCAAATATTCCTGCAAGCGGCGACAAGCGTAATTGATACGGCTGTGCAGCACCAACTCCGCGGCGCGACTTTCCAGTTTCGCGAGTGGAAACTCGGCCAGCAACGAAACCGGATTCTGATTGAACTGCCTCCAGCGCACCGGATCAAGATCGCGAAACAGGCTGGCCGCGTCGTGATCCCAACTCCACCACAGATTGCGAGCCAGTTCCCACAGGCGTTCCTGGGCGGGAGCGATGAAGCGATCTAGCGTTCGCGCTTCGCTCACCACCGGCGCCACCTGGGCTGCAGCCTCGGCCAGCATTTGAATTTCTTCTTCCAGAAAAACGCGAGGCTCGATGGTTTGAACTACCAAAACTCCCTGCAGGACGCCCCGATCGATAAGTGGCACTCCGAGGAACGACTGGTAGTCATCCTCGCCGGCTTCGCGGAAGTATTTGAAGCGTGGATGACTATGCGCCTGCTCGACCGCTACCGGTCGCACTTGTTCCGCGACCAGGCCCGCCAGACCTTCGTTGATCGCCATCCGGAGATTGCCGATGCATTCCTTGCGCAAGCCGACGGTTGCGGCCAGCACGAGATTGGCACGATCCGGCTCGAGCAGGTATGCGGAACAAACGTCGGTCTCGAATCGCTTGGCAATCAGGCCGACGACGTTCATCAAAGTTTCAGCGGGTTCCCCTTCCGCCGCTGCGAGGTTGGCAATTTCCTCCCAGGTGAGGACGTGGCTGAGACCGCGGGCGTGGGTAGTCAGATCCAATTCTCGAACCTCATTCCGATTTTCTTCTATTTCCAGGCTGTCTGGTTCCATTTTATCCGCCAGATTCGATTAGAGCATCTAGCTCGTCATTACCAACAGGCACGAAAGGTCGTCTCAACTCGTCGGGGTCTTATTGCTACCGAGTGGTTGTCGGGTCAGAACACACGTTTTACCATTGAATATTCAGCGCTTCTGGGGATTGGCACGCTTGCGCCAACTTTAGGGACTTGCGGATTGCGAGTCCAATCGAAATTATCGATGGCAGATATGAATTCTGTGTAAGTGTTTCTGGGAACAAGATGGGCGATCGCTCAGAGATTACCGAGGAGTATCTGGGTGGCTAGATGGACTGCGTGGCGGGTACAGGACGCCGCTGCTTCCGAGACAGGAAAATAGCGCCGAGCAGGGCTACACCGCAGAGCGATAGATATGCCAGCGAATTGCCACCCTCGGGAACCGCCATATAGTTAAAGTTTCCCTGATTCCACAAATTTTGAATCGATCCACTCGCCGTGAACTGATTCGTCTTGGGATTGTAAACCACGTCGTAAGTGATCAGATCCCCGCTCTTAATAGTCTGCCACTGAAACGACCAATTGCCAGTCGCGTAGTTATAAAATCCGTTTATCGAGCCGGGGTCGCTTGCATTAACGTTTCCAAAGACGCTGCTCACAAATGAGACAGAGATGTCGGAAAACTGATGAGTGCTGCTGTTAAAGTCGAACGTGCCCGATACGTCGCCGCCGTGAGGAACGCCGATCAGATTAGCATTTTGAAAACTGTCGTTGGAGTTGGCGAACACGGACAAAGACGCGGCCAGTAAGAAGATAACGCAAACGGTAGCCAATTTAAGACTTCGCGACATCGGACTTCTCCAGCGTCAATTAAATACTCCCCGAGTTTAGACCTCGCCGCAGGGTTGTCAAGACTGAGAATTTTTGCAACCGGTTGCAACGCCTTGCAACATTCCCGTAAGCGGCTAAATAATAAGGGTTTAGTTCTTGTCGCACTTATGGACACCGGGCGATAATTTCATACCGGCTGAGATGGCGGATTTATCCAGTAGTTGAGTGAGCGGACGAATCGAGCCGGAAGAAATTGGCGCTACGCTAGTTCGACTTCGACTTTCTTCGCTGGCCGATCGAGTTTCGCGATTCGAAAACTGCGAACCTGTCCAGGTTGGAGCTCTTGCGGCTCCGTGGATTTCGCGGGTGCCCCACCCTTCCAGCGCGCCTGCAGCATCGAGGTCAGCGATGCCAGGTCCGCCTTGGCTCCGCCCGACTGATTCGGGTCCGAGGATTCCTGTTTGGCTTTTCCCGCCGTGATGCGGCATGCTGCCTGAATTCCTTCTCCCAATTCCACTTTCGCGGTGCCGCCGGAAACTTCCACGAGGCGGCCGCTGACTACATCGCCTTCGTTGTGCTCTGCCAAATATTCATCGATGCTGGTCGGAACCAGTTGTTTGATTCCGAGTTTCAGTCTTCGCTTCTCGGTATCGAGCTCGAGCACCTGCGCTTGCACCGTTTGTCCCACCTTCAAAACGTCCTGCGGATGATTGATTCGTTTCTCTGCGCTCAGATCGCTGACGTGAATCATGCCCTCGATCCCTTCAGCAACCTCCACAAAGGCGCCGAACTTCGTGATGCTCACAACGGGACCTTCGACCACGGATCCCACGGGGAACTTTCGCTCGACATCGGCCCAGGGATTTCCCAGCGCCTGCTTCAATCCCAGCGACATGCGGCGCTCGCCGGCGCTCACGCCAAGGATCACGGCTTCGACCGTCTCACCGGGTTTCAGCAGGTCGCTTGGCTTCTTTACTTTCTTTACCCAGGACATTTCGGAGACGTGAATTAATCCCTCGACTCCGGGCTCAAGTTCGACGAATGCGCCGAAGTCCATCAGGCGAGTTACGGTGCCGCGGACGCGCTCTCCTGTTTTGTATTTGTCCGCGACTGCGTCCCACGGATGCGGTTGGAGCTGCTTCAGTCCCACGGAAACGCGCCGCTTCTCGGGATCGATTTTGAGGACTTTAACTTCGATCGGCTGTTCTACTGTGAGCGCGTCGGCAGGCTTGTTGATGCGGCTCCAGGAAATATCACTCACGTGCAACAAAGCGTCGACCCCGCCAATATCGACGAAGGCGCCGTAGTCGGTCAGGCTTCGCACCGTGCCGCTTACGGTGTCGCCTTCCTTGACTTCGGAGTAGCGGCGATCCTTGGCGGTCCGCTCTTCCTCTTCGGCGACGACGCGGCGATCCACGACGACGTCCTCTTCGGCGGCGTCGAGCTTGATTATGCGACATCGAATTTCCTGCTCGACCAATTTCTCCATCTCGGCAGCGTCGCGCGCGCCGCTGCGGGACGCCGGCATAAACGCGCGCACGCCCACGTCCACGCTCAACCCGCCCTTCACAACGGCGGTCACAGTTCCCACAATCGTCGTCTTGTCCGCAAAAGCTCGCTCGAGCGCAGACCAGTCGGCGGGACGGGCAGCTTTACTGAGCGTCAACTCAAAATAGCCCTCGGGAGCGCGGCCTTTGATCGTGACTTGCAGTTTGTCGCCGGGCTTTACGGCCTTGTCTTTTTTCTCCAACTCGTTCGTCTGCACTTCCGCGAGCGGCAAAATGGCTTCCGACTTCATTCCGATGTCGATGAAAACCGAATCTGCCGACACGGAGACGACCGTACCCTCACGAATACCTTCCGTGCGTTGGACCGTGTGGTCCTGCTCGAATTGCGAAAGAATGTTTCCGAAAGACTCGCTCTGCTCTTCGGTGGTTGGAGGGGGCGAGATATTTGGATTGGACATGTTCGGCAGCCTTGTGGAGGCCTAATGGTTAAGGATAACATCGCGCCGGAAACAGCGGTCATTGGACGAACGCTTCTGTTCCCGGGTTTGAGCTGGAGGGCGCGTCTTTCGCGGAGGCGGGCAATGTTTCGGGGATAGCGATCCAGAGCAACACAAAAGCGATCAGCGCGATTCCAGCCAAGCCCAAGAAGGACGCGCGATAGCCGGAACGCTGAATTAACGTGCCGCCGAGGGTCGCACTCAGGGCGGCTCCGATTCCTACCATCGTGGCGAGCGCACCGGCGGCAAGGTTGAATCGTCCAGTTCCGTGGGTTCTGTCTTTGATCACAAGAATCGAAACGATCCCGAAAATGGCATTGGCCACTCCATCGAGAATTTGGATGGCGATCAACATCGGGGCCGCTTGGGTGAGCGTGTAGAGGACTCCGCGCACCGGCAAAACCCCATAGCCAAGTAGCAGCAATGGTTTTCGTCCTTTCGCAGCGGCCGTTTTACCCACCCACGCCGCGGAAACCGTAATCACTAACTGCGTCACGATAATGCAGGCAGACATGAACTGGGCGGCTTTTTTCGGGCTGCTTCTTGAGAGCATCTCGCCTAACTGTGGCAACATCGCGGCATTGGCCAGATGGAACAGAAATGCAGCAGCCAGGAAATAGAGCAATACTCGGTCCTTTGCCAGGGTGGACAGTCCCTCCGCCTCAACATTCTTCGGTCCGTCCGAAGCTCCGCGAGCCTCGGCGTAGTCGATCTGTTTGTCGTCGATGGCGATGACAGACAGAAGGGCCGGAATCGCCATGACGACTGCCACGACAAAGATCGCGCGATAGCCAAACCTATAGCTCACGTATGCAATCAGAAGTGCCGTGAATACATTGCCCGCGGAGTTGAATGCCTGATTTCTTCCAAATTGTTTATCGAACGCTCTCGCTCCGACAAGGCCCAGCGTGATGGCTGCGACGCTTGGCCCCAAGAAGGGCGCAGATCCTCCGATCAGAAATTGCGCGGCGTAGACTGAGGGATTACTCGAATGGCCCATCAGCAGGAGCGCGCCGCACACCAGCGCACCCAGGCTTACTGAAATCAACAGCCGCTTGCGGCGAGCAGCATCGACCACGGCCCCGGCCGGTGTTTGCACCGCAACCGTAACCAGGCCGCCAAAGGTCAGTGCGTATCCCACTCTGCCAGGATTCCAGCCGCTGGACGCCAGATAAGCCGCCAGGAACGGGCCCAGACCGGTTTGTACGTCGGCTAGGAAGAAGTTAAGCCACTCGATTGCCCGCACGCTGCGCTGCTTTTCTTTTGAGTTCGTCATTCCGTCCTCTGTGTTCTTGGGGCGCGTGGGGAAACCCATATCCCTCGCTGCCCTCGGGATGAGAAGCAACGAGTGTGGCCTGGGCGAAATTCTATTTGACGGGAGAAGCAGTGGGGCCGTTGCCCGCGACGATCGAACCGCCCCGGAAGCAGGAATGGTAATGACGTCAGGTGAGCATCAGACGGAATCTACAGGCAGGTCTCTACAGGATTTCGTTACGAGCCCGTGCGGCCTTTTTTGCGTTCTTGAGCGCCTTCGTTTGCTTCGCGGATTTTCGTGCCTTCTTCTTGCCCGAGGTTGAAGTTCGCCGGGTACCCGGCACCTTGCCGATTCGAGGGTCTTTGGCAACGACGAGGTCGCAGGCGAGCAGCGCCGACTGTTCGAAATCCGGCGCATCGGCTGGAAGGACTTGCCAGCCTGTTACTTTTTTCCCCAGCACCTGAATGGATCGCATGTTCGGGAAATCGCAGCGGAGGCTCTCATGGTGTTCCTCCGTCGTGGCGAGCCAGACTCCGTTGTCCGCGGTTTTATCGGCCTTGTCGCGCAGGATCAGAACAATCTTGTCCTCAACATAGATGGCCAGGCAGCCGAACATGGACCGGGTCGCGGGCGACAACGAAGCAATCGCATCGAGCACGAACTCATGGGGAACGGATTTACGCGGCTTGCCGGCGAAGAAAGGCGTGTCCAACGGGGACGGGACCGTATTGCGACCAGGCCGGGCCATCGATCTTATGATATAGCGATTGCGATAGTATCGGTTACAGTTCTTCGGCTTAGAAGCAGACCGATCAGACGGCAGTGGCAATGCGGTAGAATACGCGCCTGGTGCGGAGCTTTCGGGCTTTGGCAAAGATTATGACGCGAATCATTCTCATCGGAGCCGGGCGAGGAGGACGGGCGCTGGTGGAACTGTTTCGCAAGGACCCCAGTGTCGAAATCGTTGGGGTCGCTGACAAGGACGAAGGCGCGCCCGGCATTGTTCTCGCGCGGGAACTGGGTTTACCGGTTGCCTCCAACTATCGAAAATTTTTGAAAGTCGATGCAGCCGACCTCATCGTCGATGTGACCGGCGATCCTGACGTGGGGCGCGACGTTTACCGTTTCCGGCCCCCGGGAACGGAGGTGGTGGGTGGCAAGACGGCGCGTTTTATCTCGGAATTTGCCGCCAGCAGAAATCGCGGAGACGCGCTTCAGGATCACTACCAGTTGGCTTTGCGCGAACTCGAAGCGCGGGCAGAGGGCGAGTTCATCATCGGCAGCAACCTGAAGATGCAGGAAATCTCCGGACTGATTTCGAAGGTTGCACCTACACCCACGACGGTTCTGATTCGCGGCGAAAGCGGAACCGGCAAAGAGTTGGTGGCGCGGGCCATCCACCGCAACAGCACGCGCAGCAATCATCCGCTGGTCACTCTGAACTGCACCGCGTTGTCTCCGGCATTGCTCGAAAGCGAACTCTTCGGCTACAAGCGCGGCGCTTTTACTGGCGCCTACAACGACAGCAAAGGATTATTCGAAAAGGCCGAGGGCGGCACCATGTTCCTCGACGAAATTGGCGATATGTCCCTGGAGATTCAAGCTAAATTCTTGCGCACACTGCAAACCGGAGAGATTCGCGCCGTCGGCGACATGCGGACGCGAAAAGTTTCAGTAAGAATTGTCGCCGCAACTAACAGGAATCTGGAGACAGCCATTCGCGAAGGCACTTTCCGGGAAGATCTCTTCTACCGGATCAACACTTTCTCGATTACGCTGCCGCCATTGCGCGAGCGGATCGAAGATATTCCTTTCCTCGCAGGGTATTTTCTGCTGCGGGCGAGAGCCAAAGTAAATAAAAAGGTAGATAGCATTGCCCCCGAGGCGCTGGCTTTGCTGAAGAATTACTCCTGGCCGGGCAATCTTCGAGAACTGGAAAACATCATCGAACGCGCCGTCGTGTTGACGTCCTCGTCAGTGGTCGAGGCTGAGCATCTTCCGCTGCACGTGCAGGAGGTTGTGTCGTTTACGCCACAAATGAGTTTTATGTCGAGCAAAGCGCACGCGATTGCGCAGTTCGAACGGGAAGCGTTATCCAGCTATTTGCTAAAGGCGGGCGGAAATATTTCAAAGGCTGCGAAGTTAGCAAAAGTTCCGCGCCGTACATTTCATCGACTATTGGCGAAGCATAAAATCTCCACTCCCGTGTCTCGGCGAGCCAAGTGAGACTTTTTTGTCTCTCAAATGTGACATAATAGTCCGCATCTCGCATGAAGCAATAATCTATCTATTATCATACAGTTGAAAAAATTCAGTGGTTTTGTGCTGAGACAGTTATGTCACCATTCATGAAGTTTCAGATTCCTGCCCCGTCGAAAATCCCATCTCGCATTCATAGCCCAAGCAAAAGAAAGAGCAACTACTTACGAACTTGCGGCTACGTGTAGCAAAGCTCGCATGAGGCATTGGTACGGGAATTGCCATACAAAGGCTAACGCAATGAGGGCCGGCTAAACCTGCCGGAGGAACTTTGAAATCGGGCATGAAGGAACGGACGTGGCCGGACAAACCAGGCCGGCCACAATCTGGAAAGTCGCATCCGTCTATCGCAATCTGTCAAAGGCTTTTGTAGTTTAGATCTTGTCGTCGCCTGAAGCTGCGCTTCGATCAGGTCTTTCCGCTTGTGTCCTCAATGGACAAATCAGTGATTCGTGAGGGAGACAGAAATGGCTGGCAATCATAACAACTCCGGCAAAAAGAAAAGTCGATGGGCCGCGGGCATCACGCCCTACGCGGAAATGGGCTACTACGACGCCGACTACGAACCAAAAGCAACGGACATTTTGTGCGCCTTCCGTTTAGTGCCGCAACCCGGCGTGGATCCGATCGAGGCGTCGGCAGCAGTAGCCGGTGAGTCTTCGACGGCGACGTGGACGGTGGTTTGGACTGATCGCTTGACCCCGTACGAAAATTACCAGGCGAAATGCTATCGAGTCGATCCCGTCCCGGGCACGGATCAGCACATTGCCTACATCGCTTACGATATCGACCTTTTTGAAGAAGCCTCGATTGCCAACTTGACTTCTTCGATTATCGGCAACGTGTTCGGCTTCAAAGCACTCAAGTCTCTGCGCCTCGAAGATATGCGGATTCCTCCGCACTACGCGAAAACGTTTCAGGGACCGGCGCATGGCATCGTGATGGAACGCGAGTACCTGAATAAATTCGGGCGCCCGTTGCTGGGCGCGACGGTGAAGCCGAAACTCGGACTATCTGCCCGCAACTACGGGCGCGTAGTTTATGAAGCGCTGCGCGGCGGCCTGGACTTTACCAAGGATGACGAAAACATCAACAGCCAACCTTTCATGCGCTGGCGCGATCGTTACCTGTTCTGCATGGAGGCGGTGAACCGTGCTGTCGCTGCCACCGGCGAAATCAAGGGACATTATCTGAACGTAACTGCCGGGACCATGGAAGAGATGTACGAGCGGGCGGATTTTGCCAAGGAACTCGGTACCGTAATTGTGATGATCGATCTGACCGTCGGCTATACCGCGATTCAGTCGATGGCGAAATGGGCGCGCCGCAATGGGGTGATTCTGCATTTGCACCGCGCCGGTCACGGAACTTACACGCGACAGAAGACGCACGGTGTGAACTTCCGCGTTATCGCAAAATGGATGCGTCTGGCGGGAGTCGACCATATTCATGCGGGGACGGTGGTGGGCAAGCTCGAAGGCGATCCGAACGCGATTCGCGGGTACTACAACACCTTGCGTTCGGGCAAAATCGATGCCGACCCAACGCTGGGACTCTACTTCGAGCAGGATTGGGCGTCGCTACCGGCAGTCATGCCGGTGGCTTCCGGCGGCATTCACGCGGGTCAGATGCATCAGTTGCTGCATCTTCTCGGCGAAGATGTCGTGCTGCAGTTCGGCGGAGGAACGATCGGCCATCCAGACGGCATCGCTCAAGGGGCAACCGCGAACCGCGTAGCCACGGAAGTCATGATTCAGGCCCGCAATGAGGGGCGCGACTATCTTGCCGAGGGGCCGGAGATTCTTAACAAAGCGGCCCGCTGGTCGCCGGAGTTGCGCAAGGCGCTGGATATCTGGAAGGACGTGAGCTTTGACTTCGAGTCAACTGACGTGCCAGATGCAGTCGGCACAGTTACAGTATCCTGACCGTTTGTTCACGATTTGAGAATGGAGACTAATGATGCGAGTCACTCAGGGAACATTTTCTTATTTGCCCGACTTTACAGAAGACGAAATCAAAGCGCAGGTGCGGTACTGCTTCGACAATGGCTGGGCATTCTCGATCGAGCACACGGATGATCCGCATCCGCGGAACTCGTATTGGGAAATGTGGGGTCTTCCCATGTTTGACTTGCACGACCCGAATGAAGCCATGGAACACCTCGACGAATGCCGGAAGGCCCTCCCCAATCACTACATAAAGCTGAACGGTTATGACCGTACCAAGGGCAAGCAAACCACGATGTTGAGCTTCATCGTGCAACGGCCCGAGAACGAGCCGGGATTTTCTATCGATCGCACAGAGGCGGCCGACCGGCAGATCCAGTACACCATTCGATCGAGGAGCACATCGGCGATCTAGCGAGCGAGAAAAGCCATGCACAAGTTGGATACAGAATCCGTCGTCGATGCAGCTCCGGTCCCTGAGCCCGCGGAAAGCCTCGTGGACATTGGCGCGGCGCATCGGGATTCCAATCTTGACGAAATCCTGGACGAACTCGATCGCGAGTTGGTTGGGCTTAGTCCGGTCAAAGACTATCTGCGGCGCATGGCATCGCTCTTGCTGGTAACCCGGCTGCGAGAAAAAGTTGGGCTTTCCACCGAGCGTCCCACTCTGCACATGTCTTTTACCGGACATCCGGGCACTGGCAAGACTACCGTCGCCATGCGCATGGCGAAAATACTGCACCACCTCGGCTACCTGCGACGCGGCCACCTGGTGGTTGCAACCCGCGACGATCTCGTCGGTCAATACGTGGGCCACACCGCGCCCAAGACGAAAGAGATTCTGAAGAAGGCAATGGGCGGCGTGCTTTTTATCGACGAGGCGTATTACCTCTACCGACCCGAAAACGAGCGCGACTACGGGCAGGAAGCGGTTGAGATGTTACTGCAGGCCATGGAAAATCAGCGCGAAGATTTAGTCGTGATCCTGGCCGGCTATCAAGACCGGATGGCAACTTTCTTTCAGTACAACCCAGGTTTTCGCTCTCGTGTGGCGCACCACATCAGCTTTCCCGATTACACGGTGGAAGAGTTGGCCACCATCGCCGACCTTATGCTGCGCCAGCAGAACTATAATTTTGACGACGAGTCGCGACGGGCGTTTGTTGACTACCTTGAGCTGCGAATCAAGCAGCCTCAGTTTGCCAACGCCCGCAGCGTGCGTAACGCTCTCGACCGGATAAGACTGCGCCAAGCCAGCCGCCTGGTAAGCGAAGGAGGACGCATCGGCAAGGAGCAGTTAGCTCGCATTGCTGCCATCGATGTGCGTCAGAGCCGGGTTTTCCAAGGAGGCCTGGAGGGAGAAGCCGAAGCGGAGATAAGAACTTTTGTGCCTTTGGTGCGAAGCGAGGAGGAGCTATGAAAAGACGACCGATCCTGCTGGGCATCGTGGGCGACAGCGCCGCCGGCAAAACAACAATCACTCGCGGGCTAACCCGCCTGTTGGGCCCTGAACGCGTGACCCACATCTGCGCCGATGACTATCACAAGTACGACCGCGCCGAGCGCGCGCGTCTGAACATCACTCCGCTCCATCCAGACTGCAACTTTCTTGACATTCTGGAACTGCACCTGGAACGCGTGCATTATGGGCAAGCCATGCTCAAGCCGGTCTACGACCACAGCACCGGTTCGCTGGTGCGGCCCGAGTACGTGGAGCCGCGCGAGTTCGTCATTGTGGAAGGGCTACTCGGGTTTCACACGCCGGCGATGCGGCAGTTCTACGACGTCAAGGTTTTTCTTGACCCTCCCGAGGACATGAGACGGCTGTGGAAGATCAAGCGGGACACCTCCAAGCGCGGGTATGTATCCGACCAGGTGTTGGCTGAAATGGACAGGCGCGAGGCGGATTCGCGAGACTTCATCCGCCCGCAGCGCGAGTTCGCCGACATCGTGGTGCGCTTTCATCCGGAAAGCGGTGTGGGGTCTGATCAGGCCGATGGACATTTGAATGTTCATCTGGTTTTGCGCCCGACCATCCCACATCCCGACCTCACTTATCTGGTGAATCATACGAACGGTCAGCCTGCGGGGATTCGCCTTGAACTTGGACGCGATTCGGGACGGCCGGTTGAGTTTCTTGAAGTCGACGGTAGCGTGAGCCGCGAGCACGCCGCCCAATTGGAACAAACCATCTGGAATCATCTTCCGGATCTGCGGCCGCTACGCGCCGACCAGTTCGGCGACTATAACGACGGCAGCGAAGTGCGGCATAGCGATCCGCTGGCGCTGACGCAGTTGCTCATCACTTATCATCTGCTGCGCGCTTACAGCAAGGACAGCCCCATGCCGTTTGCGCGGCCGATCGCGGCCCTCAGCCGGCTGAAGTCAGTTCCTGAGGAATCATCGGTTGAGGCGGTTGCAGAACGCTAAGCGGAAGTTTTAGTCGGCGTCGCCGTGTTGGCGCTCCACCGACCAGATGCTCGCCTGATCTTTCTCGAAGGGATAGACGTGCACCATCCAGTTGAAAATTACGGGATGGAAAGTTCCACCGGCAGCGTCGCAAGCTTCCTGCGTCGTGATCGATCCCCGAAGGCCGAACTGCGGATTGGGCGACCTCATTTCGCTCCTCTTATCGGCCGGAGGCAAACAGAAATTCACATGCTCGTGCCATTGCGCCACGCTTAGCGGAATGCGCTGGTCGAGTTGATCTTCGTCAAAGCGCTTGGGCGCCGTGTACATGACGCCTATCAACTTGTAGTCATCGCCGTGCTTTTCGAAGAGCAACGACGTGGGATGCTCGGGGTTGAAGCGGAAAGCAGCTTCCATCGCATACCCGTAGTTGGTGAAGTGATATATCTTCTGCGGAATTTCCGCATGGAAGATCTTGTAACCATCGGCCAGAGCAGTGCGATAGTCCGTATATTTTTCTGAAGCCTTGCGCGCGCTTTCGACAATCTGTTGAGCACGGTCGGCGTCGCCGGGCTTGGACGGACGCAGCGCAGTCATCTTCATGTGCGGGCCCATATCCATGTGGCCTTCCATGGAATGCATGGCATGCATGCTGGCTTCGCTGTCGTTATCGCTGGCGCTATCGGCGTCTTTGGCAGCGGCCGCCGGCATGTTTTTCATGCCTGACATATCCATGCCGGGCATGCTTTGTTGTCCGGTCTGAGCGGCGTTCTGCGACTGCTGCGCCCAAGCCCCGCTGACCAGCAAACCGAAAGCGACAAGAATTACAAATCGGTTGCGCATAGATTTTCCACACTCCCAATCGATTTTACTTTCTCGCAGTCAAGTTATTTCTGCAACAGGTTCGTGGTTGCGGCGATTACAGAGGTAACGGGCGGATTGGCGCCTGGCAGCTTCGATGAAATCCTTGATTTCGTAATAATCAGCTATGATGACTGCGATCCCAGGAGATAGAAATCGTTATGCGTGTTGGAGTATTTACTCCCCTGCTGTCGCAGCTTTCGCTAACGGCGGTTCTCAAGAAATTTAAGGCCCTGCAGATCGACACCGTTGAACTCGGCACCGGCAACTATCCGGGCGACGCGCACTGCAAGCTCTCGATGCTCGAAAATGCTTCTGCTCTCGCCGAGTTTCAGAAAGTTCTGGCCGATCACGGAGCTTCGATCAGCGCCTTGAGTTCTCATGGAAACCCGCTGCATCCCGATAAGACTCGCGCGCAACATGATCGGGACGTGAGCCGCAAGACCATTATGCTCGCGGAAAAGCTTGGCATCTCTGTAGTGATCGACTTCTCTGGATGCCCCGGCGATTCGCTTCAATCCACAGCTCCCAACTGGGTCACATGCCCATGGCCTCCTGACTATCTTAAGGTGCTCGACTGGCAGTGGAATGAAGTTGTCGCACCTTACTGGATTGAACATGCCAAGTTCGCCGCCGATCACGGAGTGAAGATCGCCATTGAAATGCATCCCGGATTCGTCGTGTATAGTCCGGAGACGATGCTTCGGCTGCGCTCGATCGCAGGCCCAAGCGTGGGTTGCAACTTTGATCCGAGTCATCTCTTCTGGCAGAACATCGATCCCATCGCCGCCGTTCGCGTGCTCGAAGGCGCGATTTTCCACGTCCATGCCAAGGACACGCAGATTTACCCCGCCAACCTGCCGCGCACGGGCGTGCTCGATACCAAGCCGTACACTCAGGAGCGCGAGCGTGGCTGGATTTTTCGCACCTGCGGCTACGGCCACGGAGCCGAGTGGTGGCGCGAGTTCGTCTCTACTCTGCGCATGTTCGGCTACGACTCCGTGTTATCGATTGAGCACGAGGATAGCCTCCTCTCGCCCGAAGAGGGCTTGACCAAGGCGGCAAATTTTCTGAACGGCATTGTGATTCGTGAGCAGCCCGGCGCTGCGTGGTGGGTCTAGAGCGATGGCGAAGACGATGAAGACGATTAGAACGGCAATCTTCGGCACCGGATTCATGGGACGCGTGCATCTGGAAGCAGTGCGACGGCTGGAGTTTGTCGAGGCGGCAGCCATTGCAGGCAGAAACTCAGAGGCCGCACAACGATTGGGTGCCGGCTTTTCCATTCCGAAGATTACGACCGACTATCGCGAGATCCTGCGCGATCCAGCAATCGATGCGGTTCACATCTGCACGCCCAACGCGCAACATTTTCCCATGGCCAGGGATGCGCTCAATGCCGGCAAGCACGTCATCTGCGAAAAGCCGCTAGCCACGAGCGTTGATGATGGAGAAGAATTGGTTGCGCTCGCCGCTGAGCGTGGACTGCGCAATTGCGTTTGCCACAATCTGCGTTTCTATCCCATGGTGCAGCAGATGCGCGCCATGCGCAAGGCTGGGGATCTCGGGGAAATTCTTGTTGTGCAGGGTACATACTTTCAGGATTGGCTGCTTTACGATACGGATTGGAACTGGCGTGTAGACGCCAAGGCTGGCGGCCCTTCCCGCTGCATGGCCGACATTGGCTCGCACTGGTTTGATTTGGCCGAGCACGTCACCGGATTGCGGGTCAGCTCGCTCTGCGCTGATCTTCAAACTTTCCATCCCACGCGCAAGCAGCCCAAGCAATCAGTCGAAACGTTTGCCAGCAAGGTGCTTCGACCGGAGGATTACATCGAGACCGCGGTAGATACGGAAGACTTCGGCGCGGTCATTTTTCGCATGGGCGACCGTGCGCGTGGCAGCGTCACCGCCAGCCAGGTTTCCGCCGGACGCAAGAACCGTTTCAGCATCGAGGTTTACGGGACGCGAGCTTCTGTAGCGTGGAATCAAGAGCGTCCTGACGAATTATGGGTGGGCCACCGCGACACCGCGAATGACATCTTTATTAAAGATCCGTCTCTGCTCAAGCCGGAGGCTCGCAGCTACGCCGACCTCCCTGGCGGACACAGCGAAGGCTACGACGACACGTTCAAGCAAATCTTCCGCAGGTTTTATGCTTCGATCGGCGCCGGCGGTACTCCAGAGTATCCGCAATTCGTCGATGGACTGAGGCAACTGACCATCCTCGACGCCGTGCTCAAGAGCCACAGTACGCGAGCGTGGGTCGACGTACCTGCGCCTGAAAACTAGCGATTGAAAGGAACGCCAACGCTTGTTGATCCTCGCCACCATTCTCGCCATCTTTGTCTATGGGATGATCGCCGCTATGCTCGGAACTATCCTGCCCGAATTATCCGAGCGATTCCAACTCTCGCCGAGTCAGAACGGCACCATCGCTTCGGCGCAGGCGCTGGGGCTCATTCTAGCTTCGCTCGGCGTTGGACCGTTGCTCGATAACGAAGGCCAGAAGCTCGGCATGGTGCTCGGCCTCGCCTTCATCTCCGTCGCGCTGTTCGCGTTGCCGCGCTCGCCCGGTTTCCGCACTATTCTGTTGCTCCTGTTCCTTCTCGGAGTCGGTGGCGGCATCCTTGTGACGGCCGCGAATTCGCTGGTTAGCGATATCGGCCAGGCCCATCGCGCTACGGCGTTGAACCTGGTCAATCTTTTCTTCGGCCTCGGCGGACTTGCCACACCGTTTATCGCTGCCAATCTTTTCAAGCGGAACTGGGTACGCCTTTGCTACACCATCGCATTCCTCACCGTCGCAACGCTAGCCATCGAGATACTCACCAGGATGCCTCGGCCCAAGGGCGCCGGGCAATTTATTCTTGCGGACGCCGCACCCGTGCTCGGACGTCCGCTGCTTTTTCTGATTGGATTGTTCCTCTTTCTCTACATTGGCTGTGAGGTGGGAATGTGGAATTGGTTGGTTCGCCATCTGATGGCGCAGGGTATTCCCGAATCGCGCGCGCTGAATATTCTTTCCCTCGGATTCGCGCTCGGCCTGTTGATCGGCCGTGCCGGCATCCTACCGATTCTCAGTCATGTGCCCGCGATTACGGTCACACTGGTTGGATCAGCCGCGATGGCGGTCACGACTTTTCTGGCGCTGCGAACCAACAAACCTGTGGCGGCCTCGGTGCTGGTTTTTCTGACTGGGATTTCCATGGCACCGGTCTTCCCCACTACGATCGCTATCGTCGGCGACGCGTTTCCGCGCATGACCAGCACCGCTATCGGCTTCGTGATCACTTGCGGATGGACGGGGCTGGCGGTCAGCTCGCGCGTTATCGGAGCTATCGCGGGCGGGGATCCGCGGCGGTTAAAGAGAGCTTTGCTGGTGATTCCGGCGTCTGCCGTTCTGATGGTTGGCTTAGATCTTGCGATCTGGAGCGCGCTGCGCTAGGAAACCCCATTGTCATCCCGAGCGAAGCGAGGGATCTGGGTTCTCGCCTGCACAACCGCAATCGCCGACCCAGGCAAAAACTTAGATCGTCGCTTCGTTCGGATTTACAAACGCACTTCTGGGACGACATCGTACTTCCGTAGCGCGTCATACTTTCAGCGCGTGCATGTAATCCGCGTCGACTTTCAATGCTTCCATCGGCGGCATATCAAATTCTTCTTGCTCGACGAAGACATGCTCGATATGCGCCTTCTTGGCCGCTTGGAAAATTGGACGATAGTCGATCGTTCCCCGGCCTAACTCCGTCGACGGCGGCGCGTTGGATGGATTCGTCGTGGCCGTCATCTTGAAATCTTTCACGTGCAACATGGAAATGCGGGTGGGATAACGCGTCAGCAGGTCAACCGGATTCTGTCCCGCTATTGTTGCCCAGCCGCAATCCAGTTCCATCGCGACTTTCGACGGATCAGTTGATCGCAGCAGTTCGTCGTAGAACATTACGCCATTCTCGGAGCGAAACTCGGGCGTGTGATTGTGATACGCAAACTTCATCCCCGCGGCATGAACCCGTTCGCCGATGTGATTGAATTGATCCGCGTTCCACCGCCAATCGTCGAGCGTCATCGCTTCCCTTGCCGCGCGGGAGCCGGGATCTTTTACACCCGACGGATCCTTGAGCCCCGGCGATGCGCATACGATGTAATCGAGTCCGAGGTCTTTGCCGAATTGAATGATCTCGTCGACGTGCGGTTGAAGCTGAACCATGGGATAGTGCGCGCTCACACAGTGTAGGCCGGCCTGTTCCATCGCTTGCTTGACTTGAGCCGGCGTATGGCCGAAAAAGCCCGCAGCTTCAACTTCGCGGTAGCCGAGCGCGGACAACTGCTTGAGCGTTCCTTCGTAATCCTTGGGCAAGATTGCCCGCACCGAGTACAACTGCAATCCGAGCGGCAGGCCCAATGGATCGGCCATCAGCCAGGGTGCGCAGTTCCATAATGCCGCGCATGCGGCTGAGGCAGAGGCGGTCTTTAAAAAAGCTCTTCTCGAAATCGCATACATAATTCACTCCCTCAATTCTGAGTTTCGCTTAACCTCGGATCTTCTTCGCGTTCGCATCCCAGGTCGCAATCGTGTTCTCGAAATAGGCGTAGTTGGCCAGATGGCATCCGATCGCCGCATGGTTGCCGAACACCTCATTCTCGACGGTTGGCTTGCGGGTTCGGACCGCGTTGAAAAAGTTCGCCTGATGCGCCGACACATCGCTGTAGCCTACCGGCGCGGTAAAAGTCTCCGCTTCGTCAACTTGATAGTCGAGCGGTCCGGGCTGGGGATGTTCCGCTGCCCACTGCGCCAGATATTGCTTGCGCAACCGCTCCGGCCAACCCTTAGTCGAATAGGTTTCCGGCTTGGGCGTTACGTCCTGCGGCGTGAAGGTGAGGCTTTGCCCAATGATTTCCAGGGTGCCTTTGGTGCCGTAGAACCTGATCGGTTCACCGCCGGAGTTATTCAGATTGCAGCGCAGTACCACGCGGAATTTCGGGAAGTCATAAAGAGTCTCGATCACATCCGGGAAGTCGCGTCCGTCCTTCCAGCGAAACAATCCGCCGCTGGTCTGCGCCCGTTGCGGCGCTTCGTTCGTACCCGAGACAAAGAAAATCCCGGAGAGCAAGTGGACAAATAAATCGCCGGCCAGTCCCTCGCCGTAGTCGGAATAACAGCGCCAGCGGAAAAAGCGCGCTGCGTCGAACGGCCGCTTGGGCGCGCCCACTAGGAATGCGTCCCAGTCAATGGTCTGCTCGCTCGCGTCCGGCGGAATCGGATAGACCCAGGCGCCACTCGGGGAATTGCGATCCGAGAAACCTTCAATGAAGAACACATCGCCGAGCGCGCCCGACGCGTAGATTTCGCGCGCCTTCTCGTAGACAATGGAACTCACGCGCTGACTGCCGACCTGCAGGATGCGACTTCCCTTTTGCACTGCTTCGACCATGGCGAAGCCGTCTTCCAGCGTGTGCGACATCGGCTTTTCACAGTACACATCTTTGCCCGCTGCGCAGGCATCGACCACGATTCGGCGATGCTGATGATCGGCGACGGCAACAATCACGGCGTCTACATCCTTGCGGTCGAGGATCTCTTTATAATTCCGCGTGGTCGGGATTTTTTTCTGCACCGCCTCTTGCGCTGCCTCGTGCCGGCTGTCATAAAGATCGCAGGCGGCGACGCATTCGACGCCGGGCACGGCAAGCGATGCTGCCAACAACTCGCATCCGCGTGTGCCCGTGCCGATCGAGGCAAACCGGACCGTATCGCTCGGCGCCACGGGACGGCTTTGGCCCCACAGTGCGGCAGGCTCCAATAGGGTGATCTTCGTCGCGGCTACGGAGCCCGCGCCAATCCTCATGAAACTGCGCCGTGTCAAAGGATGCATTCTGTCGTCTCCGCTTCCATCGATAATGAAATCGAATGCCTCAAGATTCTATATATCTCGCCTTCGAAAAGTTCGTGCGACCCGGACGAGTCCACCTTTTACCTGCACTAACGATAAGCTTAAAAGATTCCTGTCCAAGCACTTTACACCCCAAGCCGGAATGCAGGAAACATTTTGAAAACGACTTCAGATGGAAGGCTTTTTCCCGTCGGGGCGAAAGGTTTTTACAGATCGTTAACTCGGACGTGACACGTCACGCTCTCAATTGTCGCTCTATATAGTGAGCACGAAAATATGGGTCAAAAAGGGGAAACGTCATGCCGCTCACTACTAGGTCGAATCTTGCAATCGTTTTCAGTAATCCGGAGCCGCGGCGAGAGTCGCAGTATCCGAATGGGTGGATGCTAATCCGTGGGGAACGCCAGGTCAGAATCTACGTTTCCCGGGATGACGCAAGCCGTCCAAGCATTGTGAAAAAAGAAGCCGCATAGAACCGGCGAGGACAGCGGTTCCACAATGCTTCGAAACGCGTTTTAAGATTAGAAGAACATTCTGGACGGTTTGTGCATCGAATTTATAATGCGAGGGTGGGTCCGACATTCAGCTTTTTCCTGGGCGGTTGTCGGGCTTGCTCTGCTGCTGCCCGCGGCCAGTGCGCGAGCGGAAAGCATGCCCATCACACACGGCACGCTCGAACTTATCGCCGAGGACCAATGGATTGCGCCCGGACACTCGCTTTATCTTGGCTTGCATTTCCAACTCGAGAGAAACTGGCATATTTACTGGGTTAATCCTGGCGACTCAGGTGAGCCACCACGCGTAGAGTGGCAACTGCCGCCGGGTGTAACCGCCGGACCGATCGAATGGCCTACGCCGCATCGTCTCGAGACCCCGGGCATCGTGGACTTCGGTTATGAAAACTCGGTGACATTAATCGTGCCTATGCATGCGAACGCCAGTCTCTCGCCCGAGCAGGCAGTTCAGTTCGGTGCCTCATTAAAGGTGTTGGTCTGCAGCCGTGAAATGTGCATTCCTGGCAAGACACAACTTTCTCTTACTTTGCCCGTCAAAATACAATCTCCATTGCCCGAGCCTCGGACGGCTGAGCTGTTCGCCGCCACGCGCAAGTCTCTGCCGCTGCCGATCCCAAAGAGCTGGAGAATTAACGTGGCCGATGCGAACGATTCATTCGTGCTGACCGCGGACGCTGGTCATCCGATCATGCAGGCGGTTTTCTTCGCGGTTACTGAATCGCAGATTGCGAACGCCGCGCCGCAGAAACTCGTGCCCGCGGCCAGTGGTTTTCGGTTGACGCTGCGGAAATCAGATCAGTTGCTCAAACCGATCCAACGGCTCAAGGGTGTGCTCGTTCTTTCCGGCGATCGAGCATACGTAATTGATGTGCCAATTAGCAACGCACGGGGCGGTTCCAATGCGCCATAATATCCTTAATGGAGGAACTTCGAATATGAAGCGCTCGATTCTAAACCTGGTCGTCACTGCTCTGGTGCTATGCATGGCCTCGGTAATGTCGTCTGCGAAAGTGGGCGACAGTGCGCCGGATTTTACCGCTACGGCGAGCAACGGCAAAACCGTTCACCTCGCGGACTATCGTGGAAAGTATGTGGTCCTCGAGTGGCATAACAATGGATGCCCCTACGTGGGCAAGCACTACAAAAGCGGCAATATGCAGCGACTGCAAAAGCAATGGACGAGCCAGGGCGTAGTTTGGTTGACGATTCTATCGTCTGCGCCGGGCAAGCAGGGCTTTGTGGACGCGAATGAAGAGAACGACTACCTCGCGAAGATGCAGGCCGCGCCGACCGCCGCGCTGCTCGATCCGACCGGACAGATTGGCCATCTTTACGACGCGAAGACATCTCCGCAGATGATCGTGATCAACCCGCAGGGTGTCGTAATTTACGACGGAGCTATTGATGACAAGCCGACAACCGACCTCGACGACGTTCCGGGCGCGACGAATTACGTGAGCCGCGCGCTCGAGGAAGCCATGGCCGGCAAGCCGGTAGAGACGGCGGCGACCCGACCTTACGGTTGCTCGGTTAAATACGGCGATTGAAGTTCTTGGCCGGTACAGAATCGCCTTAGCCCGACCACGCGATGCTTCTTCAAGGCGCTGGAGGTGTGCACGATTTTTGCTCGGCTAGTTCTCTGCGCATTTTCATCCAAAAGATAATCGGTACTTACGCCGATCCATTTTCATCTAAGTTTTCGAGCGTATGGCAGACAGCGCCGAAACCCTCACGGACTCCCCGCCAAAAGCGAACCCATCCTCGCCTGCCGCGCATCAGCAGTGGCGGCCCAAGTACAACCCCTGGTTGATTGCGGTCGTGGTCGCTTTGGCCGCCTTCATGGAGGTGCTCGACACCAGCATCGCCAACGTTGCGTTACCCTATATCGCGGGCAACCTCGGAGCCAGCAACGACCAGAGCACATGGGTACTCACTTCATACCTCGTCTCCAACGCCGTAGTTCTGCCCATCAGCGGATGGTTTGCCAGCGTGCTCGGCCGCAAGCGGTTTTTCATGGCATGCCTGGCAACTTTCACTGTCAGCTCGCTCTTGTGCGGGATCGCGCCAAGCCTTGGGGCAATCATTGTGTTCCGCATTCTACAGGGAACCGGCGGCGGCGGACTTCAACCCATGGCGCAGGCGATTCTGGCCGATGTATTTCCTCCCGAGAAACGCGGCTTGGCCTTCGCGCTCTACGGGGTCACCGTCATTGTCGCACCCACGGTCGGACCAACTCTGGGCGGCTGGATCACTGATAACTACACTTGGCGATGGATCTTCTTCATCAATATTCCCGTCGGGATTATCACCCTCTTCCTGGTTTATCGTCTGATCGATGATCCACCCTGGGCGACGCGCATCAAGGGTGCGATTGCAAAATTCGACTACGTCGGCGTCTCCCTGCTTGTCCTGGGTGTCGGCGCTTTGCAAGTCATGCTGGACCGGGGCCAGGAAGATGATTGGTTCGGGTCGCGTTTCATCACCACGCTCGCCATCCTTACTGTAGTAGGCCTCGTGTCGGTGTTTGTCTGGGAGTGGTTTTACAAAAATCCAATCATCGACGTTCGCCTGTTCAAGAACTTGAACTTCCTTGGCGCAAACGGAATGATGTTCGTCCTGGGCCTCATGCTGTTCTCGAGCCTTGTGATGATGCCTCTGTTCCTGCAGTCGCTGATGGGTTACACGGCGGAGTCGGCTGGGCTAGTTCTTTCCGGGGGCGGCGTTTTGCTGCTGTTCCTGATGCCGATCGTTGGATTCCTCTCGTCGAAGGTCCAATCCCGCTATCTGGTTGCGTTTGGCTGGCTGACCTTGTCTCTCGGAATGTACTATTCCACGCAACAACTCGACCTTCAAATCAGTTTCTGGAGCGCCAGCAAGCTGCGCCTGCTGCAAGTATTTGGCATGGCCTTTCTCTTCGTTCCCATCAATTTGACTTCTTACGTGGGAATGCCGCTGGAGAAAAGCGGCAGCGTCGCTGGCTTAGTAAACTTTATGCGCAACATCGGCAGCAGCGTGGGAACTTCGATGGTGACCACGCTGATCGCGCGCCGGTCTCAGGCGCACCAGGTCTACATGGTTGCGCACGTCACCGCGGGTCGTCCTACTTTCTCTGGCGCGGTTGCGGCGATGACAGCGCGCCTGGTCGCGTCGGGTGTGGACGCCGACCATGCGGCCAAGCAGGCCTACGGGCTGGTTTATCGGACCGTGTTTATCCAGGCGAGTACATTAGCCTACATCGACACATATTGGGTTTTGGCCATTGGAGCGGCCATCATGTTTGTGGTTTCATTTGCCTTGAAGAAAAATACACCTGGTGGCGGGCGTGTTGTTTTGGACTAGGATGTATTCATGATTCGGGTGATTACGATCGAGCGCGAATACGGAAGCGGTGGCGCCGACATTGCGAAGCGAGTCGCCAGCCGGCTCGGCTGGAAGCTTTGGGATCAGTTGTTGACCAACGAAATTGCCCGGCAGATGGATTGCGACAATCGAGTGGTGGAGGAACACGAGGAAAAGAGAGATCCCTTGTTGTACCGTCTCTTCAAGGCCTTCATGCGCGGCAGTTTTGAAGGCAGTCTGAATGCTCCCCGGCTGAAGATGGCGGATACCGAATGCATCCGCGAAGTGACAGAGCGGGTTGTGAAAGATACGGCCGAAAGTGGCAAGTGCGTGATTGTGGGCCGTGGATCCGCCTATTATCTGCAAAGCCGTCGCGATGCCTTTCACGTATTTGTTTACGCTCCGTTTGACGCGAAAGTCAGGCGGCTGCAGGCGGGCGGAAAAAGCCAGAGCGAAGCCGTACACCTGGCCGAAACCGTGGACCGCGACCGGGCAGCTTTCATCAAGCAATATTTTGGCGTCGAATGGCCCGACCGGCAGCGCTTTCATCTCATGATCAACTCTACGATCGGTGAGGAAGCAGCGGTTGAGACCATATTCGACAGCGTCTCCAGATTGGAGAAACAGAACAGGGCGTCGGGCTCCTTGCTTCAGTAATCGGAGGTTAGAAAGTGACCAGAGACTCCTATTGAAGAATCCGCTCGTCCAACTCACTTCCATTCAGGCCCGTCGAATCTGGCTGCACGCCCAACGCCTGGACACCGACGAACCCTTCGGCGCCGGTCCCAAGGCCACGCCGGCAGCGGTCGCGCACCTGGGCTACTTGCAGATTGACACCATCTACGTCATCGAGCGCAGCCATCACCACATCCTCTACAGCCGTATCCCTACATATCAGCGCGAGCATCTGCATCAGGCGCAGACTATCGACAAGACCGTTTTCGAATATTGGACCCACGCCTTGTCGTACCTGCCGACGGAGAGCCTGCCGTTTTATGTTCGTGATATGCGGCAGGCGCACCAGGATTGGCAGCGTCGCAACGGCTGGTTCGGCACCGTTTCAAGTGCTGATTTGCGCAGAGTGCTGTCGCGCATTCGCAAACATGGCGCGCTCACCATCCGCGACATCAAGGATGAGCCGGTGGAAAAAGACTACGCCTGGGCCAGCCGCAAGCCTTCCAAGCGCGTTCTGGAATTGGCCTTCTACAAAGGTTTGGTGACGATTAGTCAGCGCGTCGGAATGCTGAAGACTTATGAACTCATGACGCGCCATTTCGGCTGGGACCGTCTGCCGCGCGCCGCCACCGAAAGGGAAACTTTGAACTACCTGCTTGATCGTGCCCTGCAATCGCAGGGGATCGTGAGTGTGGAATCGATCTGTCATCTCGACGCTCCACGCAAACCAGCGATAAGGTGTCTGCTGGACTCGCGAGCCCGTCGAAAGGAGCTCATCCCTGTGCAACTGGAAGGAGCGGGCGAATCGCTGCACTTCGTCCGTCCGGATACTCTCGATGCCATTCCCGATCCAGCGCAGGAGCAGATTCATATCCTGTCCCCGTTCGATCCGCTGATCATCCAGCGCAAGCGGCTCCGGCTCTTCTTCGATTACGAATATCGCTTCGAAGCTTATGTTCCCAAGCACAAGCGGGTCTTCGGTTATTTCGTTTGCCCAGTCCTGATCGGGGATCGCATCGTTGCCATCCTCGATCTCAAAACCGACCGGTTGCGGCGAAAACTTCTAGTGCAGCGCTGGCACTGGGTCGGCCGCGCGAAGTCTCGCGCCCATCGGCAGCAGGTGGAAGCCGCCTTGCACAAGTTCGAACAATTTCAGTTGGGTCGAAGTTAGATCGAGCCATTCGGAACTACAGGCTTGGTTACTGCATTAGTCGCTTGAGGGCCGCGCGAGCTTCGCCAACCTCGGGGAGTCGGGATTGCGAACTCTGGAAGTGCGAGAGAAACTCCTGATATTCGTTGATCGCCTGATCGTGCTTATTGGTTTTTTCGTAGAGCTGCCCCAGATAGTAGTGGGAGAGAATCCCGATCACAGGAAATCTCTGGGTCAGAGAACCTGAGTTCGCCAATACACGCCCGGCTCGTAAACATCCACGAAACTCGGCTTCGGCCGACGGATAGTCATTCGTGAGCAGATGAGCGCGCCCTTTCAGGTAAAGCAGATAAGCGTCTTGAAAATCTGGAATGCTGGCGGCCCGACTCAAGGCAGTCTGCCCGTCCCCGTTGTGCACAGCAGCGCTCATATCATAGTAGGCTTGAGTAATTTCAACAGCCCGCGAGGCGATCCAGGAATGGCTCGATGCGAATCGCTGTAAACTTTGCTGGGCCGCAGATGGGTTCCCCGCCATAGTCTGCAGAAAAGCTACAGCTCGTAGCTCGTAATCGTCGAGCTTTTGTTGTTGAGCAAAAGAAATAGCGGTGGCACCCTCCCCCAACATCACCGACAAGACGGCGAACGGTCTTAGAAAATTATCCGCAGCCTGGTTCTGTTTGGCGCGCCCGAGTTGCTGCACTGCCTCTCGATAACTTGCGAGCGAGCCGTCGAGGTCGCCAGCTGTCTGTTTGAACTGCGCTTCGAAACCCGGAACGTAAAGACGCGAGATCGGGGACGCGCGCTGGGCAAATTGCTGGAAGGCAGCGTTGGCCATGTCAGGTTTCTTCTGATCGGTGTAGACAATCGCCAGCTTCAGATACTCTCCGTAATCGCTGAAATCCGGCTTCAGTTCAAGCACTTTGCGGTAAGCGGCCACCGCTTCATCATCGCGGCCTGCGATATACAGAACATCACCGCGCGTGTCCAATGGATTAGGGTCGCCCGGACGAATCGCCGTGTAGGCATCGTTGGCCGCGAGTGCACCATCAAAATCGCCTCCAAGGGCCAAGGCGTAGCATTCGAAGTTCAAGAGATCTTCGCTTTTCGGATCCAAAGCGAGTCCCTGTTTGAATAGCCCAAGAGCTTGCTCCCGCTTACCAACGCCCGCAAGCATATTGCCGAAAAGACCGCGGTCCATGGTGCTGCGCGGGAATTCCGATACCAGCTGCTGACGAGCCGCTAACTCAGCCTCCGGATCTTGCGAGCGCCGGGCTTTCACCGCCTGCAGCGTCAATTGATCGTATCGAGGCAGGCGCGACTGCAGTTGTTCGACCTTAAGCTGAAGTTCGTTGCCGCGGCGCAGATCGCCCTGAAGGCGGTATTCGTCGCCCAGACGAAGCATGGCAAGAGCAAACTGCGGGTCCAAACGAACCGCCTCTTCTAACTCGCGAATGGCATCGGCCACGAGATAACGGCGAGCGTAGTCAACGCCCAATTGGTAATGTCGATAGGCCTCGACGTTGGAAGTGGAAGACTGCTCGATCTCCGGCGCTTTTGCCGGCACGTCTGCCGCAGGCAGAAAGCTGCTTGCAATGCTCGCGGTCAGCCGGTCCACCATGCCGAAGATACTTTGCACATCCTGCCCGTCGAGCTTGTCGGAGAAAAGTATCTGGCCGGTGCTGGTGTCCTGCGCGCGCACGTCGAGACGAAGTTGCGTTGGACCGATTTTCAGCAATGCTCCCGTAATGTAAGCGTCAGCGCCGGCATCGCGCGCGGCTTGTTGCGCCAGCGCGGGATCCATGGACTTACCATCTTTGCTGGCACGCTGCACGGCTCCCATCACCCGTTCGGTGGAGAGCACATCCAAACCTTTTATCTGAGCAAGATTCGTGGTGAGCATGTCGGTGAGACCGTTGTCGAGCCAGTTGAGCGATTGATCCTGCGAGAGGTTTGAAAAATACAGAACGGCAATGGATTTGTGAGCTTGACTGCCGACGAGGTGAGCCGGTCGGCCGCGAAAAAACCAGAATCCTGCAATCACGACAATCAACGCGGCTGCCGCCGAGGCAATGAGCCGTGTGCGATTCCCACCCGGAGCTGAATGACTCACCGCTCCGGATGCGGCTGGGTTGCGTGAGGACGATGCCGCTGCAATCGCAGCAGGATTCACCGACTCCGCCGGAGGGTTTGTGATCGGAGCCGGTGTAATAGTCGGCGTGGAAATCGGAGGTGCAGAAAAAGGCGGCGGGATCTCAAACGACGCCGTCCTGCCAGATTCCGTGTCACGCTTCAACCTCTGAAGATCGGCCCGCATATCGGCCGCGTGCTGGTAACGCAGATTGCGATCTTTCTCCAGCGCCTTGCTGATTATTTCTTCCAGCTTTTGGGGCAGATCAGGATTGAGCCGCACCGGCGGCACGGGCGCCTTGCGCAGGATGGATTCGAATATTGCCGCCGTGCTGTCACCGCGAAACGGAAGCGTGCCAGTGGCCATTTCGTAGAGAACGACGCCAAAGGAAAACAAATCTGTCCGCGCGTCCAACTCTTTCGCGCGTGCCTGCTCCGGCGACATATACGCCACGGTGCCAAGCGTGCTGCCGGGGCTGGTGAGGTGCTCGTCGCTGATTGCGGTGGCGCTGGCGTCGATTACATCGCTTCGGCGGCCGACAACTTTAGCCAGGCCGAAGTCGAGCACTTTGGCCAGTCCGCGACGAGTGACAAAAATGTTCGCAGGCTTGATGTCACGATGAATAATTCCTTCGCCGTGAGCATTGTCGAGCGCATCCGCGACCGCTATGGCGACATCAAGCAGTTGGTCAAGATCCAAAGGCCTCCCGATAACCAGTTGCCTCAGGGTCTGACCATCGAG
>JBEKGG010000009.1:0-35432 GCA_050012915.1 Terriglobales bacterium | reverse complement strand
CGGAGTCACCCAGCGACAACAAGGACGCTGTCGATCAGCTGGGAACGCTGCTTGCCGGAAGATTCGAAGCTCTCGGCGGCCATGCGAAGTTTCATCGGACGCCAAATTTTGGCGATCACCTACAGGTGGACTTCGCGGGTACGAGAAAGGTGAAACCGGTGCTGCTTCTGGGACACCTGGATACCGTGTATCCGCTGGGCACGCTGGCAAACATGCCGTGCCGCGTGGCTGAAGGACGGTTGTGGGGGCCGGGTGCGTTTGACATGAAGTCCGGGATCGCCCTCATGTTGCACGCGATCGAGGCGCTACGCGCCTGGCACGAGGATGTTTTGCCGAGGCCGCTGACCGTTCTTTTAGTTTCCGACGAAGAAGTCGGCAGCGATACGTCACGACTGATCACAGAAAATCTCGCAATAAAATCCGCCGCTGTGCTGGTGCTCGAACCTTCTCATGGGCCGAAGGGCGCGGTGAAAACCGCTCGCAAGGGCATTGGAGAGTACGTTCTGAAAGTTACCGGCAAAGCCGCACACTCAGGACTCGATTTCGAGAAAGGGCAAAGCGCGATTTTGGAGCTGGCGAGGCAGATCGTGTCAATCCAGAAGTTGATCGATCTGAAACGAGGCCTGACGCTCAACGTGGGAACGGTGCAAGGCGGCACGCGCGTGAACGTGATTCCTGCTGAAGCTACTGCGGTGCTCGACGTGCGAGTTGCGCGCAAGCAGGATGCGGCTGGCATTGACCGCAAACTTCGTTCGCTGAAGCCGTTTAACCGCAAGTGCAAGCTCGAAATCAGCGGTGGAATGAATCGTCCGCCCATGGAGCGGACTCCATCCGTGGCCGCGCTCTACAAAAAAGCGGTGGAGATCGCCAAACAATTGAACTGGAAATTAGAGGAAGCCGCGGTCGGTGGCGGATCAGATGGAAACTTCACGGCTGCTCTGGGGATTCCGACTCTCGACGGATTGGGCGGAGTAGGCGAGGGCGCGCACGCGACTCACGAATCCATTCTGATCTTCGAGTTGCCAAAACGTGCTGCGCTGTTAGCCGAACTGATCACGAGTGTCTAGTGTCCGACCATACGAAAGAAATGCGGCCAAACTCGACCTTTCTTTGACTCCATTGGGTGGGAAGCCTAGAATTTCCACAGGGACGCGATCGGAAGGCAACTGGAGGATTTATGGGTGAAGGACTATTTCAGCCTCTGCATATTCTGTTAATCGTGGCCATCGCCCTTTTGCTTTTCGGTCCCAGTAAGCTGGCGGATTTGGGTAAAGGGTTGGGCGAAGGCATCAAGAATTTCAAATCAGCCATGAAAGATGGCGAGCAGGACAAGGATAAGAAGTCGTAACTTACCCAGCTGGCGAGACCTGGCTTGCTACGTCTCCGTGCAAACAATGCCGTGCTCCCGCAGCATTTTGTAGACGAGCGCCACCGGCAATCCCACGACGCTGAAATAATTTCCCTCGATGCGCCGAATCCAGCGCGAAGCTCTGCCCTGAATAGCGTAGGCTCCAGCTTTATCCATTGGCTCGTTGGTCGAGACATATGAGCGAATGTCGTCTTCGCTGAGAGCGTCCATGGAAACGATTGTGGTTTCCGAGCGGACGTCTTGAAATCCAGTTTCCAGTTGCCGGTTTTCCGTTCTCGATTGCGGACCCACCAGACAAACTCCCGTTGTTACGTGATGCTTGCGTCCCGAAAGCAGACGCAACATGCGGACAGCATCGGCGGCGTCGCGGGGCTTGCCCAGGATTTCTGTGTCTACGACCACGATGGTATCGGCGCCAAGAACAAATTCATCGGGCCGGTCGCGAAACACAGTGAGAGCTTTTTCGCGTGCCATCCGTTCGGCGAACGCTTGCGGCGCTTCTCCACTGCGAGGAACTTCGGGAATATTGGTCGGCTGCACCACGAACGAAATTCCCGCGTTTCGCAGAAGATCCTGGCGGCGCGGAGAGGCAGAGGCGAGTATCAACATGCAGGCTGATTCTAGCCGAGAACTGAGAACCGACAACTGCCTGCTAAAATCAAATCTTGACTCCCGCAGCTATGGACGCCGCTTTTATCCGTAATTTTGCCATTATTGCGCACATTGACCACGGGAAATCCACGCTTGCCGATCGCTTGCTGGAGTTGACCGGTTCACTCACGGCTCGCGAAATGCAAGCCCAGGTGCTGGACTCCATGGATCTGGAGCGGGAGCGCGGCATCACCATCAAAGCTCATGCCGTTCGAATGATGTATACGGCGCAGGATGGTCAGACTTACCAGCTCAATCTGATCGACACGCCCGGACACGTGGATTTTTCTTACGAAGTGTCGCGTGCACTGGCGTCATGCGAAGGCGCTTTGCTGATCGTGGACGCTTCTCAGGGAGTCGAAGCCCAGACCCTGGCGAATGCTTATCTCGCCATCAATCACGGCCTCGAAATTATTCCGGTCATCAATAAGATCGACCTACCGAGCGCTGACATTCCTCGCACTAAAGAAATGATCGAAGGCGCCGTTGGCCTGGACGCATCCGATGCCGTTTTGATCAGCGCCAAGACCGGACAAGGTGTGCCGGACGTGTTGGAGGCTATCGTCAAACGCATTCCCCCGCCCAAGGGAGATCCTGAAAAGCGGCTGCAGGCATTGATTTTCGATTCCTGGTTCGATCCCTACCGCGGCGTGATAGTCCTTACGCGCGTTTTCCAGGGCACACTTCGCAAGGGACAAAAAATTCGGCTGATGTGGAATGGGCGCGTGCTCGACGTGGAAGCGCTGGGCGTGTTGACCCCCAAACCGGTGGAGATCGGAGAACTGCGTGCCGGCGAAGTCGGATTCCTGATCGCGAACATCAAGAACGTCGCCGACACAAAAATCGGCGACACAATTACGGAGGAAAATAATCCTGCCATCGAACCTCTGCCCGGCTTCGAAGAGATCAAGCCCATGGTCTTTGCCGGACTCTATACCGTCGATGCGCACGAGCACACGCAACTTCGCGAGGCGCTCGAGAAACTGCGCTTAAACGACTCGTCGTTCTTCTTCGAGCCGGAAAGTTCGGTTGCTCTGGGATTCGGCTTCCGCTGCGGCTTCCTGGGCCTGTTGCACATGGAGATTATTCAGGAGCGGCTCGAGCGCGAATTTAATCTTGAGCTGATCACTACAGCGCCCGGTGTCCGCTACAAGATTTACAAGACGAACGGAGAAATGGTCGAAGTCGATAACCCCTCGCGCTGGCTGCCGCCGAGTGAAATTGCCAAGATCGAAGAGCCTGTGATTCTGGCCACAATTTTGACCAATGAGGAATATGTCGGCGGCATTCTAGCGCTGGTGGAAGAGAAGCGGGGCAAACAGAAAACCTTCGAGTATGTCAGTTCGTCGCGAGTGATGCTGCACTACGAGCTGCCCCTCAACGAAATCGTTCTCGATTTTTACGATCGCTTGAAATCGGTCTCGCGAGGCTACGCGTCGCTTGACTATCATCTGGCCGACTATTGGGAATCGCCCATGGTCAAGATGGATATCCTGGTGGCCGGCGAACCGGTGGACGCACTTTCCATCATCGTGCACCGCGATTTTGCCTACGAACGAGGCAAGGCACTCGTTTCCAAAATGCGGGAGCTGATTCCGCGGCAGATGTTCGAGGTCGCGATCCAGGCTTCGATCGGAGCCAAGATCATTGCCCGCGAGACCGTGCATGCCATCCGCAAGAACGTGCTGGCGAAGTGTTACGGCGGCGACATTACGCGCAAACGCAAGCTGCTGGAAAAACAAAAAGAAGGAAAGAAGCGCATGAAGCGCATCGGGCGAGTGGACATTCCGCAGGAGGCATTTCTTGCGGTGCTGAAAGTCGGCGAGGACAGTTAACAATCATGGCTGATGGAAAACGAACAAAGGAAAACCGGCCGGGCAGCGAACGTTATCCGCCCACAGTTGCGGCTGCGAGCTGGGGTATCACGGGCAAAGCACGAATCAGTTGGCACGTGTAAGGATGTTTGGGCGATTGGAACAGTTCCGCAGTTTTGCGACACTCAACGATTTCACCATCATTCATCACCGCCACGCGATGTGCAATCGTCGCAACCGACAGCAGGTCGTGCGAAATATAGAGAATGCTGATTCCGAATTTCGTGCTCAGGCTGGCAAAGAGCTGAAGAATTTCTGCCTGAGTGATCAGGTCGAGAGCGCTGGTCGGCTCGTCGGCAATCAGCAACGCAGGACGGTGCAACACAGCCATCGCAATCAGAACGCGCTGAGCTTGGCCCACGCTTAGTTGCGACGGATACCGTCGCCGGAACTCCAGGTCTCCAGGCAGGCTGACATTTGTTAAGGCTTCGCGCAATGCTTGCTGGCACTCGTCTTTCGAGCCACGACGATGAACTTTCCAGGCTTCTTCGAGTTGCGTTCCAATGCGAAGCGCCGGATTTAGCGAGGACATGGGGCTCTGCAGGATCAGCCCAATTTCCTTGCCGCGGAGAGATCGAACGTCGCATTCACTCAAGGCCATCAGGTCGCGGCCGTTAAAGTGAATTGAGCCCTGAGCTCGACCTCTTTTTAGATAGAGCAGTTTCAAAATAGCCAACGCCAGCGTGCTCTTGCCGCAACCGCTTTGACCGACCAGCCCCAGGATTTCCTGCCTGCCGATGTCCAGCGACAAGTCGCGCAACACTCCAGCTTTGCCGGGGTAATCGACCGAGAGTCGCAGGGAAAGCAGAGGCTCCGCATCCATCAGCGATTCCTGGCGACCTCGCTGGTCAGCGAAAGCTGATCGATGTTCCAGTAAACTTGCGGCCGCAGCACGACCGGATGCGCGTTGTGCACCGCCGGCGAAACCGCCGACAGCGCGTTCTTGTTCACCAAGTAAATAAACGGCTCCTGCTGCCACGCGATCTCCTGTACCTTGTCGAAATCTTCCTTACGTTTCTTCGGGTCCAGAGTAGAGGCTTGCGCGCGCATCAGCTTATCGATTTCCGCTTCCCACGTGGTCGCTGGAGTTTTTTGGCTGGGATTCCACTGATGACTGTCGGCAGAACTCAACCACACGGTCATTTGCGCATTGGGATCAAGTTCGTCGTTCACCAGGCCGAGCAGGCAAGCCTCATAGTCAAAAGTTTGAGTGATACGCTCGATCAGCGAAGGAAAATCCAGCGTGACCACATTCAGCTTGATCCCAATGCCAGACAAATCCTGTTGGATCATGGTCGCCATGCGTTCGCGATATTTGTTCCCGGAATTAGTGATCACCGAAAACTCGACGGCGTGTCCATCGTGATCGCGCAAGACGTTATCTTGAAGACGGAAACCATCTTGAGCCAGCATCTGCAGCGCCGATTTCTGGTCGAAGGGATGTGCTTGCAGCTTGGCATTGAACCAGAATTTGTTAGCTGGAGAAACTGGCCCTACCGCGGGACGCGCGTGTCCGCGAAATACGATCCGGGCAATATCCTCGCGATTGATTGATTCCGAAATCGCCCGCCGGAAGTTCGTCGAAGTGAACCACGCTTTCTTGTACGACGGCAGAGGAGCGCTGGCGACTTGATTGAACCACATCTCCTCGGAATCTAGCGAGGCCCCGGCATCGTGCGCCATGGACGGATCCTGGGCAACGACTTTGTCGAAATACTCGGCATCGAGCGAGTTGATGAAATGAATTTCCCCGCGCGTCAGGCGCAGCATCTCGAGGTCGCGGTTCTGCTGAATATCGAGTCGCACCGATTCGATGTAAGGCAGTGGGCGGCCCGCAGGATCTTTTTCCCAGTAGTTCGGATTGCGTTTCAGTATCAGATACGATCCAGCTTTATTCTCCCCGACGTAGTACGGCCCCAATACTGCCATCTCTTTTTGTGGCGATTTAGCCGACATGATCGCCACCTGATCAAAAAGCCTGTCGAGGCCAGCGATAGGCGCCGGAAAGGTAATGCGGATACGATCCTTGGGCAAAACTTGGGTTTCGACTTTGCCGTCTGATGAACGGAATGCATCTCCGGTCGGAGAGTGAAGCGCGGGATCCATCAACTGCTGCATGGTATAAGCGACATCGTCGGCGGAAAACGGAGTTCCATCCGAGAATCGCAGGCCATCGCGCAGCTGGAAGGTGATTGTCTTTCCGCCGTTGGTAACTTTCCAGGAGGTAGCGAGTTCAGGCTCAAGGTCCTGCGTGAGCCGGTTAACTCGCATTAGAACGCCGCCGGTTAGATAGCGGACAGTTTCTGACGCGTCATCCGCGGCCAACAACGGGTTGAGGGTTTTCGGCTCAGATCGCAAACAAAAATGTAATTCACCGCCAGTCTGCGCCAGCAGGCCGTTCGAACCGAGAGCGATCGACAAAATCGAAAAGGCTAGAAATTTTTTCATACCGGCAACTCCTCTTTCGTCAAGACAAGATGAAAGCTACTTACAACGAAGATGAACAGAATCAGTGGAACCAATTGCCACACTTGGGCGGATGTAGTCGAAAAGCTTTCCAATTCGCGTAGCAGGCTGCCCCACGAAGGCAATGGCTCCGCGACCCCCAGACCGAGAATCCCGAGATTGGCTTCGGTCAAAATAAAAACCGGTACTGAAATCCAGAATTGCGCATAAAGCACCGGCTTCAGATTGGGCATCAGATGGCGCCACAGCAGCCGAAAGCCGTCGCTGCCAGAAGCTCGCGCCCGGAGAATAAAATCCGATTGCGCCAGCGCCCGCGCGTCGGCACAGATGATGCGCGCCGCGCCGGCCCATCCCAGGCATCCCAACATCGCAAATGTGATCAGCACCGAAACCATCGGAGACACGTTTAAAGGCAAGAGCGCGCGAACCGTGATCAGCAGGAAGAGCCAGGGCAGCGACAGGAAAAGATCGGTGCCCGCCATTACGCATCGTTCTACCCATCCGCCCACAAACCCAGCGGTGCCGCCGATGAAAGCGGCTAGCAAGCTGGTCAACAAAGCCGCCGCGGGAGCCAGCAGCAACGAAACTCTCGTGCCGTAGAGCAAGCGCGCAAAGCGGTCTCGGCCCAAATCATCGGTCCCCAAAAGATGTTGCCGGGAGGGCGAGGCGTTGGGGTCATCGCGGAATTGATGGGCATACGACGCGGGCGCGATCACGTTCGCCAGCAGGCATATAGCCGAGACCGCCAACAAAAAAACAATCGCCGCTGCGCGCGCCCACTTCATGCTTCACTCACGCGAAAAGTTTTGCCTACCAGATCGGAAGCAGAATTGGCTACGAGCGTCACCAAAGTGACGATCATGGTTAGATTGACCAGCAAAGCCAGGTCCCGTCCCAGAGCCGCTTTCCACGCCAGTTGGCCAATGCCGGGAATGTCACACAAAGCTTCCATGGGGATCGCGGCAGTAAACGCGACACTGACCGTGACTCCGAACAACGCCAAAAGTTGCGGCGCCGCTGTGGGCAGAATGTGCCATGCAAACACGCGTGTGTTGCCCAAGCCTTTGGCTCGCGCAGTCAGCACATGAGGCAATGCCGAGCTCCGCGCCAGCAGATTTCGCGAATAGCGAAAGATTTTTGGAAAGACAACCAATCCGAGCAGCAAGCGCGACGGTGCTTGCGCCAGCACAAACAACAGTGCGAGCACAGCTGCGGGCAGGCACAGCAAAATACCGACCAGCAAACTGCCCAGGAGATCCAGATACCAAGCTCTCGACATCACGATCGCAACCGCCAGCAGGAAGCCGGCACTCCAGCCCAGAGCCAGTCCCAGCGCAACCGACTTCAAGGTCTCGGGTAAGCGTTCCGCCACAAGTTGCAAAACCGGCCGCTGCAGAGTTCGCGAAGTTCCCAGGTCGCCGTGAAGTAGCCGCTTCACATAGCGGAAATAGAACACGAAAAGGTTAGGTTCGGTGGCTCGCGTTGCCTGCAGTGCTTGAATACTGCCCGCGCTGAGCCGCGAGTCCAACTCCTCCTCATCCACTCCAAAACCGGGAGCGAAACGCACCAGGGTTGCACCGAGAAAACCGCCGATCAGGACGGTGATCAGAATCTTGGCTGCGAGTTTTGGCAATGCGGATAGCGTTTCGATACCCTCAGCGGGGCTGGTCGCGTTGATCTCGGAGCGGGTCAGGCACTTTTACAGACCACTTTCTGGGGTTGCGCGGCGAACAGAGCTAAAGCTAGTGATATCAATGAACTTGCACGAGGGCAATCTGTTGCGGCAAAGTCGACAAACTTAAGTAATCGAGATTAGCGACAAGATAGGAAAAAATTCGACCGAGGTCACACCAATCCCTACTTCTCGCCTTCGATCTGGATGGATTCAGTGGCGTTCTGATTTGATGTGCCCCACACTACGGATGTTCCCCAGACGACGCTGAAGCCGTTGTCGGTGCTCGAGCCCCAGGGAGCTGAAGATCCCCACAGAACCGACTCTCCTGTAGCGCTCGTCCCCCACAACACCGATGTGCCCCAGACTACTGATGTTCCCCACATGATCGAACCGCCCCAAAGCACGGACGATCCGGTAACTATGTATACGTTTTTATTCTTATCCCGTGCGACAGCCGGGGACTTCGCACTCCCGTACTTGGCCGGGGCCAAGTCGGTGCTCGATAAAGCTGCCTGGATATCCAAGTATCCGGCGCCCACGGTAAAGATGTCGTACTGACTGGTATAGCTCTCCCCCGTCGTGGGGTCCGTCGCAGTGCTATACCGTGGGAAAGTCTTGTAAGCGCTTTTCATCAGCCGCGCCTTGATCTGGTCAGGCGTCAGCGACGGGTTCTTCTGGAGCAACATGGCAACGGCTCCGCTCACGACCGCCGCGGCCATGCTGGTGCCGCTCAACGTAAAGTATGACGAGGCTCCCTTGGTGCTGGTGCTATAGGAACTCAGCGCAACAATGTTCGCCGGAGAAGCCTTTGCCAGCGTCGCGCTGGGTGAAGCCAACACGGAAATTACCATGTTCCCGGGCGCAACCAGATCCGGCTTCACAATATGGTCGAGCAGCGTGGGACCCTTCGAGCTGTAACTGGCAATCAAATCGTCAGCACGGGTCGCAGTGCCCATGGATTTCATGGCGCCTACGGTGATCGCATAAGGATCGTTTCCCGGGACGGAAATAGTTCCGTATCCGTCGGTGTCAGCCGAATCGTTGCGCCCTTCATTTCCGGCCGCAACCACGACCACAATACCGGCCTTCCACGCGGCCTCGACTGCCTGACAGAGTGGATCGACCTTATAGCTTTCGTATTCCGGACGGCCAAGTGAGAGATTGATCACGCGAATGTTGTACTTGCTCTTCAGGCTGATGGCCTTCTGAATTGCCGTAATCACGGCGCTGTCGCTTCCTGCTCCGTTTTGGTCGAGAACTCGCAGGTTGATCAGATTCACGTTGTCGGCAATGCCCATGAAGGTTTTGCGAAAAGTCGTGCCTCGCGAGTTCAGCCCGTTGCCTGCGACGATGCCTGCCACGTGGGTGCCGTGTCCGTACAGATCGGCTGTGGTATTCGGGCCGTCGGCAAAATTCTGGTTGTAGACGATGCGCGATCCCGCGCCGTTCGAAAGCGTAAAGTCACGCTCAACGCTGATTCCGCTGTCGATGACCGCGACCCCGATTCCACTGCCGCTCAGATTCTTCGACCATCCATATGGAGCCAGGACAGCCTGATCGTAAAAATCCGTTGTGGTCGCAGTCGCCCAGACAGTATGGTCAAGCGAAATGTAAGCCACGTCTGAATCTTTTGCCAATGCCGCCAGAGAATTGCTTTTGACAGTAAAGGCGCCGCCGCTAATAAGAGGCAAGGTCCGTCGCAGGGTTCCGCCCTGCGCGGCAATTTTGCCGAAATGAGTTGCGTTCGGCGGAACTCGGTACTGGACGATAACGTTCACCGACTGCCCCGAAGGCAGTTCCTGCAGATCCTGGGAAAGTTTGCGCGGTCCGGCAAAGGCCAAAGTTGCAGCCAGGATTACGCAGCAGAGTACGAGGTGACGAAATTTCGAGGTGACCTTGGTAACTCCCGCCATAAACCTTTGCAGCTCCCTGCGCTGACGCGTGTACGAAGTACGTGCAGCACGCCTGCAACCACCCGCGAAATCTCCGAGGGCATTCTGCGGCAAGGACTTAAGCGGATAAGGTCGCATGGACGAAGGGGACAAATTGGCTCCCAGCCAATCGGCACGGACAAATTGGCTCGGTTCGATGGGGATTACCGCATGAGGATTGGCACCCATTCACCCGCGGCGATCCGCTCGCGATCCGGTGGAATCACGATATAGCAGTTCGCCTTCGCAGTCGCAGCGATGTCTCCCGACCCTTGCCAGCGAACCAGTTCGACTTCTGCTCGTTCAAACTCACCGGAGAGGGTCGCGGGCAAGAAGCGCTTCAACCCTGGCTTGGTTTTGATTTCGGATTTTAGCTTGGCGTGCAGGAAAACCAGCTTTCGCGCCGTCATGCCAGCCAGGGCTTCCAGCAACGGCCGGGCGAAGAGTTCGAATGTCACCATGGTCGACACTGGGTTTCCGGGAAGGCCGAGGAAATATTTGTGGCTCTCGGGGGCTGCTGACTCATTCCTGCTTTTATCGTCACTGGAGACGCCCGCACCACACGGGACACGTCCGAACACAACCGGACGCCCTGGTTGAATCTGCGCTCCCGTGAAAAAGAATTCGGCTTGGAACTCTGCCAGCGCCTGTTCGACCAAATCATATTTACCCATGGAGACGCCGCCGGTCAGAAGAAGCAGGTCGGCCTCGAAACCGTCCGCGATCAACTCGCGCAGGCGCTCCAGTTCATCGGGGGCAATCGGTAACAAAACCGCTTCGCCGCCTGCGGCTTGGACTTGCGACGCCAGAGAGTAAGTATTGGAATTGCGAATGCGGTTCGGTGCAAGCGGAACGTCGATATCCACCAACTCATCGCCGGTAGCGAGAACGGCGATGCGAGGCTTCGTATAGACCAGCAGCCGCGATCGTCCAACCGATGCAGCGACGGCAATCGCGGCATGATCCAAGCGTACGCCCGGGGACAATAGGCGGTCGCCTCTCTTGGCCTCGGACGCGACTGCAACGATGTTATCGCCAGCGGCAACTGCTTTTGTGATCGTAACTTGATTGCCATCCCGCGACGTGTATTCGACCATCACAACTGCATCGCAACCCGGCGGAGCGGGTGCACCGGTCATGATCGCCGCAGCCCGGCCAGGCTCAACCTTGAGCGATGCATCCCCGGTGGCCCCAGCTTTGATTTCTGCGATGACCTCCAGTCCGGCGGGGAGTTTCGCCAAGTCGGCAGCGCGCACCGCGTAGCCGTCGCGTGTGGCTCGCGGAAAAGGAGGGAAATTGCGATCGGCAACTACCGGCTCAGCCAGAATCTGGCCGGCGCTGTCGAGCAACTCCAGCAGTTCTTTGCCTCGAGGACGCAGCGTTGCAGCGTGCTCCTCGACCAAGTGGCGCGCCTGTTCAAAAGTCAGGATCGTGGCTGAGCCAGACATGGAGAAGATCATACGACAGGCACGGCCGGAAAACTGCCGTCCTGACTGGGGTTGAGACGCGGGTCCCGCACAAGCGGCAATTTATTTTTGGAGGATCTGGCGTAGGCGCTGGGGATCTGTCGCATGCATCATCGCAGTCTCGAAAGCTACGACTCCGTTCCGGACAAGCGTCTGTAGCTCGCCGTCAAGATGCCGCATGCCCTCGGAGGCGCCGTCCCGGAGCGCGTGCAGCAGATTTTCGCCGGAGGAATCGTGCACATCGATGCACGACTGCGTATGGGGATTGGCCTTGAGCAGCTCCACAACGGCGATTCGCCCGGTACCGTCTTTACGAGGAAGCAGCCTTTGCGAAACAATGTAGCGGAAGGTTCTTGCCAACCGGCTGCGAATCGATGATTGTTCGGCACCAGGAAAAAGGCTGATCATGCGTTCCACGGTCTTGGCGACGCTCACGGTGCTTAGACTGGTGAGAACCAGATGGCCGCTTTCTGCAGCTTCCAAAACCGTTTCTATGGTGTCGCGGTCCCGCATTTCACCCACCAGGATCACGTCTGGCGATTGCCGCAAGGCCGCTCGCAGAGCCAACGCGGTGCTTGGAGTATCGCTGTGCAGCTCGCGCTGGTGAACCGTTGCCTGCTTGTGAGTGTGCAGGAATTCAATAGGATCTTCGATAGTAATGATATGGCAGACCTGCTCCTGGTTGATGCCGTCGAGAAGCGCGGCAAGGGTCGACGACTTCCCCGAACCGCGCGGCCCGGTAACCAAAACGATGCCTTCGCGAAGGTGCGCCACTTCTGCAAGTTCCGGCGGCAAGCCTAGCGAAGCCAAGGCCGGAATCGCGGTCGCGATCACCCGCATCACCACCGCACAACTACCGCGCTGGATGAATACATTCACCCGGAAACGGGCAATTCCAGTCAGGCCGTAGGAGACGTCGCAATAGCCCTGTTCCCGCAAGATCGCGATCGCTTGCTTGTTTTCGCCAATCAGATCGGAAGCGATGCGGCGAGTGTCATCGGCGGTGAAGGGACGAAGTCCAGCGCCCTGCACACCAATGAGTTGGCCGTTCACTTCCACCTGAGGCATTCGTCCGGGGGAAAAAATTAGATCGCTGACTTGATTATTCGCACGCAGGATCGATGCCAACAGCGTGTGCGTGGCCATCGCTCCCGAACCCGTCGGGGGATCGAGGAGCACGGAAATGGGAGCAGTACCCGGTGCCGCCATAGTTTAATTTCTGGAGGAGTGCGGGATCGCGTCCCGACTAAGCGTCTGAACTTACTCTAGCGAAATCGGGGACGGGGTTCTACGGAGAACATCAATGGCGTACACCTTCGTAATGAGGCCTTAAGAAGGGCGGCACAATAAAAGGCGGCATTTTCAGCCGCCTCTGTGAGCCGTTGAACTGCGGTTAGTTCTTCGTGCCCTTTTTCTTAGTACCGTAGCTGGTTTCGACAGGCGCTCCGAGTCCTTGCAGCATAGCCTTGGCCTCTTCCGCGTGCGGACCAGTGGGCGCTAATTCCAGATACTTCTGGAAAGCCTCGGCTGTACCCGGCGGCGCTACCATTTTGTCGCCTTGGAGCGTGGCCCCGCCAATCAGATTCGTGCCTTTCCAATAGTAAGCGTCGGCCCGAGCGGGATCGGCGGCAATTGCCTTGTCGAAGGCCTGGGCTGCAGCTTTCCGCATATCCCCGTTGCTGGTGGTGTTGGCATTGGTCAAAATCGCACCCAGATTGAAGTAATACATCCCCGCGCCGGCGGGGTCTAACTGCGCCGCCTGGTTGTAAGCCTTCACCGCGTCATCCGTTTTGCCGAGCTGCGCCGCCGCTTTTCCCAGGTTGTTGTAATACTGGGCAAGGACTTTGGTTGCATCTGGCGGCCTCTGCGGAGCTGCATCCAGGGCTTTCTGTTTCAGATCCACGGCTTTCTGGTAATCGGTAACGGACGCATCGTAACGCTTCGCTTTCTCCGCGCTGTCGGTCTGCTTGGCGGCCGAAGTGGCTTCATAATCCCCCAGCTTGGCCCAGAGCAGATCGCGGTTCGGATCCATCTTCGTCGCATCCGTCATTTGTGCGATCGCAGTATCCAAATCGCCAGCGTCCGCAGCCGTCTTAGCCGCAGCCAGCTTTTCGTTGAGACTCTTGATGGTCATGTTTTCTTTGGCAATGTTGGCCGCCTGTTCCTGCTGCTGCTTTATCTGTTCGGGCGTCAAACCCGATCCTTTGGCGGCATTGGCAGCCTCCTTCTGCATGTCAAAATCGAGCGTGCTCTCATCCGAACTGGCGGTAAACCCGTTGTAGTGAAAAATTTCTTTGCCATCCGTCCCTAACAGAGTGACTTTGTAATGGCCAAGCGCGATGCCCAAAGAAAAATACTCGCCCTTGCTATTGGTTTTGATGTCGTATTTCCGGCCGTTCTCGGTGTTCACCCACTCGACGGTTGCACCCACGATCGGCTTGCCATCTACGTCCTTGCAAACGCCCTTCACGCTGCCGGTGTCCTGCGCAAAAGCCGGGCTGGCGCACAGCCCCGCCGCCAACATGAAAAGCGCCAATACCACGAAATATTGCTTCATCGTCGTTGCCTCCAGATCAAACTTGAACGTCACGATTTCCATTCTTGGCGCGGAAAACGTCGCGCGCATTTCTTAATGCTATGAAATAAAAACCTGTTGGCGCTACGCCTCTTCTGCGATCTCGCAATAGGGGATCGGATCCTCGGCGCCAGCCTCCTGAAAGGCCCGGAGACGCAGCACACAACTATCGCACACTCCGCAAGCGCGATCTTCGCGACTGTAACAAGACCACGTTAAATCTAACGGAGCACCCAGTTCAAGGCCAAGAGCCACAATTTCGGATTTCCGCTTCTTGATCAACGGCGTTACGATTTCGATCCGGCCATCTTTTGTGCCAATCTTGACGACCTCGTTAAAGGCACGATAATAATCGGGACGGCAATCAGGATATCCTGAACTGTCCTGTTCCACCGCACCAATGTAAATCTTTTCGGCTCCCAGGACCTCAGCCCAACTCACCGCGACCGCCAAAAAGTGCGCGTTACGAAATGGAACATAAGTTATCGGGATCTCACGCCCGATTGTCGAGGATACAGGAACGGCGATATTTAAATCCGTCAGAGCCGATCCACCAATCGCCCGCAACGCTTCGTTCCGGACCACCAGCCTGTCATGAATTCCCAGGCGGCCGCAAATCTCCAGAAAGGCGCGCTTTTCTCGTTCTTCGGTGCGCTGACCGTAGCTGATGTGCAAGGCAGCTGCATCGAACTCTCGCGCCGCCAGCGCCGCGCAGACGCAGGAGTCCATTCCGCCGCTGAGCAAAACAACTGCGCGAGAGTTATCTTTTCTTACCATCTCAAACCACGGAGTCACAGAGACAAAGGGAAATCAAGAAACAGAACTGCCGGCTGGACCACTTCATCTCACTTTAACGTTCGACCGACTTTCACGCTTTCTCTGTGTCTCTGTGGTGCAATCAGACGCTCTTCATCGCCGGGTCCCAGATGAACTTATGCAGTTGCAATCCCAAACGCGCCGGAACGTCGTCCGCCAGCATCCACTCCGCGAGTTCACGCGGATCAAGCAAACAGTGCGAGGTGTCTCGAGAGCCAGCCGCGTCTTTGCGGAACGCCGGAGAAAACAAAACCGCGGTAACCCGTCGGGCCAGATTGTGACGCGCGACAAAATCGCGAGCGAACTCATAATCTGCCCGCGTGCTCAGCACGAATTTGACTTCGTCCGCAGAATCGAGAGCGTCCAGGTTGTTTATGTGGAAGCTGTCGGCCTCACCTGAATCTGGACACTTCACGTCTACGATCTTGACTATGCCTTTTGGAACCCGCTCCAGCGGCCTTTCGCCGCTGGTCTCGAGCAAAACTGTATAGCCATCGTCCAGGAGGCGCTGCATCAGTGGCACTACTTCGCGCTCCTGCAGCATCGGCTCGCCGCCCGTGATCTCCACCAGTCCGCTCGCGCTCAAGTGCTCCACCTCTTCCACAATCTCTTCCACGGTCATGCGATGACCGCCGCTGAAAGTGTACTCGCTGTCGCACCACGAACAACGAAGATTACAACCGGTCAGACGTACGAACACGCAAGGCAGTCCCGCGTGCGTGGATTCGCCTTGGATCGATTTGTAAATCTCCGTGATCTGCATGGTGAGGCTTGCGGTCGGACGACAGGCTAAGGCTCCGAATAGGTCGCCGTTGTCGTATCCGTTTCAAATACAGTGACGTTCTTCACCCGCACCCGGCCACTCGTGACGCTGTCAAGCTTCTCGCTGGCCTGGTCGTAAAAATACTTGGCGAGATTTTCCGCCGATGGATTCAAAACGGTGAACGGTTCTAAATCGTTGATCATCTGGTGATCCAGCCTCTCGATGGCGTGTTTCATCACCTCGCGCAGATCCTTGAAGTCGAGCAGCAGCCCGGCCTTGTCCAGTTCCTTGCCAGCCAGCGTCACCCGCACCTTGTAATTGTGGCCATGCGGATTCTCGCACTTGCCCTTGTAATTGCGCAGGTAGTGTCCCGCGGCAAAAGAATCGTCAACCGTAACTTCGAACATGTACCCTCTGTGGCGGCCCATCAGCATGGTAAAGAGCCGGACATCGCCCAACCAATTATTGTACCGCGATGGCGCGGGTTGGTCAGAGACTCGCGTTCTGCCGCGTTCGAACATCTATGCAGAAGCCTTCAAAACAGCCGGATAGCCTTCGCCTGCTGAATCGCCGCCACTTTTCTGAGCTCCGCTAATACCGGCTCGGGCACGACTCCATCCACGTGCACCACCGCAATGGCTTCGCGGGGTTTGGCATTCCCGACTCGGCGGCCTAAAGAGAAATCGGCAATGTTGATCTTGTGATTGCCTAGAATCGTTCCTACTTTTCCGATTACGCCGGGTACATCGCGATTGCGAAGGTAAATCAGATTGCGTTCGAGCGGAGCCTCCACTTCGATTCCGTCTACATGCAGCAAGCGTGGGTCATTTTTGTGTAACACAGCGCCTTTCACGACATGTTCTTCCGCTTGAGCTTTTACTGCAATGGAAAGCACGCTGCCCGCGCCGCCAGTCGAGCCTTTGGGTTTCCGCTCTTCGTGAATGCGCAGCCCACGTGACGAAGCAATGGCTGCCGCGTTCACCAGGTTCGCCTTTTCCTCCAGCGCCTCGTTCAGAATGCCTTTAATAGCGCCATTGCGGATCAGCTCTGTCTTCCACTCTGCAATGTGGCCGCTATAGCCCAGCGAGATTTCTTCCAATGCGCCTTCGCTGACTTGTGCCAGGAACGAACCTAATCTCTCGGCCAGCACGATATAGGGTTGCAGCTCGACGTATTCATCGTGCGAAACCGAAGGCACATTCACCGCGTTCTGGATCACTCCATGCTTGAGATACTCCTTGACCTGCAGGGCGATCTGATAGCCAACGGCCTCTTGGGCCTCATGAGTCGAACCGCCGATGTGAGGCGTGAGAATTACATTTTCCAATGCTGTGAGCGGAGAGTTCTTCAACGGCTCCTCGACGAAAACATCCAACGCAGCCCCAGCCAAATGGCCTTGCTTCAGGGCGTGTGCGAGCGCAGATTCATCGACCAGTTCCCCCCGCGCACAGTTCACCAGACGCGCGCCGCGTTTCATCTTCCTTAATGTTTCGGCGTTGATCATGCCCGTGGTTTGAGGAGTGAGTCCGACGTGCAGCGTCAGATAATCCGATGTCGCGTAAACTTCCTCCAGCTTGCCCAGCGCGATGCCCTGCTCTTTGGCGACTGCGATCGAGACGAATGGATCGTGCCCGATGACTTCCATCCCGAACGCTCGCGCTCGCCGAGCCACTTCCATCCCGACACGTCCCAATCCGACGATGCCGAGCGTCTTGCCCCTCAGTTCCGAGCCTTGCAGAGATTTTTTCTCCCACTTGCCGGCATGCATCAACTCGTTCGCCCGGCAGAGATGGCGAGCCAGAGCCAGCATCATCGCCAAGGTATGTTCCGCTACCGCGACAGCATTCGCTCCGGGCGTATTCATCACGGCGATGCCCTGGCGCGTCGCGGGTTCGAGATCGATGTTGTCGACTCCGACTCCGGCCCGCCCGATCACGCGCAGCTTTCGCGCCTTGACTAAAAGCTCAGCATTCACTTGCACTGCCGAGCGCACGATTAGCGCGTCTGCGGATTCCAATTGGGCCGCCAATCCGCCTTCCATCTGATCGGGCGTGATGACGATCCAGCGCGGCTCGCGCAGTAAGTCTACGGCTGACGCCGATATCTTTTCAGCAATAACAATTTTCATAGTTAGTTAAATCGGCCGCGGATTTCACGGATCATCGCAGATACAACTAAACCTTTAGAATCCTGATCCATGTCGCTCTGCGAGAATCCGTGGCGAATTTGGAAATTTTAACTGCGCGTAACGGACGCGACGATCGAGTTCGATTCCATATGCTTGGCGTAGACTTCCTGCGCCGCGCGAACTGCTGCGCCATATTCGACAGGGTGCCCGGTTACGTTGGCGAGCACCTGCTCAAGCGCAGCCAGAATCCCAACCGTATCGAGATAGTCGTAGTATCCCAGATGCGCGATGCGGAAGAGCTCTCCCTTCATCTCGCCTTGGCCGTTGGCGACAACCGCCGCGAAGCAGTCGCGAAATTGTTTTACGATAGCGCCGGAGTCGATACCGCCCGGAGACTGAATCGCAGTAAGAGCGGCTGCCGGAGCCGACGGAGCAAAGAGCTTCAGTCCCAAAGCCCGCGCGCCGGCGCGAGTCATTTCCGCTGCCAGTTCCGCGTTGTCAATGAGCGCTTTGCGGCCCGCTACCAAATCGCCGGCCCCCATCTGCCGAATGAAATCGAGCGCTGCGCCCAGAGCAGCGAACAACGACGTCGCTGGAGTGTACGCCGACTCACCCTTGGCCGCGGCCTTGCGCTCCCTGCGAAAATCGAAGTAGTAGCGCGGAGACTTCGCCGTTTCCATGCGTTTCCACGCGCGTTCGCTGACAGCACAATAGGCCAGGCCAGGCGCGATCATGAGCGCCTTCTGCGATCCGCCAATGATGACGTCAATGCCCCAACCATCCACATCGAAGTGCGTCGTGCCCAAGCCCGTGATCGCGTCTACGACAAGCAGTATTTCGTCGCCAGACTTACGCACCAAGTGCGCAATACCTTTTACGTCATGCCGCGCGCCCGTAGAACTCTCGGTCGACTGCATGTACACTGCGCGAATATCCGGCGCGAGCTTTTGCCGAACCTCGTCGAGCGAGAAAGTCTGCCCGTATGGCACGCTTAGCACATCGACCGCACAACCGAAGGCCTTGCCCAGATCACGCCAGCGCTCGCCAAACTTGCCCGCCGTGAGCACGAGCACTTTATCTCCCGGCGAAGTCAGATTCGAAACCGAGCCTTCCATCACACCCGTTCCCGAAGAAGCCAGCACCAGAACGTCGTTCTGAGTGCCAATGAAATCCTTCATGTCGGCCAGCACTCGCGAATACAAAGCGCGAAAGTCAGCCGTGCGATGGTGCATGGCAAATGACGCCATCGCGGTCTGAGCCGCCGGAAGAATGGGCGTGGGGCCGGGAGTGAAGAGACGGTTCTTGCGCAGCATTCCGATAACGTCCTTAGGATCGTAAGAATTCTGTTCTCAAGTAGTTTATCGGAAGCTGGTGCTTCTGACATGCCCTCGCCCGCGTTTTCAAGGTATGAGCTCAAACATCAAGCTCATGACACCGGGCACATTGAATGTAGAACCGCTCCGCTATAATTGCCGCATCATGAGCCTGATCGAACAGATTCAGAAAGACATTATTAGCGCGATGAAGGCCCGCGAGGAGCAGAGGCTGTCGACCTTACGAATGGTGAAGACTGCGCTCAAGAATCGTGAGATCGACAAGATGGCTCCGCTCGATGACAAAGAGGCCCAGCAGGTGTTGGGCACCCTGATCAAACAGCGGAAAGAATCGGTAGAGCAATTCACCAAGGGCGGCCGTCAGGAAATGGCGGACAAAGAAGCGGCCGAAATCAAAATCATCGAGGCTTACATGCCCAAGGCGGCTGGCGACGAGGAGATTGTAGCCGGCGTGAAAGCCGTCATTGCCGAGATGGGCTCACCCACCATAAAAGACATGGGCACGGTCATGAAGAACGCGATGGCACGATTCAACGGAGCCGGCCTTCGCGTGGACGGCAAACAGGTGAGCGACGCGGTTAAGCGAGAGCTGACCGACAAATAGCCCCTTTCAGCCAGCGCGGCCTGAGAGGCGCAACACAAATCAATAAGCTTCTTTTCGGTGGCGGAAAGAGTGCATTACAACTGCAGTCCCAAGGATGTCGTACCTCAAACGGTATTCGCGCCAGCGCGTTGTTAGGACGAGGAACCGCGAGGTCATACTATTTTTTTGCTTTAGCGACTGGCCGCTGAAGTTCAGCCAGGAACTTGCTGGCTTCGCGCGTCTTTCCTCGACGATACTCGGCGTTACTCTTCCCGATCTGCTTCTTGAGACTGGGATCGCGAAGTTCCAGATAGTCTTCCAAATCGTCTACGTGCATGATGCCAACGACAGGAATGCCGTCTTTTTCAAGGATGAAGTACTCCCGGTTAATGTGCGCTCGGCGGACAACTTGGCCGAGGTTGATGCGGGCTCGAGTGAGCGGAATTCGATGGACTATGCTTTTCATAGTTGATTGATTAACATTAATCAATGTTGATTATAGGTTGTATGGCGGGGCAATATCAAGGCATTTAAAGCGCAAGCTATCGTCACTTGCTTCTTTGTAATTCCCGATAAGCCTCGCTCTTCGATATCCCCAGCTCTTTCGCGACTTTCTTCAGCGCAGCTTTCTCGTCGAGCTTCTCCGCGGTCATAATTTGCTCAAGCCTTTGCCGGACACCCACTCGCGAAGACAATTCTTTTTTCTGTGTACCTTCCATTTTGCCAATCAGCAGCGTGATCTCTCCCTTGATATCGCCGCGCGCCTTCAGCGTTTCCAGAACGTCGCCAGCATTCCCTCGCAAGAACTCTTCGTGGATCTTGGTCACTTCGCGAGCGATCACTACATGCCGCTCCTGACCCAGAATCTCCACAATATCTTCGAGCGATTCTTTCACCCGATGCGGAGCCTCGTAAAACACCTGCGTGCGGGGCGATTCGAAAATGCTTTCCAGAAGCTGCCGCCGCTGCCTAACCTTGGCGGGAAGAAATCCGCTGAAGCGAAATGAATCCGTAGGTAAGCCACTGGCCACGAGAGCTGCCAGAAACGCCGACACGCCCGGAATTGGCACGACCGCGACGTGATGCCGAATGGCCAGCGAGATTAGCCGGAATCCCGGATCAGAAATTCCGGGCATTCCCGCGTCCGTCACCAGTGCGATCCGCGCGCCTTGCTCAAGATCAACCACAAGTTCGGCGGCGCGGGTCATCTCATTGTGTTCGTGATAGCTGGTGGTACGCGTGCTAATGCCGTAGTGATTGAGCAGCTTCTGCGTCTGGCGCGTGTCTTCGCAGGCGATAAGGTCGACTTGCTTCAGCACCCGCAAGGCTCGCAGCGTAATGTCTTCCAGATTGCCAATCGGCGTTGCCACCAAATAAAGGCCGGGCACAAGAGCATGGCGCGAATCGGCATCGGTTTCGCTGGGTTTCATTTCTTGGATTGCCTCGACGGAGTCTATCACTGAGGCAAAGTCTGCACCTGCCTCATATAAATTGACGGGAATGGCTGCGGACCCTAAAATCAAGAACAGTGCAGTTGGTTTTTGCCTGCGTTTCAGGAAGCAATTTCAGGAGTCCATGCCACTTTACGAATACGAGTGCAAGAAGTGTCATCACCGCTTCGAACGGATCGTGAAGTATTCCGATCGTCCCATGAAGAAGTGTCCGGATTGCGGCGGTCCCGTCGAGCAGACGATTACCGCACCCGCGGTTCAGTTCAAAGGCTCAGGGTGGTACGTCACCGACTACGCCAAAAAGCCCTCGGCAACCGCTTCTTCGTCGAATGGGGATTCCAAGTCGAAGGATGAAGCCGCGTCTAAGAAGGAATCTGCCTCGAAAGACGAGTCGGCTTCGAAGAAGGAAGAAAAGTCTTCCAAGGCGAGCGAAAAGTCCAAGTCAGAAACTTCCAGCAAGAAAGAAAAGAAGTAGCGGAACGGCCAAGGGCAGTTTCACTACTCGCGAGATCCTTCAAGACCTGACGGGTCTTTCAGGATGACGTCGAAAGTCTGGGGCTTCCAGTTTTATCGCCACGTCATGTCGTAGCCCAGCGCACTGAGGATGTGATTCTCAAACTCGTATTCCAGGATCACGTTGAAGTTGTCGCCGTTCAGCTCCCATGACGCAGCGTACTTCGTCAGTTCGGGTCGGTAAGACGAATACGCCGTGGAATAGCGCACATTGCAGGGCTTTGGACAGGCAATCATGCCGGTTGGGTTGGGCCGCTGTTCGCCCGTCTCAGCGAATAAGAGCTCGGATGAAACGTCGGGTTCCGACGCCACCAGCAGCTGATGAGGCTCCACGCTCAAGGCACGCGGATCGCCGGGACGAGTGTCTGCGGTTGCGCCGTTCGAGAGCTGCTGCAATGGGTTGAGTTGGAACTGCCGAGTTAAACTTTGCTGCGCTCCCTTCCAGATCGCCATCAGATCCGCGTCGGAATGCCGCGTCTGATTTATAAATCCTGTCGGACCCGGACTCTGCGAACCCTCGCATCCGAGCAGAACCACCGTCAAGACGACCGTCACGACAATTCGCCGCATCGTTACCTCGCAAAACGCTACTTACTCCATCGGCGCAGCGCAGTTCTTCTGAAACGTTTTAGCTGGACCGAACGTCATGCGTCTTCCGCGTCGACTTATAAAGGGAGCTCGTGTCAGCGTCTGTAAAACCAACAACCTGACTTTATCTGTGCTTCAATTCAAGGCTGAGGTGACTTCATGCCGGACAAGTCGAGGCCCACCGGTGTCACCGCCATTGCGATCGTCTTCTTTCTCTCTGCGGCGTATCTCGGTTTGCTTGGCGCAGTCATGCTGGTGTCTCCCGGCGCGGCATCGATGGCGCTAGGAGCGCCGTTGCTCAACGGCCTGGAGCTCGCTGGGCCCTACATGTTCTTGTTGATGGCAGGAGTGGGAGTGCTGCTTGGATGGGGACTGCTGCGTCTCAACAATTGGGCGCGGCGGGCTGCCATTGTTGTGGCATTCGTCGGCGTTGTAATGCTCGTCCCGAGTGTCTCGACCGCGGCTGTGGATTTTAGCGCATCGCTGCTCTGGGCCGGACTTGGGGTTATCGTTCGCGTGATAATCGTCTGGTATCTGTATCAGGAACCCGCGGCAGAAGCGTTCGAAAAAGGATAGCCACGGATCTCGCGGATTCGCACGAGTGATTTTCCCAATCTTCTTTCAGACCCGTGACCATCCGAGTAAATCCGTGGCCGCTTTTACCTTTTCGCCTTTACCGCTTCTTGCTCGCCCACGCGTTTGCTGACTTCAAATTTCATCTTGCCCGCCTTCTTGTCGGCATCGACGACGACGTGATCGCCATGCAGAACTTCACCGTCCAAAATCTTCAGCGCCAGCGGATCCTGCACCATCTTCTGGATTGCCCGCTTCAATGGGCGTGCTCCGAAATTCGGATCGAAGCCCTCGGCAAACAGTAGATCTTTCGCGGCGTCGGTCAGCTCCAGCGAAATCTTGCGATCGGCCAGCAGATGCCGCACATCTTCCAGGCGCAGCTCGATAATCTTCACCAGCTGTTCCTTGCCCAACGGACGGAAAACGATGATGTCATCCACACGGTTGAGAAATTCCGGTTTGAAGTGCCCGTGCAGAGTATTGATGACCTGCTTCGAGGCTTCGTCGAAATCCTTCTCGGAACGCAAGCCCTCGGCCTGCAGAAAAGAGGACCCGAGGTTCGAAGTCATAATGATCACGGTGTTGCGGAAATCGACCGTACGTCCTTTTCCGTCGGTGAGCCTGCCGTCATCCATCATTTGCAAAAGCACGTTGAAGACATCGGGATGCGCCTTCTCGATCTCATCGAACAGCACGACCGCGTACGGGCGACGCCGCACCTGCTCGGTGAGCTGCCCACCCTCTTCATATCCAACATATCCCGGCGGCGCGCCGATGAGCCGCGATACCGCATGCTTCTCCATGTATTCGGACATGTCGATTCGGACCATGGCGTGTTCATCGTCGAAGAGAAATTCCGCCAACGCACGCGCGAGTTCAGTTTTACCCACACCCGTAGGACCCAGGAAAATAAACGAACCGATGGGACGCTTGGGATCGCTCAATCCGGCTCGCGAGCGGCGGATGGCGTTTGCAACCCGCTCCAGCGCCTCGTCCTGTCCGACAACGCGGTCCCGCAGCCGATCTTCCATGCTGATCAGCTTTTTGACTTCCCCTTCGAGCATTTTAGAAACCGGAATGCCAGTCCACTTGGACACGATGCGGGCAACATCTTCCTCGTCCACTTCTTCTTTCAACATGCGCGCCTTGCCCTTAACTTCCATCTGCGCCGTGAGCTTGTTAAGCTCGTCTTCAGTCTGGCGCAGCAGGCCATAGCGAATCTCGGCCACGCGCTGCAGGTTTCCCTTGCGCTCTTCGGCTTGTTCTTCGATCTTCAACTGCTCGATCTGTTCTTTCAGAGCACGGGAATGCGCGATCAGTTCTTTTTCCCGCTTCCAGTTGGCCTTCAGCGTATTGGCTTTTTCGCGAATCTCCGCCAGCTCTTTATCAATCACCGAAAGCCGGTCTCTCGAATTCGCGTCGTCTTCCTTCTTTAATGCTTGACGCTCGATTTCGAGTTGCGTCGCACGACGCTCCAGCTGGTCGATGTCCGTGGGCAGAGAATCAATTTGAATTCTCAGCGACGCTGCCGCCTCATCAATGAGGTCGATTGCTTTGTCCGGTAGGAAGCGATCAGAGATGTAGCGATGGGACAGAGTTGCGGCTGCGACAATTGCCGAGTCTTTGATGCGCACCCCATGATGCACTTCGTAGCGTTCTTTCAGGCCGCGCAGGATGGCGATCGTGTCCTCGACATTGGGCTCGCCGACGAAAACAATCTGGAAACGCCGCTCCAGAGCTGGGTCTTTTTCGATGTGCTTGCGGTACTCGTTGAGCGTCGTGGCTCCAATCGCACGCAGCTCGCCACGAGCCAGCGCCGGCTTGAGCATGTTGGAGGCGTCCATGGCGCCCTCGGCCGCGCCCGCGCCGATCAGCGTATGAAGCTCGTCGATAAAAAGAATGACCTGTCCTGAAGAATCTTCAATCTCTTTGAGCACGGCTTTGAGGCGATCTTCAAACTCGCCCCGATACTTTGCGCCGGCCAACATGGCACCCAGATCGAGCGCCACCACGCGCTTGTTTTTCAACCCTTCGGGCACGTCGCCGGAGATAATGCGCTGCGCCAGGCCTTCCACAATTGCAGTCTTGCCCACGCCCGGCTCTCCGATGAGCACCGGGTTATTTTTCGTGCGCCGGGAAAGCACTTGCACCACGCGGCGAATTTCTTCGTCGCGGCCAATTACAGGATCAAGTTTGCCGCGACGCGCCTGTTCGGTCAGGTCGCGGGTATAGCGCGACAGCGATTGATACTTATCTTCTGGATTTTGGTCCGTTACCTTCTGCGAGCCCCGCACCGAAGTGAGCGCTTTCAGAATCGCATCGTAGGTTGCGCCATGCCGCGCCAGGATTTCGTGCGCCGGATCGCGCTTGAGCTGCGCTGCTGCCAGCAGCAAGTGCTCGGTGGAAACGTATTCGTCCTTAAAATTGCTGGCTTCTTTGAAAGCCTTGTCCAGCAGCTGATTCAGGGCGTTGGAAGTAGTCGGCTGCGCCGCGCTGCCCGAAACTTTCGGCAGGCCGTCAATGACACCGTACGCATCGTGCAAGACCGCTTGCGGACCAACCCCCACCTTTTCGAGCACAGGTGGAACGATGCCTTCCTTGTCCTCGACCAATGCGGCCAGAAGATGCACCGGCATGAGCTCGGGATTGCCGTGCTCCGATGCCAGATTGTTGGCGCGTTGAACCGCTTCCTGCGCCTTCACTGTGAATTTATCCCAACGAATGGCCATAACTTTTTCCTTTTATCTATTGTCACCCTAAGCGAAGCGAAGGGTCTATGAATTTGTTTGAGTTGATAGAAAGAGATTCTTCGCTTCGCTTAGAATGACAAGCTCCGTACTTGAGGTCGCAATTGCGACCTCAAGTTTTCGAAGCATCGAACATGAAAACGGGAGACGTCGCCGTCTCCCGTCAAAACTGCCGAGCTTCGCTCGACCGGACAGCCGAGGTCGGCTGTCCCCCCGCGCTACTGACAACTTACGCGGCTTTGCCTGGAGCCTTGGCTTCCAGAGTCTTCTCACCACCAACGTTGACTTTGATCTGCTTGGGCTTGGCTTCCGCCTTTTTCGCCAAAGCGATCTTCAGGACTCCCTTGTCGTAGTTGGCCGAGACCTTCTCTGCATCCACAGTTGTCGGCAGAGTGAAGGACCGGGTGAAGCTTCCATATTGCCGCTCCACGCGACGGTAATTCTCTTCTTTCTCTTCCTTTTCGAACTTGCGTTCGCCGTGCACAGTCAGAGTGTTGTTCTCGATGCGAACATCGATGTCCTTCTCGTCAATGCCCGGGACTTCGATTTTCAGCGTGATGTTGTGTTCGTCTTCGTACACATCCACCGGCGGCGCAAAAGCGCTCGTGGTCAAAGACTGGTCCTGATCGGCAGCCACCGAATCACGGAACAAACGGTTTAGGCGATCTTGCAAAGTGTTGAACTCGCGAAACGGCTCCCAACGGGTTAGTACGGTCATGTTAAATCCTCCTTCAAATGCTTTTGGTTTTATGGCTTCCTACATAGCCTTGGATGCCAAGTTAGCGTAAAAGAAGCATAAAATATGAGTGTATTATTGTCAATATATGATTAGTATTGCTTTTCATCAACTTACAGCCAACATGAGGCACTTCAAGTACGCCGTTTCTGGGACTTCCAGAAGTATGGGATGGTCCTTCGCCTGGGTCCGGTTCTCCAGGATACGAAGATTTCTGTGCATATCTCGGGCGGCCTGGGCAACCACCCCGGTGAAATCCGCCGGGCTCACGTGGTAGGAACAAGAGCAGGTCACCAGGATCCCGCCGGGCCGGAGCATCTTCAGAGCCCGCAGGTTGAGTTCTTTGTAACCGCGCAGTGCCGTTTCCAGATTGCTCTTGCTCTTGGCGAAGGCTGGGGGGTCGAGGACGATGGCGTCGTACTGCTGGCCGGCGCTGGCGTAGTCGCGAAGCAAGTCGAAGGCGTTGGCTTCGATCCATTCGATTTCGCGCCCGTTCAAGGCAGCATTGCGGTCTGCGACTTCAAGCGCAGGTCGTGAGCTATCCACTCCCGTCACCTTGAAACAGTGCTTCGCCAGGTGCAGAGCGAATCCGCCGTGATAACAAAACACGTCCAGCGCTTCACCCCGTGCATACTGCGCCGCTGCCGCATAGTTCTCGCGTTGATCGAGAAATGCCCCGGTTTTCTGGCCCTCGAAAGCGTCGTAGTGGAAGCGGACGCCATTCATTGAAAACTGCGTGCTCGTCTTTTCGCCTTGCAGCAGACCGGAGGTTCGGGCTGCCAACTGTTCCAACTCCCGCACTCGGGGATCGACGCGCTCGGCGATTGCCGCCGGTTTTAGCCGCTCTGTTAGTTCGGAAACAATCACTTGGCGTACCGCTTCGGCATCCATCGCTTGGGTGAGCACCTGGAGTGAAAGCAAGTCGTTGTAGCGATCCACAATCAGGCCCGGCAGGAAATCTCCTTCGCTGAAAACCATTCGGTACGCGTCCGTATCGCGGACGACTCGCTCACGATAGGCGATCGCTTCTCGAATTCGTTTTCGCATCAGACTATCGAGGTCTTTGACAGTCTCCTTCGCAATCATGCGGATCGCAATCTGCGATGCGCTGCTGTACAAAGCTGTGCCCAGGAATTTCCCTCGTTCGTCAGCCACACCAACGAGGGTGCCAGGACCGATGCCGTTCGCGTCAAGAATGTCGGAACGATAGACCCACACGTGCCCATCCTCGAGCCGGTTGGCTCCGCGGCGTGACACTTTCACCACAGGAAGCCCGTGGTCGGCTGATTTTTTAGGCATGGAAGAATCTTACTTCAAGGTCTGCGTGGGGACAGCCAACCCTCGGCTGTCCAGCCCTCCTCATGTTGTCATTCCGAGGAGCGAAGCGACGAGGAATCTGGGTTCTTCCTGATATGAGAAAATCTTAGTCGCTTTGCTTGGGACGACAAAAGATGGAGTTTAGGCTGGGCCTTCAGCTGGCGGCGGGATGCTCGGAAGCAACAGCCTCAGTCCTCGCGTGGCCGCGCTTGCGCGATTCCACCCTCGCAAGATCGAGGTCTCGATGGAGAGCATCGAGCGTTGCCGTGGGAAGTTCATTGCCCCACTCCTCGAGCTCGGACTCAGACCAGCTTCCATTCAGTCGGATAACATCGTCGTTGAAGTCTTCGGGAAACGCCAGCCGATACTCCCCTTCGCGGACAAGAATATCGCCCAAGCCGCGCCCGGACGAGCTGTCGAAAACGTGGCGGCTCGATTCTCCCTTGTTGTTGAAATAAACCAGAAATACTTCCCCATGATCCTCGAAACTCGGCCGGTAATACCAGGCTTGGCTGGATTCAAACTTAGGGTGGGCCCGGCGCCGCCTTGCAATCACTGCGGGATCCGGCTGCTCGTCATGAGCTGGGTCGTGGTAAAGAATCCGCTGGCAGGACTCGCAGACGACCACGTGAGTTGCCGCGCGCACCTCATTGTAGGTCTGCGGGCGCAGCATGACCTGGCAAGTCATGCATTTGTGGTCTCGAGCTTCGGAAAGGCCCGATCCGCGATGCTTCGCAACTCGATCATACTGGCGAAGCAGATCGGCGTCGACGCCGGCTCGAGCTGTATCGCGTTTAGCGTTCCATTCGGCCAACTGCTGTTCGTCTTCCGCCGTCCGCTGCCGCGCTTCGACTTTTTCCTTCTCGATCTCCGCGGTCTCCGCCTTCAACTCGAGTTCCGCCGCCTTCACGTCCTTCTCGCGGATCTCAGCGTTGACCATTAACTCCAGAATCTTGTCTTCGTTGGCACGAATGTCCTCTTCGGCGAACTGAATCTCGTGCAGCAGGGCTTTGTATTGTTCGTTGGTCTTGACGGCAAGCGATTGGTCGCGATACTTCGAAATCTTCTGTTGCTGGTCCGAAATCGCGCTTTCGTATTTCCGGCGGGCGGATTCGTCGGCCTTGACAGCGCTTTTGGCCTTTTCAAGAACCGCCTTGGTTCCCGCCAACCTCTCTTCAATGACAGCTACCCGTTTGGGCAGGGCCGCAATTTCTTCCCGCAGGCGCAGGATTTCCCGATCCGCCTGTTGCAATGCGATCAGGTTTTGAACGTCTGGAAGCATCTTCAAAAGTAGACTTCCACAATTTTAGCACGCACCCTGTAGAGTCGTTGCTGGCAGCGTGCACGGATAAGGACCCAGCCTGCACGAACTCGCTCTTCCAGTGTAAACTTTTCAGCCGGCCTTAAGAGTCAACTTTTATGCACGGAAGATGCCTCGTGACCCGACTCATTAGTGGGACGCTCATCTGCTGGTCGCTAGTCACCCTCGCGGGCGGCCAGACTGCCAACCCGCCGGCGAGAAAGCCTCTCACCATTGAGGCCATCTTCGCCCCGGGCGGCATCACCGGACGTCCTCCGGAAACCATCCAGTGGACGCCCGACCATACGAAGTTCTCCTACATCCAGCGCGACGACTCCGGTGAACACGGTGAGTTGTGGTCGGTGGACGCAGCTACGGGTAAGAAAACGCTGTTGGTCAGTGAAACCAAATTGGCCACACTTGCTCCGCCCATCGAAAAAATCAAGGACGAGCGTGAGATTGAACGCATCAACCGCTATCACGTCGAACCATACTATTGGGCACCTGACTCGAAACACATTCTCTTTATCCCGCGAGGCCAGCTCTGGTTCTACTCGCTCGAAAACGGCACCGCCGTCCAACTCAGTGCGTCGTCCGACCGCAGCAGCGATCCCAAGTTTTCTCCTGACGGCAGCCGCCTGGCTTACCTGCGCAAGCACAACCTCTATGTTCGACACCTGTCCAACGACACTGAAACCCAACTTACCCACGACAAAGACGACAGGGACAAGGATAAAGACGAGAAAAAGAAAGATACCAACCTGATGAACGGCGAGGTCGACTGGGTTTACGCCGAAGAATTGAGTGTTCGCAGCAACTATTTCTGGTCGCCCGACAGTAAAAGCATCGTCTTTCTCCGCATGGACGAAACCCGTGTTCCCACGTATCCAATCACCGACTGGATGCCGACGCATCCGACCGTCGATATGGAAAAGTATCCCAAAGCCGGCGATCCGAATCCGGTGGTGCGTCTGGGCGTGGTTAGCGCTTCCGGCGGTGACATCAAATGGATCACGCTGCCCGATGACCCCGACACCTACATACCGCGTTTTGGCTGGCTGCTCGATGGCGTGCTCTGGGCTGAAGCAATGAATCGCGCCCAGGATCGCATGGACCTTTACTTTTCCGACGCCCACACCGGACGTTCGCGTAAAGTTCTGACTGAAACCACACCCAACGCTTGGATCAACGTGAACGATGACATGACAATCCTGGCGTCCGGAGACCGTTTCCTCTGGTCAAGCTGGCGCGATGGGACCACCCAGATTTATCTGTATAGCTTCGACAAAGCGAATCCACTCGCGAACGATGCCAAGCAGGAACGTCAACTCACCAAGGGTGATTTCGAAGTGCTTGGCGTTCAGGCTGTCGACGAGGCCGACGGCGTAGTTTATTTCATCTGCAACAAAGACGATCCTCGCCAGCGCCAGCTCTACGCGGTGAAGTTGGATGGCTCCGATTTCAAGCGCATTTCGACCGAAGACGGAACTCATAGCCCTACATTCGCCAATGATGGCAAACATTACGTCGACGAGTTTTCTAACCTGATGACGCCGCCGCGCTGGCGCTTTTGCACCGCCGGCGGAAACTGCGAGAAGCTCTGGGACTCCCGCAGCGTGGACGACTATGCGTTGACTGCGCCCAAGTTCCTTGAGTTCAAAGCGGACGACGGGACGACTTTGTATGGCGAACTCTTGCTTCCCCCGGAAACCACGTCCAACAAAATTCCCCTCATCGTAAACATCTACGGTGGCCCCGCCGCGCAACTAGTCAGGAACACCTGGATCGAAGATTGGACTGGATCGTCCGGCCTGTTTCATCAAATTCTGGCGCAGCGCGGATTTGCCATCTTCACCGTCGACAATCGCGGCACTCCCGCCCGCGATCGCAAGTTTATGACGGCTGTGCGTCATCAATACGGGGCGGTTGAGTTGAACGACCAGATGACCGCGCTCGATCAGCTCTTCGCCCAGTATCCCCAGCTCGATCGCGGCCGTGTGGGGATTTGGGGCTGGAGCAATGGCGCGTCCATGACCCTTTACGCGATGACCCATTCGGACCGCTTCAAGGCTGGCGCAGCCGTTGCCCCGGTTACCGACTGGCGCAATTACGATTCCATCTACACTGAACGAAACAACGGCCTGCCCACCGACAAAGACACCACGAGCTACGTTGACATGAACCTGGCCAATGTAGCCGACAAGTTGCAGGGCTCGCTCCTGCTCGCGCACGGTACGGGTGACGACAATGTGCACTTCCAGAACAGTATTCAGATGGTCGACGCTCTGGTCAAAGCGGGCAAGCAATTTCAATTCATGGTTTATCCCAACAAGACCCACAGCATCCGCGGCGCGGACGATCGCGATCACCTCTTCCACCTGATTGAAGACCACTTCGAGCGCGCGCTGAAGTAGTGTGGGGGTAATATTCCTGTCCGCTGCCCTCGGCCTTCTCCCCCTAGCGGCGAATGGCCTGAATCCTGTTACCCTTGTGCTCGTGAAGTGGCCGAGTTGAGTGGGATAACTCTTGCTAATCCAAACGCGCCGCGGAATCCGCAATAGGTGAGAAGGGCAAATCGGCGTCTCACTCTTCACAATCCGTCGGGATAGGCCAAGGGAGAAATTGTCGTATGAAGGGAGTCAAGAGCTTACTTTTCTTACTCCCGTTCCTCGTGCACTGCGCCTTGTTCGCGCAAGAGATCACGCTGAAGGGCCGGATTGCCGATCCCCAGGGGAATGCCCTGCCCAACGCTTCAATCCAACTCCTCGAGCGCGATCGGGTTCTCGCGCGCGCTACATCGGGGCCGCACGGGCAATTTTTGGTGAAGGTCAGTTCGGCTGGCGATTTCATTCTCAAAGCGGACGCTTCCGGATTCCAGCCCGTCACCCGTCCGATTGGCGTCCGCGCAATCGGCAATCCGGAAATTGAGATTCAAATGACCCAGCTCTCTCCGCGAACTGAGAGCGTCACAGTCACCGCCGATATAAACGAGTCCGACGTGCTCTCTCCTGATCCCGGTGAAAAAGTTTTCGTTCGTCAGGGATTGCTCGACGCTAACCCTGGCCGCCCGGGAGCGCCCGTCTCCATCCCTGGATACCCCATTGAAACTGCCTCCAGCGGCATCAAGGCGCCGCAATATTTCGCTCCAGGCGTCGCCGGAGATCACGGTGAACCCATCGCTCAATACATCGCCGTAGGCACCTACCTCGTGCCCAATAATTTGTCGGCAAACGCGCACGGCAACGGCTATGCCGATCCAAACATTTATATTCCCGAAGTTCTCGAAAGTGTGCAGATCGACGGCGGCGCATTCAACGTTCGCGAAGGCAATCACTCGGTCAATCTCGCGGCGACCTACGGGATGCGCTCCCAACTCGACCCGTTCATCACGGTCACGGGAGACTACCGCGACATCGACGTGGTTGCAGGATTAAGCCCCAGCCCCCAATCGTGGCTAGCCTTCGAAGCCGCCTACGGCAACGGATTTCTTGATCGCCTCGAACATCGCCAACAATACAAATTCAACGGCGAGCGCGTATTCCAGACAGGTCGGCACCGGCTCACTTTATTCGGCATCGGATATTACGGTTTCTCCTATGTTCCCGGACTCGTCCCAATCTTTGCTCCGAACTCCGCCGATGCCAAATTCCCCAATTTCGGAGACACTATCGATCCCCGCCAAAAAGACCAGACCCATACCGCGCTTGTAGCGCTCAACGACGTCTGGCAACTCAGCGGGAGCCAGCAACTGCAGCTGTCCGGCTTTTTTCGTACCTACAATTTGTCTCTTTTTTCGGATTTCGGACAAGGCCTCATCCGGCAAAGCGAGTTCCGCACCGCCGCCGGCGCGAGCGTGAACTACTTAAACAAAATCGCCGAATATCTTTCCCTGCTCGGAGGCTTCGACTACAACCGCGAAGCACCGCGGCGGGACGATCTCGACCACTACGGATTTTTCAATCCCGCCGAGCCCAACTATTACCGCCCATTCCTTCCCGTCGACTCGAACAATGTCACCATCGGATCACTCTCGCCTTACATTGCCGCGGAGGGCGCTCTCACTCGTTACTTCCGCTACTATCTCGGCTGGCGTCGCGATGAAATTGATTTTGACAATGACGATCTTTTGCACGCCGAGAATTCGTTTCAGAAATGGGTAGGCGTGAACTCGCCGAAGGCTACAGTCTCTTTTCTCCCCAAGGATTCCTGGTACGTTCCATTAATCTCTCTGAGCTTTGGCCAGTCGTTCTTTACCGAAGACCCGCGCATCGGCACTGGAACCGCGCCCGGCACGCCGGTGGCCACGGCGCATTCTTATCAGCTCGTCGCCAGCAAAACCATCCACAAAACCGATGTTCGCCTTACTCTGGGCCACGTCACCAGCAGCGAGCAACTGGCAAAGCTCGACCCGGATACCGGCCTCCCATTTGACGAGGGGCCGAGCCGCCTTCGATTCATGACGGTGACTGTGCGTCAAAACTTCCGCTCGGCTTCGCTCCTCGCAACCTTCTCCAAAGCCGACGCCCGCGACCTCGACACCGGACAACCCACGCCCGAAGCGCCCCGCACTATCTTCGATCTGTTAGGAACCATTCAGAAGCTGCCGTTTCGTCTGCAAGCTCGCGGAGAATTCGAATATGTGGGCACGAAACCCCTGGGCACAGGATGCCTCCCCATCCTGACCGCCGAATGCACCGGCACTCCGGTAAAAGAATTTCGCGGCGCGGTGGTTCGTCCCTTTTGGAATGGCCGCATGGACGCGGGCTTGAATTTCCTGATCGCCAGCGGCTACACCGGCCAGACTACCGAAAATTTCTTCCCCTCCGATATCCAGGAAGTAGTCGGCGTCCGCATCCCCTCGTACGCCAGCGTAAGCCTGACCTACAAATTCGGCCACCGCGCCCCCTGAGCGTAGCGATAAGCAATCCATGTGGCGAACCGCAGTCATCCCGAGGAAGCGGAACCTTCGCAAAAGCGAAGATTCCCAACGAAGGATCTCTGCACTTCTCGGCTCACCCCACAAATGCAGGCGTTCCAGCAATTCCAAGCGCCGTGGCTACTTGCCTCGGATTTCTTCGATGGCCCGGCGAAGGATCGCGAAGACTCTCTTACGTTCGTCTGGACCAGCATCAAACGTCTCGTGCAGCGCCGCTTTGAGGTCATTTCGCAGCTCGCGAAATTCCCTTTTCGCCTGCCGCCATTCCGCTTTGATCCCATGCCCCGAATCGCCGGGTGAGTCGTCGTTCTCTTCGTTCTCTTCCGCGTACTGTTTCTGGAAATCAGCCATCCTGCGGCCGAACCGCGCAAGCTGATCCAGCGTTTCTTCAACGCTGGCCCGGTTTTCATTCAGATACTTCGTGCCAGCTTCCGTAATCCGGTAGAGCTTCTTCGCGCCCTCGGACTCCGACGTCGCATAACCCATTTCTTCCAGATACGTGAGCGCCGGATACACCATGCCCGGACTCGGCGAGTAGGTGCCGCTGGAATGCTCCTCGACCTGCTTGATGATTTCATATCCGTAGCGCGGCTTTTCGCTAAGCAAAGCCAGGATAATGAGTTGAAGGTCGCCCGAAGCAAGCATTTTGCTGGCCCGCATTCCCGGTCCACCCATAAAGGCCGCGCCAGGGCGGCCAAAGAATCTCCCTCTTCGTCCGAAGTGCCCGTGGTGTTCCCGGCTTTCGAAAGAAGAACAATCGTGATGTCGATGCATACAAACTCCTTTGATCTAAATTATGTCTCAATATATATCATGTGATATAGTATGAGTCAATGATAAAAATATGTTTTCCTGTTTGGCGGGGCTGGCCCCAGATCCATAGCCTCTGCGCTCTCCGGGGTTCGACTCAGGAAGCTGACGGCGCGCTCAACGGTCGATATCGCGCGTCGCGGTATTTCAAGCTAAATACGATTGCCACGGTGGCCAACACGATCGGGCAAAGGATGCTGGCCTCAGGCCCGACCGTCCCGCCGGTCAGCCAGCGCGGCCCACTCAACGATGCGTTGAGAAGACTCTGGGAGGGTAGTAAGCCGCTATTTGGAACGCCGTACAAGAACGTCTGACCCCAGTCATATCCCAGGTGAAAGCCGACCGCACACCATAAATTTCCAGTCCGGCGGAGAAACAGGCATAACAACAAGCCGAACGAAACCACCGACAGACTTCCCAAAACCGTTTCTCCGCCATTGCTGGCATGACCCAGCCCGAATAAACCCGAGAGCAAAAATGCGGACGGCCAGAATCCCATGCCAGTCGTCAGTGTGAACTGCGCGTATCCGCGAAACAAAAACTCTTCGGCCAATCCGGAAAGCAAAAATGCCAGCCCCCAGGCGGCCGCCGCGGTCACAATCGCGGTGCCGTGCATCGCCGCACTGGTGAAGCGGACACCATGCAGGGCGAAAATTGCAAGCACCGTACTGCTGGTAGCGAGCAGGCCTATCAATAGCCCTACCCAAAAGTTTTTCCTCAGCGCTTCGCTCCTGGGAAGGCCATATTGGCCCAGCCTGCGGCCTTCAATCTTGCTCATGGTCCAGGCCGCAACCGTCAGGATGAAGCAGACCAGTAGATCCGGCGCGATG
>JBEKGG010000008.1:0-35453 GCA_050012915.1 Terriglobales bacterium | reverse complement strand
GCTGATGGTGTACTGATCGGCGAGTAACTTGAAGTAGGGAGCATCGCCGGTCTGCACATTGTAAAAGGCGAGCGAGGTGGATCCTTCGCCGGTGGTTTGAGCGGTAGGAACGTTGGGCAAGTAATTGTAGGTGAAGCAGGGAGGTTTGTTGCCATTCTCAGAGCAAAGCGGCGGTTGCGTGGTGCCGTTCGTGCCCGCTCCAACCGTGACTTCCACATAGGAAAACAGTTGGCCGTTGCAGCCCGAAGGGTTGCTGGGGGTCGCATGGGACAAGTCACAATTCAACTGTTGCTGCATCTGATAGAAGCGGTGAACCGGGCTCGCGGCATACGCGTTGTAGGGGAACGTCGTGGGGTTGGTGATCTGGAACGGTCCGGCTGGCAACGTCGTGACATCGTCGATGCGCTGATCGGGCGTGCGGGACGTTTGTCCGGTGCCGCCGCTAGCCAAAGCACCACCTTGACCTGCCGGCAATCCGGGTTCCGAAACCTGAGCACACTGGGCAGGAGTCAGTTTCGGCAGCGTCGGGCAAGCAGGGGAGCCAGAGAAATAACCATACTGGCCGGAGGGGCCTCCGACCAGCGGGGTCGGCAGGATGTTGTTGGTATATTCCTGTGTCGGCGGGGCGAGCAGGAAGGTATCGGTATCCGTGGCGAAAAATTGTTGTGCCTGGTTGAAATTCGGACCTGGAACTGCATTCTTGTTGGCATCCAAGTCGATGATGCCTTCGGAGAGGAGATTATTTATCTTGTCTCCACTCCTCGGCACGTAGGTGGCGAACACGTGATCGAAGCTGCGATTTTCTCCAATGATCACGATGACGTGTTTGATCGGGCTCACGGTCGCGGCATCGGCCGGTTTAACTGGTTTAGGCTGTGCAGCAGCGTTAGCGAAGGGAGCGCCGATGGCGAGCTGGAAAATAGCAAGAGTTGCCAGTCCAGAGCGCAAATGATGCACCCCTTTTGAAACGACAGATTTGAGAATCATTTGTCCTCCTGTTGTTTCTCTTTTGTTGGTATTGCTGTTTTGTCTCGGAACAAATTCGCAGTTGAACCCTGCACTTGGGAGTCAGGTTCTACGCGAATCAGCCCCATCATTCCTCCATCTTCGTGTTCTAGAAGATGGCAGTGAAAAACAAAGTCCCCGATAGTGTTCGGATCGCGAAAATCCATTCGCAGCCTTACACTGGGATAGGCAAGAGTTCTGCCGTTATAGTAAGGAACGTTGACGGTATCGCGCAGAAACGGCTCGTCTACCGGCCTGCCGCCGTAATCAAGCAGCATGAAATGCAGTTGGTGAATATGGAAAGCGTGGAGTTCGCTCGACCGGTTTTCGATGATCCAATCCTCAACCGTTCCCTGCTTGGCAATGATGTTCGGAACGCCCGATTTTGGATCGAATTTTTGGGGCGTCTGGTCGTCTACCGTTAGATAGAATTCCGTAGCACTGTTGGGATTATTGGGCTCAAGAAGTTTCTCGGAGAAGTAAAGCAGTCGCGTCCGCACCGGTGGCACGCTTCCGAGCCAGGGAAGCTGTGGAGGAGCCAGCGGCTTGGGCGAAGCGGAGAGTTCCACAGATTGGGCCGGCGCGTCTTTGGAAGCCGTAATCATGGCGAGCGCACGATTGGGATCATTCTCGCCACCCGGGCCGGTATCGACAGTTCTGGTGACGAGAAGTGCCGAAACGCCCTGAGGCGGACCCTTGACGATGAATTCCACGCGCGCACCCGGGGGCACGCCGAGATGGGTTTGCCAATCTACGAAATCTGCAGGCAGGCCGGCAGTGTGGTTGAGGGGCACTCCGTCCATGGCGACAAGGCCCAGCGGCTGCGGCTGGTGCCCGACTAGAACCGCGAGATTAAGATAGGTTATTCCGGACGCATTCACCACCCGCCAAAGCTGCTGCTCGTCCGGTTTCATCTCGATTACAGCCGGCGGGTAATCGGGATAGGGCACAGGTACAAAGTTGACTGAGAGATCCTTGGCAGGCTTGCCGAATCCGGTCCCAGTATTCGCAGCATCCCCGTCGCGATCGAACAACATCTTGGGAACAACCGGCTCCGATTTCGACGGCGGAGCGTTGGGGTTCAGCAAATCCTGATCACGAATCACTAAGACCCGTTCCGGCAATCCGGCTACAGCTTTGTCCGCGCGCTCAATCCCTTCGACGATGATTGCGCCCGACGCCCCGCCGAGCACCTGCTCTTTCGTGAAGCCATGAATATGGGGGTGGTACCAATACAAACCGGGGGGCTCGTCTAGAGGTATACGAAACCGATACTCGAACGACGGGTCCTCGGGCTGAATTGACGTGTGTAGGACATCGTCTTGATGGCAGACGGGAGGGATGTTCAAACCATGAAAATGAAGGTTCGTAGAATCGCGCGCCATCACACCGCCGGCGCATGAATGAGCTTCTTTGCCAGCATCTGCATTCAGGTGAGTGTGAGCAGCCGCCGGGGAGCCGGAACCGAAATCCTTCAGGTCATTTTTCAGGGTCAAGATGACGAGATCGCCAGGACTCGCGCGAAGCGTGGGTGACTCTTTGCCGTTCTCATCGAAGAAGCAGTAACGAACTGATCCGTCTTGCTCCTTTGTATTGTGCTCGATGAGATCAACTTTCAGTACACCGTTGTGGCTGCGCAGGTCCTCCGGTTCGGTGACAGCGCTACCGGGCGAGGGACGCGGGCAACTCTCGATCGCACCTTGAGCAAATAGCACCGAGGGCAGTTCGGCAAAGCACAGGCACAAGAGGACGAGGGAGACGCTCCTCAATGTCAGCTGACGGCCGCGATGTGAACCTGGAAGTTTCAGTTTCGTCCTCAGAGTTCCAAGACCTGGGTGCGAAAGGGTGATGCGCAACGGTTACAGCGTGGTGATGGAGCGCCTAAGAGCAGTCGGTTTCTCCGGTCGGAAAATTTCGATCTTCGATTCCCCGGCACCGCTCAAGGGTGCCATCTGGACAGTTACAGCCAGATGACCAGAAGATGAATGTTCGTTTAAAAGTTCGCCAGAGAAGGCTGTGGAAAAAGTGGGCAAATCCCACAACCATACGCAGGTTTGCTCAAAGCAGGCGGAAGTTTGAAGCTTGAGGGAAACACGCGGGGCGCGCCAGCGATCGAAGAAGCCAGGTGTGCGGGTGTAGCCGAATGTTTCCCGAAGTGTAGTACCCCCCGATCCGATTTGACCCTCATTCTTTCGGCCCCTAGAATGAACGGTCCTGCTTTCGGTTCCGGTCTTTACTATGGCGCTTCGTCTTTACAACACACTCCCGGGCAAGGTGGAAGAGTTTCGTCCGCTCGTCGATAACGAGGTTCGCATGTACGCTTGCGGGCCCACGGTTTACGACTATGGACACATCGGGAACCTGCGGACGTTTATTGCGGTGGACATTCTGCGCCGGTTCTTGCGCCAGAGCGGGTACAACGTACGCCATGTGATGAACATTACTGATGTCGACGACAAGATCATCCGCAATTCGGCGAGCGATGGCGTGAGCGTCCAGCAATATACAAAAAAATACGAGAAGGCGTTTCTCGAAGATATTGCTGCCTTGAATATCGAACAGCCGATCCTGGTGCGGGCGACTGAACATATTCCCGAGATGGCGGAATTTATTGCTGAACTAGAGAAAAAGGGATTCGCCTACCGCGCCGAGGACGGATCCTATTATTTCAGGATCGCGAAATTTCCGGCGTACGGACAGCTTTCAAAGAAAGATTTTGCGGGAATGGAAGATGGAGCGCGCGTGGATGTGGACGAGTACGAGAAAGACAGCGCGCGCGATTTTGCTTTGTGGAAAGCGCCGAAACCGGGCGAGACTTCGTGGGAGACCGTGATCGGCCCCGGGCGGCCGGGTTGGCACATCGAGTGCTCGGTGATGGCGATGGAGGAATTAGGCGAGACCTTCGATCTGCACGCCGGCGGCGAAGATCTGATTTTTCCACATCATGAGAACGAAATCGCGCAATCCGAAGCGCTCACTGGAAAAACATTTGCCCGCTTCTGGTTTCATGTGCGGTTTCTCTTGGTCGAAGGCGAGAAGATGTCCAAGAGCCTGGGCAATTTCTACACTCTGCGCGACCTGGTGCTCAAGGGGCATAAACCATCGTCGATCCGGTATCTGCTGGCGTCGGTTCCGTATCGCAATCAGCTGAACTTTACCTTCCATGGACTCAAGCAGGCAGCGGTTTCGGTAGAGCGGTTGCGGAATTTTGAATCGCGTTTAACCACCGGACAGTTTCCGCCGGGCGCGACGGAAAGTATGGCCGAACTGGCGCGGGAAACCGCCGAGCGCATGCGCGCGGGCATGGACGATGACCTTAACACCGCCCAGGCACAAGCCGCGATCTTCGATATGGTGCGCAAGGCCAACGCCGCAATGGACGCAGGACAGTTCAAGAAAGATGACGTCCCTGCACTGCTGGCATCGCTTGAGGGGTTTGACGAATTATTCGCAGTACTGAAAGACGACGATGGGCCGAAGATTCGCGACATTATCGAGTGGGCAAAAGCAGAAGGCCGCGAGAATGAGGTTAGTGAAGAACTGCTCGAAATGGCTGGAACCCAGCAAATCTCGGACGGCAACGTTGCAAACAAAATCGCAGAGATGGAAGCGGCGCGTCGATCGCGTAACTTCAAAGTGTCCGACACGATTCGCGCCGAACTGGCCGCTCTTGGGATCATTGTCGAAATCACGAAAGACGGCGCTCGCTGGAAACGAAAGTAAGCGGCCCGACGCTTCTGCCCGCATATCATTTGTGTATGAAGCAGGTCGAAGCGTCGGCCGCTGAATAATTATCTGACTAAGCAGCCCGTGGCGCTGAAGTCCAACGCAGAGTTGCCTGTCGGACCGCACACTTGCTGATTCCACTGTTTCTTCAACTCGGTCACTCCAGGAACTTTTTGAGCGGCTTGCTCGGCGGCAGGTCGCGCCGCAGATAGGCTTGTTGTCTGTGGTATCAGGGCAGCAAAACTGGCGACTGTGGTCAGGATCAAATTGACTCCCGCTGTGACCCGGGCCGAGAGAATTGGGTCGCTGATGTGCGCAGCCTGCAAGAGGGCTGGCAGGGTCTGGTTGATGTCCGCGATCGCGCTCTGGATTTTCTGCAGGGAGCTCGCGGTCGGATTTGCTTTGTATTCGTTGTAGAGGGTTGCCAGCAGGTTTAAATCCTTGCTGGCTTGGGCCGAGATGTTCTGGATGGCAGCAGCCTCTGTCGAGTTAATCTGCTGACCGGATTCCAGCGTGGTAATGATGGTGCCGATGTTCAGCGCCATCTGGGTTAATGCCGGTAGGTCTGCGAGTGCGACGCTGATCCATTGCGCGCTGCAGGCAGTTGCTATCAGCGAAATGGACAAAACAATAGCGAGAGCTGTTCTCGACTTTGACATTGAGCGTAAGCTTGACTTCATGATGAAATTTCTCCTCAGGTTGGTTGATACTGGTTGTGATTTCCGACTCTTTGCAGGTTCGCGGACTACAATCGAATGCGGCCGGCAACCGGCGCCTAACAACTGAAATGAAATCGCTCGACGAATATCTGCAAGAGGCCGAAGTGGCGCATGGCCACTTGTGCGCGGGACAAGTGCTGGGTGTCCGCCTCGCCATGCTCGCCCTGGCGAAGCTCGGCATTGACGATCCCCGTGGCAGCGATCGCAAACGTCTGGTTACCTTTGTGGAAATCGATCGTTGCGCAACCGATGCGGTCGCTGTGGTTACCGGCTGTCGGCTTGGTAAACGCGCGCTGAAGTTTCGCGACTGGGGCAAAATGGCCGCAACCTTCGTCGATGTGAATACCGGCAAAGCGGTGCGTATTGCGGCCAAGGAATCGTCAAAGGCCCTCGCGAGGCAGATGCACCCTGAGCTCGCAAATAAAAATAGCCAGCAGATGCTGGCTTATCGTGAAATGTCCGAGGACGATCTATTCACGACGGAGTGGGTGAAAGTCGAGCTGCCGCCGGAAGAATTTCCCGGATATAAAGGAGAACGAATTGTTTGCGAAGTCTGCGGCGAAGGAATTAATTTTCGCCGCGAAGTCCGTCGTGACGGAAAACTACTCTGCCGCGCCTGCGCTGGGGAACGATATTACGAACCGCTCTAGCGAGAGTGCATCCTACGCCGACTGTTCGTAAGCATGGGCCACCCGCAGGATTGTTGCTTCGTCGAAGTGCTTGCCTAGAATCTGTAGTCCGATTGGCAGATTTTCTTTGGTCTCTCCGCAAGGGACGGAAATCCCCGGAATCCCCGCCAGATCCGCGGTAACCGTAAAAATGTCGGCCAGATACATGGCCAGAGGATCGTCGACTTTTTCGCCCAGTTTGAATGCGGCCGTCGGACTGGTTGGAGTCACGATCGCATCTACCTTCTTGAATGCTTCTTCGAAATCACGCACCAGCAGCGTCCGCACCTTCTGCGCCTTCAGATAGTAGGCGTCATAATATCCGGCGCTCAGGGCATATGTGCCCAACATGATGCGGCGCTTTACCTCGGCGCCAAAACCATGATCGCGGGAGCGACGGTACATTTCGGAAAGCGTGCGCGCATCGCTCGCCCGGTAACCGTAGCGAACGCCGTCGAAGCGGGCCAGGTTCGACGACGCTTCCGCCGTGGCCACGATGTAATAAGTTGGGATCGCATATTTCGTGTGCGGCAGCGAAACCGGAACTATCTCGCAGCCCAATTCCGCCAACTTTTGTATGGCTGCTTCCACCGAGTTTTTTACGTCGGGGTCCAATCCTGCGCCGAAATATTCCTTGGGCACGCCAAGTTTCAGCCCACGCACCGGCTTCTCTAGCTCCGCCACATAGTCGGGAACTAGCACTTCAGCGGAAGTCGCGTCCATGGGATCACGTCCTGCAACAGTGCGAAGCACGATCGCCGCGTCTCTCACAGTTTTGGTTAAAGGCCCAATATGATCGAGCGAAGACGCGAACGCGATCAGACCGTAGCGCGACACTCGACCGTAGGTGGGCATCAGCCCGACCACGCCGCAAAAAGACGCGGGCTGACGGATCGATCCGCCAGTGTCCGATCCAAGCGTGGCCACGGCCATGTCGGCTGCAACCGCCGCTGCTGATCCTCCCGATGAACCTCCAGGAACGCGGCTCAGATCGCGGGGATTGTGAACTGGATGCCAAGCCGAATTCTCGGTGGACGAGCCCATGGCAAATTCGTCGCAGTTCAGTTTGCCCAAGACAACCGCGCCTGCGGCTTCCAGCCGAGCCACCGCCGTGCAGTCATACGGTGGAATATAGTTGCCCAGAATTTTTGAGCCGGCCGTCGTGCGCACGCCGCGCGTCACCATCACATCCTTGATGCCGACGGGAACACCGCCGAGCGGTGGTAGTGGCTCACCCTTTTCAGCAAGCGCATCGATCTCTGCTGCCTTGGCGAAAGCGCGGTCTTTGCTCAGGGTCAAATACGCGCCGATCTGCGGGTCGTCTTTTTCTATCTCGGCGTAGAACGTTTCCGCCAAAGCTTTCGCCGTGGTCGTCCGCTGCTGTATAGCGGAACGCGCAGCATCGATTGTGAGAGCATTCTGCATAAGGAAAGTATTTGGCCATGTGACTCGTTTGCCGAATGGGGCAAGAACTCGCGCTTTACCTCTCGATCACTTTCGGCACTTTAAAAAACGTTCCGTCTGTGTCAGGAGCGTTCTGCAGAGCGACCTCATGCGGCAGCGACTTTCTCAGACCTTCGAGAATGTCTTCGCGGCTGGCGTAAGCAAAACGCGCGCTCCCAGTTTTTGACTCATCAACTCCGTATCTGTCCGACACCTGCGCCATTGGCGGAACGTCCTTGGTATCCGGCTCATTTAATCGATCGACGTATTCGAGAATCGAGTTCAAATCGCGAAGCATGCGCGCGCGTTCGTCCCCGGTCAACTCCAGATTCGCCAAGTCAGCGACGTAGGCCACGTCTTTTTCGGTAACTTTCATTCGGATATAGACCGGCAGCGCGGCAAACACTCTTACGCTCATTGGCTTTGAGCGTTAGCTTGATTCGCCCGATATTGTCCCTTGTTTTCAGAATAGCAGTTTGGACAGGGTAAACCCGCCAACTTTTTAACTATATATTGCGATTGTTTTCATGGACTTAAACAGATTCAAACCTCAACTGGGGCTTGACAAGATTTCGGCTTAATTCACTTTTTGCAACTTTTTCGACGGAAATGCTTCATGGCGTTCAGACCGATTATCGTCCGATCGAAAACTCGGTGTCCACGAACGCCAGCGCTTCCTCTCTGCTGCGTAGGCGTCCTTCCAACTGTCCATCCTCCACAGCCGAAAGAATTCTCTTAAATTGCGGCCCGGGTTTGTAGCCAAGTGTGATCAAGTCGTCGCCGTTGATCAGCGGCGCGGGGTGAATTGTCGCCGGCGGAGTCGCCGCTATCTTCTCCAGCGTGAAATCGTAAGAGGCAAGATTTCCGTGGCTCGCCAGAGAATCCAGGCGATGCAATTGCAAATGTTCGTCGAACCCGGGCATGCGTACAAATCTTTTGAATGTCGACTCATTCATCTGCTGCACATACGCGAATCGCATGTGGTTTTTGACCAGCGCGAGAATTTGTTCGGTATCGTCATTAGAAAAGCGAAGGTGCCGACAAATCTCTTCTGCGATCTTGACGCCAACATCAACGTGCCCATCAAATCGGATGCGGTCGGGCGCAACTCGAAACGTTGCGGGCTTGCCAACATCGTGCAACAGCGCGCCCCACGCGAGCGTGATCGGGCACGGATGCGGTAATTTCTCGAGCAAAAGCATCGTGTGCACAAACACATCGCCTTCAGGATGAAACTGCGGTGGCTGCTCCACTCCTTTCATGGCTTCGATCTCGGGCAAGACCTCGTGCAGCAATCCAGTTTTGTCCAGAAGCAGGAACGCCTGGCGCGCATGGCCTTCGATCAGCATCTTGCTAAGCTCATCTCGCACGCGTTCACGAGATACTTGATTTGTCTGCGGCGCCAGATTTTTAATTGCTTGAAAAGTTTCAGGCTCGATGGCATAGCCAAAACGAGCGGCAAAGCGGACACCGCGCAGCATTCTCAGTTTGTCTTCAGCAAAACGTCGCTCTGGGTCGCCGATGGTTCGGATGATTCCGGAATCGAGGTCTTTGCGGCCGCCGACGAAATCCAGAACTTCGTTTGTCGCTGGATCAAGCAGAAGCCCATTGATCGTAAAGTCGCGACGCTCGACGTCTTCTTTCGGATCACCAGTAAACCGAACCTCGTCGGGATGACGGCCGTCACTGTATCCGATGTCGCTGCGAAAGGTAGCAACTTCGACCACGCCCACACTTCTGTCATCCCGAGCGTAGTCCGGACATCGCTCGGCGAAGTCCGGACGGATTCGAGGAACCAGCTGTTGCTCCGCTTCCGGCAGCGGCACGAGGACGACTCCGAACTGCGCACCGACGGCATAAGTTTCGGGAAAGATGCGCATGACTTCATTGGGCGTAGCGTCGGTGGTGACATCGTAATCGGCAGGCTCGCGGCCAAGCAGCAGATCGCGCACGCATCCGCCCACCAGAAAGGCTTTGTGGCCGCGTTCCCGCAGAGTGCCGACGATCGAGATGGCAAAGTCTTTGAGCATAGCGGCGCGATGCGCTCTAGCAGATAATATATTGCTTATGCTCGACGCCTACATTCTCGGCATCGAAAGCTCGTGCGACGAGACTGCGGCGGCCGTCGTGCGCTCGGGCGAGCAGATCGCTTCCAACGTTGTGTTTTCGCAAATCGCAATGCATCAACCTTACGGTGGAGTTGTGCCCGAACTGGCCTCGCGGGAGCATTTGCGTGCGATCGTTCCGGTCGTCCGCAATGCGCTTGCCGATGCCGGACAAACTTATCAATCTATCGATGCGGTGGCCGTCACTCAGGGTCCGGGTCTTGCGGGAGCGTTGCTTGTCGGCATCAGCTACGCCAAGGCGCTCGCGTTCGGTCTCGAAAAGCCGCTCATCGCTGTCAACCACCTCGAAGGCCACATTCATGCCGTGCTGCTCGAGGAGCGTCGCAAGGGAAATCACGATCTGCGTTTTCCGGTGCTGGCGTTGGTCGTCTCCGGCGGCCACACTCATCTTTATTTGGCAACGCGGCAGGGCAACAGTTGGGCATACAAGAATATCGGCCACACCCGTGACGATGCAGCCGGGGAAGCGTTCGACAAAGTCGCAAAATTGCTCGGGCTGGGATACCCCGGCGGCCCAATCATCGACAAGCTTTCCGCTCATGGCAACCCTGATGCGGTGAAGTTTCCGCCGTCCCAACTCAAGCACCGAGATCGCAATGATCAAAAGGCCGGGCGGAACTACGATGGTCCACGTTTTGATTCCTCTTATAGCGGGATTAAGACCGCGGTGTTGCGCTACGTTGAGACTCACAACATGCAAGCTTCGATCGCCGAGCGGCGCCAAGCGCTCTCGACGATCCCGCAACCCAAGCTGGAAGACTACTTGTCGAACTGCGACCAGCAGACGCTCGATCTTGTAGCTTCCTTCCAGAGAGCGCTGGTCGAAGACCTGGTCCAAAAAACTCTGGCAGCGGCGCGTGCCCATGATGTGGCGACGTTGTTCATTACAGGAGGCGTAGCGGCAAATCAAGAATTGCGTGAACAGTTCGAGAGCGACGCGGCCAAAGAAGGCCTTTTCGTATACTTCCCTTCGCGTCCACTGTCGACAGACAACGCCGCGATGATTGCAGCGGCGGCCTATCCCAAGTTTCTCGCGGGTGTGTTCGCGTCAATGGATTTCTCAGCGGAAGCAGGAATGGTGTTGAAGTGAAAATAGCAATCAGCAGTTAGCCATCAGCCAAAGCGCCTGTCCAACAGAGAACCTTCGCGGGACCAAATGCTAAGTGCTAAATACCCAGTGCTGAATGCTGAGTGCTGAATTATTATCTGCTACTCTTCGCGGCTTGCGCTTTGCCGCCCAATAGTACCTGAAGGGCCTTCGCCAGTTGATCCTCGATATCGATGTCTTTGAAGATAGTGTAATTCGCGCGTTTTTCCGTGTGCTCGAAACCACTCTGCTTGCCGGCAACGATAACGATGGGAATACCCGCGAGAGCCTGGTTACTTTTCACGGCCGTTATGAACTCGGTGCCGTCCATCTTCGGCATCTGGATATCGGTAATAATAATGTCTGGACGCACGCGCTTCAGCGCTTCGAGCGCCTCGTGCCCGTTTGTGGCTGACTCAACGACAAAGTCGCGCTCCTCCAGAAAGCGGCACACGGTATGTCGAATGAGCATAGAGTCGTCGACAACCAAAGCCACCACTTGCATGACCTCTCCGTGGGTAATTATTCCCACGCTGACACTAACAAACTGTGAATGATCCAAACAAGGCGCAAGGCACAGACGCGGATTACCTTCGTCACCTTTCGCCGTAAACAACAGTAAAGCGCCTAGGATTCGTTGTTCAGCCGGGTGTCTTCGATCATCATGTCTTTAAACTCGCTGGACTCGAAGATGTCTCCACACTCCAGGCATTCGACGAATTCGGCACCTTCCTCGCGAGCCACGATCTGCACGCGCGGATGCTTGCACTCATTCATGGCGGTCTTCTCGGGGGGTTGCGACGGCGGGATTGAAGTCATAAAACCGGGTGATCACGGCGGCCTAGCCAGGCTGAGGTGAAGTTTGCCGGAAATTGGCGGTATTTTAGACTGACTGATTAGCTTGTCAAGTCTTTTCGCAGGAATTCGGATCCTGCTCCGTGCAAGACCATCCAGACTGAGTCACTAAAAATGACTACGCGGCTGGACCGGGCGAATCCGCGCACGTGAAAATGCGACCGAAAAGATCGCCATCCTATAAACCGCTAAGGACAATATAGTTACCATTGAATAACGAATTTTGCTGTTCCCTGCAAAGAGTTGCAATCGCAACCCGTCTCCTCTACAATCATAATATACGACTGAAAAGGTCGGAGTTACCATCGGAACCAGGATGCTGAAGCTTACCAAGAAAGCGGATTACGGCTTGATGGCGATGAAGCATCTGGCCGAGCGAGCGCCATACGGGGCTTGCAGCGCAAAGGATGTTGCCGACGCCTATGGCATTCCGCAGGAAGCGCTGGCAAAGATTCTGCAGCGACTGGTCAAGGCCGGCCTGCTGCACTCGCAGCACGGCATGAACGGCGGCTATAAGTTGGCGCGCGATCCTGGAACGATTAGTGCCTTCGAGGTAATTCGCGCCATTGACGGCCCTCTATTTATCACCTCATGCATTACGGTGCGGGGTGAATGCGATCAAACCGAGCGCTGCACCATTAAGGAGCCGCTGCGCCGGGTCAACGAGAGCATCGAACAGGTATTGCGGCGCATCAGTATCTCAGAGATGAAGGAAGAAACGCATTCCCAGGAAGAATTGGAAACCAAGAAACCGGCTGAGCTGGTGACGATTACATAGATCAGGTAGGAGAGCAATCATGAGCACAGATGTGAAGACGATCCCGCAGGCAGAACATATCGCCCCGAACGGAATCAAACTGCCCGTCTACATGGACAACCACGCCACCACGCCCATGGATCCCCGCGTGTTGGAAGAGATGCTGCCGTTTTTCATGGAGAAGTTCGGCAACGCCGCCAGCCGCAACCATTCGTTCGGCTGGGCGGGTGAGGAAGGCGTGGAAACTGCGCGCGAGCGTGTTGCCAAACTCGTGGGCGCAACCCCCAAGGAAATCATCTTTACCTCGGGCGCGACCGAAAGCGACAACCTCGCCATCAAGGGTGTCGCCGAGATGTACAAAGAAAAGGGCAACCACATCATCACCGCCGTGACCGAGCACAAGGCTGTGCTCGATACCTGCAAGCGTCTGGAAAAGTACGGCTATCGAGTGACGTATCTGCCGGTTCAAAAAGACGGGCTCATCGATCTTGAAGATCTGAAGCGTGCCATGGATGACAAGACCATCCTGGTAACCATCATGTGGGCCAACAATGAGATTGGGGTGCTGCAGCCGGTTACGGAAATTGGCAAGCTGTGTCGCGAACGTGGCGTGATCTTTCACACCGACGCCACCCAGGCGATTGGCAAGATCCCGGTCGATGTGAACAAGAACAACATCGACGTAATGTCGATCTCGGCGCACAAAATGTATGGACCCAAGGGCGTGGGCGCGTTGTATGTTCGGCGCAAGAATCCGCGCGTGCAGATTTCCGCCATCATCGACGGTGGCGGTCACGAACGCGGCATGCGCTCAGGTACTCTCAACGTGCCCGGAATTGTGGGTCTGGGCAAAGCCTGCGCGATCGCATCGGAAGAAATGGCCAAGGAATCCTGCAAACTTGCGGGCTTGCGCAACCGCCTTCGCGACAAAATTATGGGCGGGCTCGACGAAGTCTACATCAACGGCTCATGGGAGCATCGTCTGCCCGGCAATTTGAACATCAGCTTTGCTTACGTCGAGGGCGAATCGTTGCTGATGGGAATCAACGATATCGCCGTTTCGAGCGGTTCGGCGTGCACCTCGGCGACGCTGGAGCCATCTTATGTATTAAAGGCTTTGGGTACCGGAGACGATCTGGCGCACAGTTCAATCCGCTTTGGCCTCGGACGTTTCAACACGGAAGCCGAAGTTGATTACGTAGCCGACCGCGTGGTTGAGACGGTATCGCGTCTGCGCGAGCTTTCGCCTCTGTACGAGATGGCGAAAGAAGGCGTCGACTTGAAGAGTGTAAAGTGGGCTGCAGAATAAGTTGTTCCCGAGACGTAGCAAGCTAGGTCAGTGGGACGCATCGTAGAAACATTGCAGTGTTTCTTTGCTGGACAACTCTTAAGGAGAAAGCAAAATCATGGCATACAGCGATAAGGTTCTCGATCATTATTCCAACCCGCGTAACGTTGGATCGTTGGACAAGAACAGCTCCGAAGTCGGGACCGGCCTTGTCGGCGCCCCTGAATGCGGCGACGTGATGAAGCTGCAAATCAAGGTCAATCCGCAAACCAACGTCATTGAAGACGCCAAGTTCAAGACCTTCGGATGCGGCTCGGCCATTGCGTCTTCCTCGCTCGCTACCGAGTGGGTAAAGGGCAAAACGGTTGACGAAGCTCTGCAAATCAAGAACACGGAAATCGTGAAGGAGCTTTCGCTGCCACCGGTGAAAATCCACTGCTCGGTGCTCGCCGAAGACGCGATCCGCGCGGCCATTCACGACTGGAAGAAGAAGCAGGATGTAGCGAAGCCGGCCGCGGTCGCCGCCCAGTAATTAGTTCGATTGGAGAGACGGGCGTCTCGCCCGTTAGGCTCGCCCAGGGGCGCGTCGCTGCGTAGATTTGGGATGATTATGATCGAAACGGAAACCAAAGCGGAGACGCCGAAGGCTCCGGCCAAGGGCGTCCAAGTCACGGACAAGGCTTTGGCCAGAATCCGCACCGCCATCGTGAAGGAAGGCATTTCGCCCGAACAAGGCGGACTGCGTCTCGGTGTGCAGGGCGGGGGATGTTCCGGCTTGAGCTATAACATCCGCTTCGACACGCAACCGCGCGAGCGCGACCGCGTCTTCCAATTCGGCGATGTGCGGGTCTTCGTCGATCCGAAGTCGTTCATCTATTTGCACGGGATGACCCTGGATTACCAGGAGACGCTCATACAGCAGGGCTTCGTGTTCGTGAATCCGAATTCAACGAAGTCCTGCGGATGCGGAACGTCTTTTTCGGGCTAATGGCGATGGTGTGTGGCGCGGGCGCCTCGCCCGCGAGGGTTCTCCACGGCGCGGCCGTTCTGGCGGCGCAAGCCCACGCGAAATGTGATTGCACGTGGCGAGTGTGTTTATGGCAAATGTGGAATCTAACACGAGCATGATGGCGAACGCCGAAGCGACCGCTACATGCTGGTCGTGCGGCACTATGCGCGCGGTACACTTCTGCAGCGCCTGTGGCAAAGTACAGCCCCCGGAGCCGGTCGACTACTTCACATTCTTCGGCTTGTCCCGCCGACTGAACCTCGATGCGGTACTTCTCGAGCGGGAGTTTTATGAGTTAAGCCGGAAGCTTCATCCTGATCTTTGCGCACGTGCCGATAAAAGGGAACAGGAATGGAGTCTGGAGCAGAGTTCGCTCCTCAACGACGCTTACCGCACCCTAAAAGATCCAATCAAACGTACTGAATATTTGCTGCGCCTCGAAGGCGTGGAACTCGAAGAGCAGTCAAAAGCCGCAACAGAAAAGGCGCGCACAACCGGTGAAGTCAAAAAGCAGGTCGTGCCTCCAGATCTGCTGGAAGAAGTTTTTGAACTGAATATGCAGCTCGAAGAACTTCGCGCCCAGAAAAAACTGGGCGAAGACGACCCAGCTCTGATTGAAGAAATAGGCAAACAGAAGCTGGAACTCGAGGAGAAATACGAGTCGCTCTCCGAGGAACTGAAAGCATATTGGAACGATTGGGACCGCCTCGCAGACAGCGCGAATGAAGAAAGCCGGCTCAAAGTCCGCGACAAGATGGTGGACCTATTGAACCGCCGGTCGTACATCAGGAATCTGGTAAGGGATGTGAACGAAGTGCTGGAAAATTGAGCAATTGTGTAATCGGGTAATTGAGTAATTATTCTCGGGCTCACGACTCAAGCTTTCAAGTTACTCAATTACCAGATTACCAAATTGCAAAATGTCCACTGACCGCATCGTCGGAATCGATCTCGGAACCACCAACTCTCTGGTGGCTTTCATGCAAGGGGAAAGCCCTGTCGTGATCCCGGGAGAGGATGGTCTGAACCTCGTGCCCTCCGTCGTCGCGCTTGATGCGCGCGATCAAATCATTGTCGGCAATGCCGCGCGCAAATATCTGATCGAGACTTCGAAGCGCGCCATTTACTCCATCAAACGGCTGATGGGTCGCGGCCTCGAAGACATTCGGGACGAACTCAAGCTCTTTCCATTTCAGCTGGCGGAAGATTTACAAACCGGAGAAGTCCTGCGCATCAAGCTGGGAGAAAAGACGTTCACCCCGCCCGAAATTTCCGCCTTCATTCTGCGCCAGCTCAAGCGCAATGCTGAGCGCTTTTTCAACGCTCCAGTTACCAAGGCAGTCATCACCGTGCCGGCCTACTTCAACGACGCACAGCGGCAGGCTACCAAAGACGCTGGCCGCATCGCAGGTCTGGAAGTGTTGCGGCTGGTGAACGAGCCAACAGCCGCCTCTCTCGCCTACGGCCTCGACAAAAAGCAGAATGGCATCGTCGCAGTCTACGATCTGGGCGGCGGAACTTTCGACGTTTCTATCTTGAAACTGCATGACGGAATCTTCGAAGTCATCGCGACCAATGGGGACACCCACCTCGGCGGCGACGATATCGACAATCTCTTGATCAAGGTTGCCATCGACGACATCCTCGGCGACGCGAATCTGGATGTCTCTCGCAATGGCGAAGCTGTGGCAAGAATTCGCAAGGCGGTCATCGAAGCTAAAATTGCCTTGTCTTCGCAGCTCGAAACGACTCTAGATATCGAACTGCCCGAAGGAAAACGCTATCAGCGCGAGATCACTCGCGAGCAGTTCGAGCACCTGATAAAGCCAATCATCGATCGCACCGTCGGACCTTGCAAACAGGCTCTGAAAGACGCCGGACTCAAGCCACAGCAGATTGACGAAGTCGTGCTCGTAGGCGGTTCTACGCGCATTCCGAAAGTCCGCGCCCTGGTCGAGGAATTGTTCCAGCGCAAGCCGCACGCCGATCTCAATCCCGATGAAGTCGTGGCTCTCGGCGCAGCCGTGCAAGCCAATATTCTGGGCGGCGGGTCTGAAGCCACGGAGAACATGCTGTTACTCGACGTCACCCCTTTGTCCGTGGGTATCGAAGTCGCAGGCGGCGTGACCGACAAAATTATTTTGCGCAACTCGACTATTCCGGCGTCGGCCACGCAGTACTACACTACGCAAATCGACGGGCAGGCCAATGTTGCCATCCACGTGTTGCAGGGCGAACGCGAAATGGCGAAGGACTGCCGCTCGCTTGCCCGCTTCGATTTGAAAGGCATTCCCCCGATGACCGCGGGCTTGCCGCGCATCGAGGTTAAGTTCCTGATCGACGCTAACGGGATCCTGCATGTGTCCGCGCGCGAGCAACGCAGCGGCAAAGAATCCGAGATCGAAGTCCAACCGAGTTATGGACTAACCGACGATCAGGTCGAGAGCATGATTCTCGATTCCTTCGACTACGCCGAAGAAGATTTCCGCCAGCGCCAGGTAATCGAGGCCCGCAACGAAGCAGAAACGATTCTTGCTGCGCTCGAGAAAGGCAAGAAGACTCCGGCATGGGGCAACCTCACCAGCGACGAAAAGAAAAAGATCGCTAAATTAGAAAAAGCATTGATCGAAGTCAAAGGCGAGGACGATCACTCGGCAATCCGGAAGGCGATCGACCTTTTAAACCAAGGCACAATGCGGCTCGCAGAATTGATGATGGACACGGCAGTCAGCACCGCGCTCAAAGGCAAGAGCATGGACGAAGCTGATATGGGCGAGGGATCAGAAACCGGCCATCCCGTAGCCAGAGCAGACTTCGAGTAACCGAGGATCGCGTAGCCGAGCAAAGCTCAGCAGGGCAGACACCAACGAAGCCGTAAGGAGCATTCATGGCAGACGAGAAAACCAAAGGATCGGGCACAGCGACCGTAGAATCGCTCGGCGAAAACACCGTGCAACTGACTTTTTTGCCCGAAGGCAAGACCGTCGAATTCGAGCACGACAAGCTTCCTTACAAGGATCATGGCAAAGAGCAGTCCATCCTCGATGTGGCCCTGAACTACGGTGTCCGCCTGGACCACGCCTGCGGCGGCAACTGCGCCTGCACCACGTGCCACGTGTGGGTAAAGGAAGGCGCCGAAAATCTCTCGGAAATGGATGACGACGAGGCCGATCGTCTGGACATGGCTGCCGATTTACAGTTAAACTCTCGTCTCGGCTGTCAGGCCGTGATCACCAAGCCCGGCAAGGTCGTGGTCGAGATCCCGTCCTGGAACCGCAATTACGTATCGGAAGAACACTAGGCGGCTGCGAAATGCTTTTGCGCCGACTTACCCGTGTGTTGTCATCCCGAGCAAAGCGAGGGATCTGTTGTTTGCGCAACCAGAACGCTGGAGTCGCCGGAACGACAAACACGAAGTTAGCTCAAGGAGCCACATGGCAAAAGATCTAACCTGGGATGACGCGGAAGAAATCGGCATCCTGCTTTCGGAGGCGCATCCCAGCCTCGAGCCGCTCTCGATCCGTTTCACCGATCTGCGCGACTACGTAATCGCGCTGCCCGAGTTCAAAGATGATCCCAAGAAATCTACTGAAGGCAAGCTCGAGGCCATTCAGATGGCCTGGCATGACGAATTCCTCGACCGAACGCAGGCTTAGCTCCGCTCGAAAAGACCCACTTTTTAACAAGCTTATTACTTCTGTATGACAAGCCCGGTTCGGCGTAGATCTAGTCTTGTTATCTCCTGAGTGACTTGGCCGAGAGACTGCGGAATCTTCTCTCCTCAAGCAAAAGGGCACGGTGCCTACCGTGCCCTCTTTTTTATCCTGCTTGATAACGCCTAACCCAGCCTAGCCGATACCGGTTCTTCCACACCGGCCTCGCGCAGAAACTTTGCAGCTTCCTCCGGCGGAGTCGGATTGATATAGAAACCTGTCCCCCATTCGAATCCAGCCGTCTTGGTCAGCTTAGGCATGAACTCGATATGCCAATGGTAGTGATCATTGGTCGGGTCTTGCACCGGCGAAGTGTGAATCACGAGGTTATACGGCGGATTGTCCAACACCCGGTCAGCTTTCATCAGAAGCGTTTTGATGGCCTTCGCCAGATTCTCAAAGAGCTGCGATGACGAATTTTCAAAAGCCGACTCGTGCTGCTTTGGCAAAATCCAGGTCTCGAACGGAAACCGCGGCGCGTACGGAGCCAAAGTGAGGAAGTCCTGATTCTCAGCCACCACGCGAGTGCTTGTTTCCGTCTCTTGCCGGATCACATCGCAAAACACGCAACGCTCTTTATAAATGTAATATTGCTTCGCGCCCTCGATCTCTTCGACCACATAGATAGGAAGGATTGGCAACGCGATCAACTGCGAATGCGCATGCTCAAGCGACGCTCCGGCCGCCTCGCCATGATTCTTGAAAATCAAAATGTACTTGAATCGCCGATCCTTCTTCAGATCAAGAATGCGGTCACGGAAAGTCCAAAGCACGTCTTCGATCCTCTTGGGAGGCAGCGTGGCCAGGTTCGCACTGTGATCGGGAGTTTCAATGATGACTTCGTGCGCCCCAATCCCGTTCATCCGGTCGAACATGCCCTCGGCTTGTCGGTTCAGGCTGCCTTCGATGCCGAGTGCGGGAAATTTGTTGGGAACCACCCGCACAGTCCATCCCGGCGAGTCGCGTTCCGGTGGCGGGCCTCCATTCGGATTCGGACGGTACGCTTGAATCTCGGGTGGTGTCTTACTCTCGTTTCCGTAACAGAATGGACAAAACCCGCCTTTTAATTTCACTCCGTCACGGGCAAAATCGGTTGGACGCTTGGCGCGGTCGGTCGAAATAATTACCCATCGACCTACAATTGGATCTTTTCGAAGCTCGGGCAAAGATTAAATCCTTTCAATAAGGGCATATAAACTGCTCAAAGCCAAACCGGCATATTACGCCACGGGGAAGGCATTGCGAAATAGTTCGATCAGCGGTTGGCTGGACTGACGTTCATAATACACGGTGATTACATCGAAACGCCACCGGCACAAAGGCGGCGCATAACGAAGGTATTCGTGGGCGACCGCCGATAATCCGCGCTGCTTGTCGCGGTCTACAGCAGCTTCGGCTGGCTTCACGTCGCGGGTTGTGCGTGTCTTAACTTCGATAAAACACAGCACGTCCTTGTCCCATCCAATCAGGTCGATCTCGCCCCTGCGACGAGGCGAGCGAAAATTGCGCGCTACCATCACATACCCCAGACGCCGTAAGTAGAAGTAAGCCGCTTCTTCCCCACGTCGCCCGGTCTGCTGATGTAGAGGAAGATCCTCGGGTGGAAGGGTTCGCGCCGCGACCCAGTCGAGCGCCCGAACCGCAGCCTGAGTGATCCGCCCCGAAAACATAATCGGCATAATTGATAATCGTAAGACGAGCAGGCCGACTTTGATGTGATCGTCATCACATGAAATGTGCAACTCTGATGCGGCCCTGCCCCGTGTTCTTTGCCGGGGCAGTGTCCCCACCGCGAACTGAGTCCGTTCCAATAACAACGGGGCGGGTCAACTTAGTGACCCGCCCCGTACAGCCGGCACAAGGGAGGAGATCCCGCCCGGCTGCCTAAACGCTTTCCACAGTCGAAATGGATTCTTCCAGTACGTCCATTGCGACATCGGCTTCCTCTTTGGTCACGATGAGCGGCGGCGCGATGCGAATCGTGCTTGGACCACAACCCAGGAAGAGAACGCCGTGCTCGAAGGCCATCTGAATGATTCGGTCGCGCTCGGCCGCGGCATACTCTTTGGTCTTCTTGTCTTTGACTATCTCGACGCCGATCATCAGGCCGCGTCCGCGAACGTCCCCAACCAACTTGTGCTTGCTCGGCCAGTTCGCCATGCGCTTCAGCATGTGATTGCCAACTTCAGTCGAATTGCGCAATAAGCCATCGCGTTCGATCACATCGAGCGTAGCCATTGCAGCCGCGTTGCAAACCGGATTGCCTCCAAACGTGGATGCGTGGGAGCCAGGAACCCAATCCATGATTTCGGCTTTGCTGATGGTCACGCCCAGCGGCATACCCGACGCGATGCCTTTCGCCGAGCAAACAATGTCGGGATGCACGCCAGTGTGCTCGATGGCCCACCATTTACCCGTGCGTCCGATGCCGCTTTGCACTTCGTCAGCGACCAGCAGAATGCCGTGGCGATCGCAGATGCGGCGCAGTTCCTGCATGAAGACCGTGGGCGCAACTACGTACCCACCTTCGCCCTGCACTGGCTCAACGAAGATTGCGGCTACTTCCTCGGGGGCAAGCGTGGTCTTGAAGAGCTTGTCTTCGATGAAGCGGGCGCAACCCAGCGCGAAGTCCTCAGCATCCTGTGGCCCACCCTCACATCCCCGATATACATCGGGATAACGAATGTGGGTTACGCCCGGAACCAGCGCGCCGAAACGCCGTTTCTGCTGCGGTTTCGACGCAGTCAGCGAAAGCGCGCCCATGGTTCGACCGTGGAACGCACCGAAAAATGCGATCACGTTTTGCCGCTTGGTGTGATAGCGAGCAAGCTTGAGAGCGCACTCAATGGCTTCCGTCCCCGAGTTTCCGTAGTAGATCTTGTGCGGCCCAGGCATGGGCGCAATCTTCGAAAGGCGCTCCGCGAGCGTTACCATGCTTTCGTAATAGAAGTCGGTGCCCGACATGTGAATCAGTTCAGCGGCCTGTTTCTGAATTGCAGCCACGACATGGGGATGGCAGTGGCCTGTCGATGTAACCGCGATGCCGGCGGAGAAATCGAAGAATTCGTTTCCATCGACGTCAGTCACTACGATGCCGCGTCCCTGCTTCGCAACCAGCGGATACGATCGTGTGTACGAAGGCGAAATGTATTTGCTGTCGCCGTCCAGAACGCGCTTGGCATTTGGTCCGGGCAAAGCCGTTTTAATCTTGGGCCCGATAAGAGCTTGAGCTTGGGTTGACATGGATCCTCCAAAATGGCGGTAGGTCGTACGTCTTTGGTCGTTGGCTTAGAACGGACTTCCGCTCAAAAGCCAGAATCGGACGAGGAGGATCGAAGAGTTAGTCGCTACCGAATAGGCCGGGGCGCGTCTGCGACGGCAAAACTGCCAGATAACGGCGCGGGCACACCAGAAAGTGGAGCCAGCACGCGGGCAGGTGCGAATTTGGATTTTCGCTGAGCATCGGAAATCATTCCAAAACGATTATAGCGCGGCGCGTGCGGCGGCGTAACCCCCATTCGGTCCTTGACCGTTAGTCATGCGTGCCGGTCGGCTTACATCAGGGCCATTCGGTGCTTTCTAATATCTCGCATCTCTTCGCTCGCTCGTTGTGTCTGATACTTATCAGCCGATCGACGAACATGACGAACGCCCCGCCCCAGAGCCGGTTCTCAGTGATTCTTGCCTTTGGGCTCGTCTACTTCTTTTGGGGATCGACCTACGGAGCGATTGATATCGCTGTAGAGCGTATCCCGCCGGCGCTGATGTGCGCCGTGCGCTTTCTGATTGCCGGCGTTTTCATGCTGGCATTTTGCGGATTGCGTGGTCGTAATATCCGGTACAGCCCACGTCAGCTAGCTCAAATGGCCACAGTCGGCGTGCTTCTGCTCATGGGCGGCAATCTCACCCTTTCATATGCGGAGAAATATGTGGCATCAGGTTTGGCAGCCCTGATCGTCGCGGTTACGCCACTTTGGTTCCTGGTGCTCGACACGCTATTGCTCGGCGATCACCATGTTTCAGTTCGCGGCAAAGCTGGACTTGGTCTGGGTATTGTTGGGCTGGTCGTGTTGTTGTGGCCGGACCTTACTACGACGACTTCATTCGGGCGAGTGCAATTGTGGGCTTCAATCAGCCTGCTGGGCGGGTCGTTCAGTTGGGCGTTGGGTTCGGTGCTGGCCAAGAAGTGGAAGTCCGCGGACGTAGACCCTTTCTCAGCGACGGCGTGGCAGATGATCGCGGCAGGCTTGGCGAATCTGTTATTCGCCATCGCAGCGGGAGATTTCTCGCGAGCAGTGTGGACGCCGCGCGGGATCGGCGCAACGTTGTATCTGGTGATTTGCGGATCGTGGATTGGATACACCGCGTATATCTGGCTGTTGAACCACGTTCCCACTGCAAAAGTTTCAACCTACGCTTATGTAAATCCGGTAGTCGCTGTTTTTCTGGGATGGCTGGTGCTGAGCGAGCATGTGGACAGATATATCCTCGCTGGCAGCGCCATCGTGGTAGCTTCGGTGATTCTTGTGACCAGCGCGCAGGTAACCAAGAAACCCGCCGTAGACAAGATCGCAATGGCGGAGACGACGGGAGATTAACTTCGACAATGGAGCGCGCTAGACCAGGTGTCCCGTCAAACACACCCGTCCCTCCAGCGGATTCATAGTCCCTTGCACCACAGGCACCATGTGCGCCAAGCGGTCATCAAAAAGCGTGAGCTGATCGTAAATCGGAGGAATCACTTCGAAGTACCCTTGCCACGCCTTCGGCTGCCGCGGCTCTAGCGCATCGAAAACTTGTTCTCTCGCCACGCAAGTCTGGCCGCCAGTGAACGCATTAGGGTTTCGAGTCAACGAATACACGTACCCATACACCCCGTTGCAACTGTCATTGTGTATCTCGTGGCGCATCCCGTCTAGATGGAGAGACAACCACGGCGAGCGCGGCGCAACTCCGTTCAACGCGGAGTCGCAAAGCGCTTCGAGCCGGGTCAAGAAGTCATCAACCAAATCCGCGCCCAGGACCTTAATCGCGTCAGTCCGCAGATAGCAGTACACCTCCGGCAGAAACCAGTAATCCCAACACTGATGTTCGCTCTGAAACGAATGCGCGCCGAAATCTCCCATGAAACGTTCGTATCTGTCCCGTGCCTCATCGGCGCGTTGCCAAAAATTCGCAATGACTCTGGTCCGAAACAGAGGGCTTTGCTCACGCGGAGATGTTGCTGCGGATTCACGCATAATGATGAGAGACAAGTGCGATGCTTCGCGGAATTGTATCGCATGATCTGACGCTCTGTTAGTGTGTTGATGAGGCCGGATCGAAGATAGAATCGAGCGTCTTTGCGCTCAATGCTTATGAACGCCACTAAAGCACCCATTACAACCACGCTGGTGGGCATGAACGTCTCGGTGTTCGCGGCCATGGTCCTGACGGGCGTGTCGCCGCTCGCACCGACCATCCCGCAACTGTTGAAGTGGGGAGCAAACTACGGGCCGCTTTCGCTGGGCGCGGAGCCTTGGCGCATCCTGGCGTCCAATTACGTTCATGGCGGCATCATTCACATCGCGCTTAACATGTGGTGTTTGTGGAATCTCGGGTTTCTAGCGGAGCGCATCTTCGAGCCTTGGACGTACGTTTTGACGTACACGGCCTGTGGGCTCGCTGGCAGTTTAGCGAGCCTGTGGCGACATCCAGGGGACGTCGGGGTAGGAGCCTCGGGAGCAATATTCGGACTGGCCGGAGCTTTGATCGCTGCTCTTTATCTCGGCCATTTGCCGATTCCGAAACAGGCAATGCAGAGCACTCTGAAAAGCCTGCTCGTCTTTGCCGGATACAATTTGTTCTTTGGCGCAGCGATCCGGATCGTTGACAATTCGGCGCACATTGGCGGACTCTTGGCCGGTCTCGCGATTGGCGCGGTGCTGTCGAAGCATCTGATGGCGCCGCCGGAAATACGTAATCGATGGCGCAACGGAGTTTTTGTCGCGGCTGCCATCGTGCTTTTTCTGGCTTTCGAATTGGTGAAGCGGGTAAGCGGGATGGCGCCACCGTAGTATTAGGCTCAGAGACGCGGGCGAGGGTGCCCGCGCCACACTTATTTATTTTTATTCGGTTCCTTCTTCCGGATCGTCGTCAGTCACTACTTCTACGCTGCGGCCGCGAACTGCGAAAGTAAACTTCTGGTCCGCTTGGGAAACAAAGCTTACTCGTGTAGGAGCGCGTTGCCACGCTGGCGGCGAACATTCCTCGCTGGACTTTTCATCGTTCGCGGCTTCGCCCAGAGGTTTTTTCAGGATGGGCTTACGGCGGCCGAGTTGCATGACGACGGCCAAGAGCTTGCTGCCATCGTCCGAGATGCCGCAGTACGCAACGTAGTCACGATACCAACTAGCTGAGGAAGTATCGGGATCGAACTCCGGCAAGCTGGCCTGCGAAATATGTCCAGTCACGCGATCGACGACGAGCCATCCGCCGCGCTGCCAGCTCCAACGCACGGTCGTTTCCTGCGGCAGAGTATCGTTCACGCGAACCACGCGTCGCACTACGAACACCTGCTCGGTTATTTCGTGCGGAACGCCAAAGGTGAATTCCTTCAATCGCGTATCCACATACAGCGGTCTGACTTTCAAATCCTCCGGCCGATCTCGGTCGAGATCGGCGGATGACTTGACGACGGTCCATTTGCCGAAAGCGGTAACGTGTGGTTTAGAGGCGCCGAGCGCTGTCGCAATCAGAAACACAAAGCAAATAGCAATACGAAAACGAGACTCCATCCAACGAGGCTAAGCATTGATTGGCTAACTGCGCAAGGTCAGATCGCACATTGCTCGCCGGATTTCCCAAAACGGGGCGCTCAAAAACTGAACCGGTTCTTGCACGGACAACAAAGCGGAGTATCTGAGTTAACGCTAAATCCGTTACAATAAGAAAGCGCTCGCTCAGGGTTTATGAGCCCTCCCCACAAATTCCGGACATCCCCTGCCAGTCATTCTTCGTCTTACAAAGAGATGGGGGAACTTTCGCCGCGTCGCGCTCCACGTGTATTGGTTGTCGACGACAACCCGGACACCATGATGTTGATGCGCGAGTTGCTGTGCACTCGAGGTTACGAGGTGATCGCGGTTGCGGACGCGACTCGGGCGGAAAGTGAGATTCAGCGGGAACTTCCCGACCTCATTCTTTCCGATGTTGTTATGCCCGGCAAGTCAGGCTACGAGCTGTGCCGCGAACTGAAGGAGAACCCTGATACTCGCCTGATTCCTTTTGTGTTGATTACGGGGCTGAGTGATCGCGAGGATAAGCTGCGGGGAATCGAAGCCGGGGCCGACGACTTTTTGAATAAACCCATTTTTTCTGAAGAGCTCTTTGCCCGGGTCAAGTCACTGCTCAAACTTAAAGAGTTTACCGATGAACTGGAGACTGCGGAATCGGTAATTTGTACGTTGGGATTGAGCGTGGAGAGTCGCGATCCCTATACCGAGGGTCATTGTGAACGGCTGGCGGAGAATGCGAGCAGCCTGGGGCGCCATCTTGGTCTCAGTGAAGAGTCGATTATCGCGTTGAGGCGTGGCGGCTATTTGCACGACTTGGGGAAAATCGCGGTTCCCGACGACATTCTGAAAAAGGGAACCAACCTGACCGAAGAAGAGTGGGCCATTATGCGGCAGCATCCGGTGACCGGAGAAAACATTTGCCGGCCGCTGAAATCGTTGCGGCTTGTGCTGCCCATCATACGCAATCACCATGAGCACTCGGATGGCAGCGGCTATCCGGATGGACTGCAGAAGTCGGAAATTCCTCTCCTCCCGCGAGTCCTGCAGGTGGTCGACGTGTACGATGCCCTGCGGACGGCACGACCCTACAAGTCGGCGCTCAGCCACGAGCAGGCTGCTTTTACCATGCGCCAGGAAGCCAGTGGAGGACTGTGGGATGAAGAACTGGTGGCGGAATTCTTGTCGATGTTGGAGAAACAGCGGCAAGTGGCGTAATCGCTGTCAGCTTTCAGCATTCGGGGATTGGATTTACCACGCACCCGTCTTTCGCGGCTTGACTATAATGGCGCAATCCCCGACACTAGCGTCTCGCAGCTGAAAGCTGATGGCTGAATCTTGGAACCTGCCACGTATAGCATCATCCTCCCGGCCTACAATGAAAGCGCGCGCATCGCGGCCACGCTGGATAAAATTCTCGCGCACGCCACCGAGCGCGGCTGGAATGTGGAAGTCATTGTCGTGAACGACGGTTCGACCGACCCCACCGCCCGGATCGTTCTCGGGTATGCGAAGAACCATGCCGTACTGCGGCTGCTCGAGAATCCCGGAAATCGCGGCAAAGGATTCAGCGTCCGAAACGGAATGCTGCACGCGAAAGGCGATGTTCTGCTCTTCAGCGATGCCGACTTGTCCTCGCCCATTGAGGAAGCGGATAAACTGTTCGCTGCCCTTGCGAAGGGCGCAGACATCGCGATCGGATCACGATGGATGGATCCGCGGCTGCAGATTCGCCGGCAGCCGCTATATCGCCGGCTCTTCGGACGAATCTTCAATCTGGCGTTGCGCGTTGTTTTGGGTTTGCAGTTCAAAGATACTCAATGTGGCTTTAAAGCTTTTACGCGCCACAGCGCGCAGGCAATCTTTTCGCAGCAGAAAATCGAGCGCTGGGGATTTGATCCTGAACTGCTCTATTTGGCTAGAAAGTTTGGCTTCAAAGTCCGCGAAGTTCCTGTCGCTTGGTCGCATCGCGAAGGAACGCGCATCCACCCGCTGCGCGACGGCATCCGCATGTTTATTGAGGTCCTGAAGGTTCGCTGGTACGCGCTGAAGGGAAACTACGTTCCTTCGAATGCTGTTTCTCAACTGCTATAGCGGTTGCGAAAAAACCGATTTTTTGTGGCGCAGAGCTTGAGCTCTGCGGTATCTTTCGGGAGAGTTTTCTAAATCCAAACCCTAAGCGGCCTGCTCCGAGGATTTCGGAATCTTGCCCTGGAACGCGAGCAGCGCATCATCCAGAGTGGGATGAACATCGAAAACCGATAGCAAGTTCGTCAGCGCGAGCATGTGCTGGATCCGAGGATTCAGCCCAGCTAGTTTCAGCGAGCATCCGCCGGCTCGAATCCACATATGCACAACCACTAACTCTCCCAGGCCGGCGCTGTCTATCGCTTCCAAGCCGCTAAAGTCGACCACGACTTGACGCGCCTGGGGCAGAAGTTCGGCCATTTTTTGCGAGAACGCCGTGGCTTCGTCGCGATAAGTGAAGCGACCTCTGCAGAAAAGCACTGTGACGTCGTTGATTGCGCGGGTTTCCAGATCTAACTTCAAACTACGCTCCTCGTTCGGCTGTCGGCGCGGGCCCCGGGCGCACACTGCTCCGTTCGTTATTTTGAAATTGATAATACTGGGTTGGATGTTCGCGGGTCGGTTCCACGACTGTGAAAATCTAGTTAATTATTTGAGGCCTGGGAAAGGCGACTTTCTGCAAACCCGTTTCTCAGCAACACGCAGAATAACGTCCGCATCTCAACTGGGATTGTGATTCATTTCTAAATCAAGTAATGCGGTTGCCGGCAACATGAATCAGACCATGGTTTCAACTTGAGTCGGCACGACTGAATGCTGGCTGCATCTTTCAAGGATGTCGGGCACTTCAAACAAGGCTCGATTCGAATACGCGCTGGCATTGCGTCGGAGTTGATCGAAAGTCGTACTCTCGAGCAGTCTCTGAACTGTCGGCGCAATTTCCCGAAAGCTGGAGACGACAATTCCAAAACCGTTTTCCGTCAGCCATTCCGCGTTGTAGCGTTCTTGCGGCAGCGTCTTTGCGTTGCATTCCACGATCACGGGTAAGTGGAACTGCAGAGCTTCACTGATGGAGCCGGGCCCCGGTTTGCCGATGAAGAAGTCCGCCAATGCCATGTAGGACTCTACATTCTGGGTGAAGCCTTGAACCGCAATCGGTTTCCTGGTTTTCAAACTCTTAAGCTGAGCAGCGAGTTCCTGATTATGTCCGCAAAGCATAATCAACTGCACGCCACTGTTGCTTTCATCCAAGCGTTGGGCAATATCAAACATGACTCGAGGCCCGTGGCCTCCGAAGAGCACAATTCCGGTTGGACAATCCGGCTCAAGACCAAGTCGCTCGCGTTCCGAAACGCGATCCACAGCAATCGTCTGATAAAACTTCGGCTTCAAAACCATTCCCGACGTCGCAAAGATATGGTCCGCAGGGTGGCCGAGCGCCAGGGCCTGCTGCTTAGCCCGCTCGGTCGCGACAATGACGTATTCGGATTCGCGCTCGATCCAGAAATGGGGCGGGTAATCCGCAAGATCCGTGAGCAACGTGACAAAGGGAATTTTTTCTAGGCCTCGAAGACTCTCGGCAATCGCTCGATTGAAGTGCGGGATTACCGAGAGCACAAGATCCGCCGGATGCTCCGCCCAATAAGCTCGCAGAGCCTTCACCACCCAAGGATGAGCGGCGCGAATTGCTCCCAGCAGGACAACCAATAGCTGCGGCGTAAACCGCGTCCAACCCTTTCGTAGAATCAGGTTGTAGGTATCTTCGATGTGCAGGCCCGTGACTTTGTGAAGCACATCCAGCGGACCGAGCAAGTCTTGAATATTTAAAAGACTGACGTCCCAGGGCCGGTCCTGCACCGTGAGAGTGGCCTTCAGAGCGTCAGCAGTACTGCGGTGTCCGCCACCGGCGTGGTGGAAAGCGATTGTCAGTTTGCGCAAGGAGCTCCTGACGTGGCATTGCCTCGGCGAACGGCGTCAGCCAACAATATTTTAGTATTGTGCATCTCGGCTACGCGGGCTCAAACGCGAATTCAGAATCAGCTTCGACGGGTTCTTCGCCGAATTCGTGATTCTCAGGTCGATCTTGATATTCATGAATTCGCGCTCCCGCCGAATCGATCGTAATGTACGTAAGTCTCTCGTCCACCCATCCACCCGCATTGTAATAATGGATGCCGTCCTTTTCCTCGTGCATGGCCTCGTGAGTGTGTCCGCAGAAAATGCGAACCGCCTTGCGCAAGCGGGCGTGAAACAGCGCTCCTGACGCGACTTTGTGCGACAGGCGCAACCAGCGAGTGTTCATACGGTCGATGAATCGAACTACTGGTTTCCCCTTGACATCGAGCCGTTGCAACATCAGATAGAGCAGAGTTCCGAAATAATTGAGACGAACGTTGTTGGCCAGTAGCCGGTCAAATTGATGGCCATGAATGGCCACGTGGCGCATTCCGCCGTATTCCCACTCGTACTCTTGATACACGCGAATTCCAACCAGGTGCGACATAATATCGGTGAGACCCTGGTCGTGATTCCCCTCGACCCAGACTACTTCCAGGTCGCGTCTAGGATTGGAAAGCTTGCGAATGTATCCGAGAAATTTCCAATGTTCCTTGGTCAGCCTGCGGAAATTGAGGTCGGCGAAAATGTCGCCCAGAAGTATCAGCCGCCGGAAGCGGTTCTGCTTCAACACGCAAGTGGCCTCGCGCGCGCGACTGGTGTCCGATCCCAGATGGACGTCGGAAAGGATCAGCGTATCGTATACGGGCGGATCCATACCTCATTTTTAGTTCGGGGATGTTACGGGATGATGAAATGAAGATGACAATCTGGTAAACAAGCATCCACGAAGGTAACAACGCGTGGTTGTAGGACAACGAAACGGCACGATTCGGTGGCGTTCGCCTAGTCACCGATCCCAGCAAAGCAACTATTTCTGCGGTACGTATTCCTTCGGAGGGGCAGCGCCTTCGCCGAAGAAATATTGCTCCATTTGTTTGACGATGGCTTCCTGATCCTCTCTGCGCGCAGGATTCAGGCGATACTCGTTGAGCAGCATCTTGCAGAATTCCGTCCATCCCTGCCACGCTTGCTGGGAGACGTTGTCGTAAATCTTCTTGCCAAATTCCGTGTCAAATGGTGGCTCATCCAACCCCGGAAGGTCTTTGTGCAATTTGACACACAAAACCCTGTGTTCAGCCATATTTCTCCTCAAAATTCCCACGAATTATCTCATGTAAAGCTAGAAAGCTTCAGGCTTCGGGCGTCAGGTTCTGTTTTCTCATGGCCTTAAGCCCGATGCCTGAACTTTTTTACTCCACAAACACCACCAGAATCCTTCCGTCTGATTTATATCCGTCCCCCGTGGCATTCTTCGCGTCCTGCACCGGATTCGGCGGAAGGTAGTACGACATGCTTTTCACTTTGTTTGTCTTTTGCAGACTGGCGCCAATATTCTCTCTTTCGCCGTCGACGTTCGGATCAATCTTGTGTGTGACGCTGCCATTGCGTTTGTCTTTGGCAAACCCAATGTCGTGCGTCCCTGCGCCTACCCACACGGTTTGTCCGTTCCAGGTAAATTGCGCCTTCCACAGTCGGAAGTGATGCCGGCTCGCTACCATCGCGATGGGCTCGGCCTCCTCATACCCGAAATCCTGAGGCCGATTGAATAGGTAGAGCGTGCTCATTGGCATCGCCAGGTAATCTTTGTTTTCGTAAGTCATCGTCGCGGCTTCGAGAACCGCCTTCTTGTCATTGGTGTCGGCCACGTGGAAGTTGGCCGCGTCGAGCGCACTCTGTACCTGCTGCTGCGAGCCGATGAGAACAAAATTCACCATGTCCCCGAGGTTCTTGAACTGATCATTCACGCGGCGCGGCAGTCCGTCAATATCCTTACGGAGCCCCGCATCCAAAGGCGTGTTGGAGATTTTCAAAGGAGCCGCTGTCGTCGAACCCGGCTGTTGGACGCCTAACTGTCCGGCAAGAAAGATCCCCGCGGCAGTCACCAATTGTTGCTTCAAAACATCTCCACGGCTCGACGCCGCCTGCGCCTGGCGATGAACTTTGACTTCGAAGCTTCCCTTGCACGGCGGCTTGGCCCCGGCATTGACTCCGAGAAACAAATGTCCGGCAGCATCGACGGTTACTTCTTTGCTGGTCCCAATCACAAGTGGATTCCCTTGCGCCTGCAGTTTGGCGATCAAAGCTCCGGGAAGCGCGTCAGCTACGGGAAGGCCTTGGGCGGATGCACCGCTCACGCCCTGCGGATCGCATTTGCCACTCGCTGTGATATTGAGAACATCGCCCGCTTTAAGATCGACGTTGGTGTCGGTCCAGGCCTGATCGGTCGAAACATCAAAAGAATAGTCGTTGGCGGTCTCGGGCGTAGTCTGTGCCAAACCTTGGCACACACCAAGAGACGCGATTGCCACAACGTTGAGCGCCAAAATCCAGCGCTTCATCAGCCACCCCCGTGAGAGAATCCGGACCTCAGGGGAAGGCCCGGCTTTGTTTATATTATGCACCAGCGGCACGGCAGGTTGCACCGGCAGGGATCGTCCCGTAATTCAGGCGCATTGCCCCATGCCGTGGCACTTTCGGCGGGAGGACGAGCACTTTCCAGGCTCGGCCAGCTTGCCGTCGGGTCCAATGCAAGCCTGCGTGTGGATGCACCAGAACAAACCTTCATTTGAGGGAGGAACAGTTGGATCGGCCTCGGCGAGAATGAATTGCGCCTTCCAGCGCAGGGACGGGCACAAGTCCGGATCATTCGTATTAAAGCGATCGGATTCCTGAACCAGTGATTGCCTGATCACGCAGCACCTCCCGAAGCGGCTTTCATGATAGCGCGTTTCACTGCAACTTTTGCAAGTTGCACTTTGTAGGCGTTGTGGCTCAACGGCGTCGCATTCCGCAGGGCGGCGTCCGCAGCGGCTTTCGCGCTGTTTTCGGAAACGCTCTTTCCCGCCAACGCATGCTCGGCCTCTGGGGAGCGCCAGGGAATGGGTGCCACGTATCCGATCACGATTCTCGCGGATTGAACCGAGGAACCATTCGTGACAAGCCCCACGGCGGCTACAGCCAGCGGCCAGTCGAATGCCTGCTTTTGTCGAATCTCGTAGTGAGAGACCTTCAGTTCACCCGGCGGAGGCAGAATTATTTCCGCGACGATCTCGTTCGGCTTGAGGTCGTGCTCGCGCTCGGTGCCGACTTTCGGGATCACGTAAAACTGCTCCAGCGGCATTTCGCGTGAGCCCTTTGGTCCAACCAGCCGAATCGTAGCGCCGTATGCAATCAGCACTGGAACAATTGTGGAAGGACTTACAAACTTGGCCGGACCACTGTTGCCGAGGATCGCATGATATCGATTCTCGCCTGCAGCCACCAATTCCTTTCCCGACTCGTCTTTGGGAAGCAGTCCAAAGCCGCCACGAAAATACCAGCAGCGAGGGCGCTGGCAAAGATTGCCGCCGATCGTGGCCATATTGCGAATCTGTGGGCTGGCAGCCTCGTTGAGCGCATCGGCTATCGCGGGATAGTCCTTGACCACATTCACATTGTCAGCCAGGTCACCGAGCGTTGTAAGAGCTCCGATGCGCAGTCCCTGCGACGAGACCGCGACGCCGTTCATTTCCGCGATCTGCTTGATATTTACCAGACGTTTGGGATGAACAACATCGTCTTTCATCAGGGCGAGCAAGTCCGTGCCGCCGGCTAGGATTTCAGCTTGTCCCCATGCGGTTCCTAAGAGTCCCACGGCTTGTTCTTTGGTGGTCGGACTCGCGTATTCAAACGGTCGCATTTACGCACCTGCCTTCTGGTCCATATCTTTTTGGTCAAGCGCGGCGAGCACTTTGTCGGGTGTGATGGGCAAAAACGAAACCCGCGCGCCGATCGCGTTTGCCACTGCATTCGCAATCGCAGCTCCCGGAGAAATCACCGGCGGCTCGCCCAATCCGATCACGCCGCGCTCGTCATACCCTTTGCCCGTCATCATATGAACTACCAGCTCGGGGATGTCGTTGAGCCCGGCCAGTCGATAAAACTCCATATTTGGATTGAGCATGCGGCCCGTCGCCTGGTCCATCACTTTTTCCTCGAACAGCGCATAGCTGATGCCCATGGCGAGCGCGCCGTAACAACTGCTCTCGGCCGTCTTGAGGTCGATGATCAAGCCGCAATCCTGCACCGCCACCATTTTCTTTATTTTCACGACGCCGGTCTCGATATCGACTTCAACATCCGCCATTCCGACTCCACCCACGCCGCTATTGGTGAGGTCGGGGTGATTCTTGCCGGCGATCTGATCGTTGTGTCCGCGCGCGGTGACTGGCATGGCGCCGATCTTTGAGCAAGCCTGCTTCCAGTTCAGCGAGCGGCTCGGATCGCTCTTCACCCGCACCGTACCATTCGTGCATTCGAGATCGTCAGGCTGTGCGTTGAGAGCGGGAGCGACTTTGGCGAAGAGCGCTTCGCGGGCGTCCACCGCGGCGCGCCGAGTGGAAGAACTCACTCCGCCCGGCGTAGTCGAACCGCCGGAACCGCCAGATGGCGGATAGAGAGTGTCACCGATGTAAAGATTAATCGCTTCGATTGGAATGCCCAGCGTCTCGGCCGCAACGATGATGATCGTGGTTCGAGTGCCTGTACCGATGTCCTGCGTTCCCATCTTTACATCGACCGAGCCGTCGGGATGAATCGTCAAATCGCAATCGCTCGCGTGACCGCGTCCGCCCCAGGTGTGAATCGAGAGCCCGAGACCGTGAGCCACGCTTCCCGAAACATTCTGACCACGCGGACGCCACTTCTCCTTCCAGCCCATCAGATCAGCCGCGATTCCAAGTTCTTCGCGATAAACGTCGCGACGCGGACCGGTAATCTCAAGGTTCTTCATCCAAAGATCCAGCGGATCCATGTTGAGTTTAGCGGCGAGATCATCGAGTGCTCCCATCGTTATCACCGCTGCCTGCGGATGGTTGGGAGCACGCCACGCACGAGCGGGGCCAATGTTATTACGAATAGCAGTGTGTTCTTTGTGCTGATTAGGAATGCCAAACACGTAAGGAATCGGCGGCATGCCGCCGCCACCGGGACCTCCGGTTCCCCAGGATTGCGATTGCCATCCTGTGATGGTGCCCTCTTTGGTGGCGGCCACTTTCACTCGGGCGTACGCCGAAGGCCGCGCGCCCGCGACTTTCAACTCCGCGTCACGCTCCAACATCATTCGCACTGGCCTTCCGCCCGCTTTTCTTGAAAGCCGCGCAGCCGCGATATCCCAGCGATCGGCGGCAAATTTGCTGCCGAAACCGCCGCCCATGTTGTCTTGATGAACTCGAATGTTGGCCGCTTCAATTCCCAGCGGATCCGCCATCTGCGCCGCAATGCCCGACACGTTTTGCGTGGAAATGTGAGTGAACAGATGATCTTTGTCCGTCCACTCTGAAACAGAACCGTGAGGTTCAAGGCAACAATGAACGATCACTGGAGCACCGTAAAGACCTTCAGAAACGACTGCAGCCTCGGCAAACGCTTTATCGGGATCTCCGCTGGTCTGCGCCGCGGTTTTTTGATACGCGGAATGTCCGCCAGCCTGCCCCTTGTGATATTCCGCTTTCTGGATCGCTGCAAGAACCGCCTCAGACGCGCCTTCCCCCTTCATGTCGTTCAGGAAATCCTCGTCGACTTTGAAGGTGACGCCATGCTCCTGAAGATATTTGACGATCTGCGCGTCGGGAGTCTGATTGCTTACGGCGTCATCAATATCGTCGTCGCTCATGGGGCCCGGAGCTTCGCCAGCGCCTGCGGGCGGCTCGGCGTCGCTAACCAGATAGGGCATCGGTTGATAGTTCACCTTAATCAGCCGAACCGCATCTTCTGCCGTGGACTCATCGACCGCGGCGACGGCAACGACTTCATCTCCCGCCCACTGCGCGGTCGTGCCGGCTTTCTGAATAATCTGGACCGCCTTCACGCCTGGCATCTTCTCGGCTGCGCTGATATCAATGCTGACAATCTTCGCTTTCGCATAAGGCGCGCGCAGAATTTTTCCGAAGAGCATGTTACTGCCGTGATAGTCATAGGCGTATTTGGCGCGGCCGGAAACTTTGAAGGGCGCGTCTACGCGCGAGATGCGCTTGCCGATCAGGGTGCGATGTTCAGCATCGGGCCAATTGTAGTCGGGCATGGCTCACACTCCTTTCTGCGCCATCTGCGCAATTGCCAGATGGATTCCGTGATAAGTGCCGCATCGGCAAACGTTGC
>JBEKGG010000007.1:0-37384 GCA_050012915.1 Terriglobales bacterium | reverse complement strand
TCCGTTACGGGGTCGGATACAACCATATCCAAGGCGGCGGATTCGCGTCGTTTTTCAAGAACGGACCGCAGATCGTATCGGCGGTATCCACAAGCGAAATCGCGGCAGCAGCTAACGGTCCTTTCCCCGGCGGCTCTTCGAACCCGCTGAATTACCCCGCTGATGCGGTCACGGTCGCTAATGGCTTGGGCTTCTCATTTACCAAGCCTGCCCTCGGTTTTCCTGCTGGCGGCCTGGGGCCCGACAATCGCATTCTGCTCTACGTGGGTGACACGTGGAAGATCAAGCCGAATTTTGCACTCACCTACGGTCTGCGCTATGACCGCGACACTGGGCGCACCGACAGCCAGTTTGCGCCACTTCCCGGGCTCAACGCCTTGATTCCTGGGCTGGGTGACGCTGTAAAGCAGCCGAATAGCAACTGGGCTCCGCAGTTAGGCTTTGCATGGGATCCGCTGAAAGACGGAAAGACCTCGATCCGCGGCGGCATCGGTTTGTTCTACGAGAACGCCATCTGGAACAACTCGCTCTTTGATGGTCCATACCGTGAGCCTACCGGCGCATTTTTGCAGTATCCGTCGGCCTGTTCTGCTCCGGGCTCTCCGGCGAGCATACCTATTCCGGGTGGTTTCCTGACTCCCAGTTCTGGCACCCCCACCTCGGTGTGCGGCACTTCTTCTGGCGGTTCGCTGATTGGCAATGCGTTGCCGGCGATCCTGGCGTTGCAGGCGCAGTATCAGGCGGACTCGCCCCTCAACATAAACGCGCCTAACCCGGCTTACGCGCAACAATATCTCACGGGCTGCAGCACTCCCGGGGGCACTTGTTTCTTCGGGGGAAACAACAGCATGTTCAACCCCGACTATAAATCACCGCGTTCGGTGCAGATGAACTTCGGCATCCAGCGGGAGCTTCGTCGAGGCATGGTGTTTAGCGCGGATTACGTCCGCAACGTCCAAACCCACTTTCTGTTGGGCGTGGACCAGAATCATGCCGGCGACATTAACTACTTCAACCTTGGGGGAGCTCAAAAGGCCATCGCGGCAACGTTGGCGGCCTGCGGCGCAACCAGCATCAACGGTGCCATTGCCTCTTGCCCGGGTCTTCACCCGGCGAGTGGCAGCACCCCTGCTGGCGGCGCAACCATGAGCGACTTTGCCGGTCTCGGCTTGGGCTCTTCGGCCGACCAGGGCGGCAACAGTTGCCCCTCTGTTCTCGGATATGACTGCGCCTTCGGCGGCATCAACCCCAATGCGCCACCGCTCGGATTCCTCTCACCTGTTGGACGTTCCGTCTACAACGGGCTGCAGATGAAGTGGACGGACAACGTGAAGGCGCCGTTTAAGGGGACGACGGGCCTGAACTTCACAGCTTCGTACTCCTTGTCGCGCTTCTCTAACTCCGGCGGAGGCGTAGGTCCGGACGACACGGTAACAGCTTCCAGCGGCGATCAGGATTTCATCGTTCCGGCGCTGGACGCCTCCAATGTCAATCGCTACTTCGGGCCTTCCACGCTGGACCGCACCCACCAGATATCCTTCGGCGGCTACCTGGATATCCGCTACGGATTCCAGATTGGCGTGATGTCCCATTTCTATAGCCCGCTTTCGACTACGCTTACCGTTCCCAACACTGCTATCGGCGCGGGTGAGATCTTCCGCACCGACTTCACGGGAGACGGCACCACCCAGGATCCGCTGCCGGGAACCAAGGTTGGCAGTTTTGATCGTGGCATCAACGCCGGCAATATCAATGCGGTCATCAGCAACTACAACAACACGGTCGCGGGGCAGCCTACACCGGCTGGCAACGTGCTGATCCAGAATGGCCTGATGACGCAAGCCCAGTTGGTAGCTTTGGGCGGCGTTGCTCCGACGGTGCCGCTCGCGCCTCCCGACCAGGTTAACCTTGCCTGGTTGCGGACGCTCGATACCACGATCGCGTGGCAGTACACCTTCAAGGAACGGGTAACCATCAAGCCGCAGGTGAGTTTCTACAACTTGCCCAATTTCGTTAACTTCGACCTGCCGCAAAGTATGATGTCCGGCCTGCTGACTGGCGGTACCGGGAGCATCAACGGCACGAATTACAATGGGCACTTTGTGAACCGGGTGGGTGTCGGTACCGGCGTATATACGCTGGGCTCACCTCGCCAAATTGAGTTTGGAATGAAGGTGAATTTCTAAACGGAAGTTGCTCTCAACTGCAAACACCAGCTCTGCCAAGGGCTGGTGTTTTTTTGTGCCGCTAAATCTCTAAGGGGTGAGTTCGTTGCGCAGGCGCTTGGACAGCTTCTCTAATTGCTTTAGTTTCTCGGCCAAATCCTTAGGAAGCATACCCTTCTCAACATCGCCGATGCTGGAATGAATCGACTGCGAGAGGACGACAAGTTCGTCGGCATCGCTCTTAAGTTTGACGAGATCCACGGAGGGCTGCTGATGAGCGGGAGGGGCACGCTTTTCTCAAACTGGTCCTCGGCTTGGTCAGCCTGATGCTGGCCGGTTAGACCGTTGCGTTGTGCATTAGCGATGGATGCGGAAAGCAGGAGAGCGAAAAGGACAGTTGAGGTTCTCATGACAAACCTCCCGGCAAGTGAGGCGAATCGCATGTATTCTACCCGGATATACGAGGCCGGGATGACTTTTATTTGGACTTCTATTTCCTGCCCACTATGACGCTCGGCGTTCAATCGCGCACGCATGTAGAATGCTTCTTATGGCATTTAATGGGCAAGCAGGTCCTGGCGCACCCCGAAAAGCGAAGATCACTCCTCCCGAGGAAACCTCGCAGGAAGCCGCGTATTTGAAGGCGTTGGGCGAAAAGCAGAAGCCCGTCAGCATCAAGCTGGTGGACGGTGAAATCGTCAACGGCTGGATTGAGTATTACGACAAGAATATGGTGCGGCTGACACGCGAGGACAAACCGAATCTCTTCATCTTTAAGCACGAGATTATGTACATCGCGGAAGACGGCTCCAAGCACAGATGATCTGCCTGGAATCCACACGCAAAGAACGACTCACACCGAATGACATCTTCTTCGAATAGCCACGACTTTCTGCCGCGCATGTCGGAGATCGCGCGCGAGGCCGGAGCGCTGCTGATGGGATACTTTCGCCAGCACGTCAAAGTGGAATACAAGGGCGATGCGGATCTGGTCACGGTGGCTGATCGTAATTCGGAGATTCTCATACGGGAGCGTCTTCGCCAACACTGGCCCACCCATGACATACTCGGCGAAGAAGGCGGATTGCAGGACACGGGCAGCGATTACCGCTGGTACGTCGACCCGCTGGACGGAACCACGAACTTTGCTCATGGCTTCCCGGTGTTTTGTGTTTCGATGGGTCTGGATTATAGAGGGAGCCGGATTGCGGGCGTGATCTATGATCCGACGCGGGACGAATTGTTCGCGGCGGAGCAGGGAAGCGGCGCTTACCTGAATCAGCAGCGGATTCATGTTTCGAAGACAGCGAAGTTATCGGAATGCCTGCTGGGTACGGGTTTTCCCAGCCACAAGCGGCACCAGAATCCGAATATCTTTTTCTACCATCAGCTTACCTTGCACACCCATGGCGTGCGGCGAGCGGGTTCGGCGGCGCTCGATCTATGCTGCGTGGCGTGTGGACGCTACGACGGATTTTGGGAATTCAACCTCAACCCTTGGGATACGGCGGCGGGTGTGCTGATTGTGCAAGAAGCCGGAGGGATGGTGACCGACTTTAAGGGTGGGCCATTTCAGCTGCACAGTCGCGAGACGATGGCGTCGAACGGATTGGTGCATCCGGCATTACTAAACGAGTTCGAACAGATTTTAAGCGGGCAGGACTTGGAACCGTTGCCCGACCTGCAGGAGTTCCGAAGATGAAAGTGAGTAAAGTTTGTGTTATGAAACGCAAAGATACCTTTCTCTTTGGGTTGGCCGTAGCGTCGCTGCTGTTGGGTGGCGTAGCGTCTGCGGGCAAGAATCCGTCGCCTTCCGCGCCCGATGCGGGATATGTGCAGTCATTCGATAAGTGGAAAGCTGATCTGGTCGACAGCCGCAAGCAAAATTGGTTGTCGCTGGCGGGATTGTTCTGGCTCAAACCCGGCGACAACACTTTCGGCACGGATGCAGGTAACGCCATCGTATTTCCTAAGGGGCCAACGCACGCCGGCGTTTTCACATTGCAGGGGACAGACGTGACGGTGAAATTGTCTCCGGATGCGCACGCCACCATCGACGGCAAACCGGTGACCGAGGTCAAGCTACAGCCTGATACTTCCGGAAGTCCGACGATCGTGGAGTTGGGAAGTCTGCGCATCAAAGCCATCGTCCGTGGCCAGCGTATTGGCATCCGGCTAAAAGACGTCGACAGCGAAGCGGCTAAGAACTATCGCGGCCCAGTATTTTTCCCCGTCGATCTGTCTTATCGGGTGACGGCAACCTTCGTACCCTCCGAGGGAAAGAAAACGGTGGATGTTCCCAACGTTCTAGGGGACACGACACCAACGCCGGTGGCCGGAGTCGTCGTATTCAAAATCAATGGTCAGGAAGTGCGACTGACGGACATGGGTGGCGATCCGTCGAAAGGCCTGACTTTCGTTTTTAACGATCTAACCAGCAAAACCGACACCTACCCCGGAGGCCGCTTTCTCGACACTGACCCGGTCGTAAACGGCACGGTGGTGATCGACTTCAACCGGGCTTATAGTCCGCCATGCTCGGTGACGCCCTATGCCACTTGTCCGCTTGCGCCCAAAGAGAATCGTTTGGCAGTAGCGATCCCTGCGGGAGAGAAATACGATCGGGCACACGGACACCACTAAGGACGGCGGAAAGAGGTCTTTCTCCGCGTTACAATAGAGTGGTCGCTGGGTTTGGAAGGTATCAATCGTGATCAGTTCACTACTTGAGCGCAAAATCGAAAAACGGCACGACAAGGTTCGTCTGCAGGGCCGCATTCTATTCTTGACCGAGGACCCCGAGCTCATCAAGCGGCAGCTTGCCGGGGAAGATTTGACTTGGGACACAAAGAATTCGGCCAACAATCCCAAGCTGCGGGACGATATTTCGACCGACGAAATTACTCCGGCGCACTACTGTTTTTACTTCGACGAGACTCTGGGTGAAATCCCTTACCTGGGATTGAAGTGCGGTTCCGCATTTCCCGTCGGTCGATCTGACGTCAAAAAGGGCGGATTCGTCTGCGCTGTGAGCGGTAAACGAAGGGGTAAGGGATCGAGCCGCGAGCAGTCGCCATACGCCGAAATGTGCGCCGGCATTCGTATCGTCATTGCGGAGAACATCGAGCGCATTTACAAACAGAACTGCCAGAATCTGGGTCTGCTGACTTCAACCAATTTCTCTCTGATTGACCAGATTCGCAACGGTCACGAGATCGATCTCAGCGAATTCACCGCCGGAGAAGATGAGATTACGCGACAGGTGATCGAGTATGGCGGCCTGTTTCCCTTTAATGTTGCTCGTTTGCAGAAGAAGGTGTTTCTGCCGCCCATCAAAACGGAAAAGCGGCCAATGACTCTGGCGGAAAAGATCTTTGCCAGGCACATGCTCGACGACAAGGGAAATGTTGGCGTGCCGTTTGTGAAATCTGGCGACACGGGCTTTGCACGGGCTGACTTGCGTTTCAGCCATGAATACGTGACGCCCATGGCGGCGATTTTCTTCGAGCGCTACGTGGGTAAGGACGCCGAGGTGAACGATCCCAAGAGCATTCTGTTTTTCCGCGATCACCTCACGTTTCTTGACGAAGTGATTTCGGAAGAGAAAAAGAAGCTCGGGTTGCTCGATCTTGCGACTCAGCTCAAGCTTAAGCAACAGGATTTCGCGGCAAAACAGGGGATCAAGCTGCACGGTGAATTGAAAGACCGCAAGGGCTCGGAGGGAATCTGCCACTCGATTGTGCTGGAAAGCTACGCTCTGCCGGGGCAGTTGAATATCGGCTCTGACTCGCACACGCCGCACGTGGGCGCGATCGGATGCGTGGCCTTCGGAATTGGCACGACCGACGTATTTAATTCGTGGATAACGAAAGATGTTCGGGTGAAAGTTCCGGAGTCGGTGAAGATTGTGATTCGCGGCAAGAAACACCCGAATGTGACGGCAAAGGATTTCATCCTCAAGATTCTCAGTCTCGACTACGTTCGCAATGGCAAGGCGCTGGCCAAGGTTATGGAGTATGCGGGCGAGGCCATCGAGGCGTTGAGCGTCGACGAGCGAGCCACCATGACCAATATGGCCGCGGAAATTGGCGGCTTCACTGGCATTGTGGCGCCCGATCGCAAGGCGGTGGATTTTCTGGTCGAACGCCGCGGCATGGATCGCAAGAAGGCTGAGGCGATGGTCGAGGGCTTGTACAGCGATCCCAATGCGCAATACGCGCATGTGATCGAACTCGACGCGGCGGAGATTACGCCGATGGTAGCAACGCCCGGCGATCCGGGGAACGGCAAATACATTCGCGACCTAAATACGCCGGTTCCTGTGGAGCTCGCGTACGGCGGAACTTGTACGGCCGGCAAGAATGAAGACATGGACATGTATGCGCTGGTGCTTGCCGATGCACTCAAGCACGGCAAGCGAGTGGCCGGCTCGGTGAAGTTCTACATTCAGTTTGGTTCGCAGGAAACGCGTGATTACTGCATCCGAAAAGGCTATCTTGAGATTTTCCACAAAGCTGGAGCGGATGTAATTGAGCCAAGCTGCGGAGCCTGCATCAACGCTGGGCCGGGTGTGACTACGCGGCCAGAGCAGGTTGTGATCAGCGCACAAAACAGGAACTTTCCGGGCCGTAGCGGGCCGGGGCAGATGTATCTTGCCAGTCCCCTGACCGTGGCGGCCAGCGCCGTGGCCGGCCATATCGTCGAGTATGAGCCCAGCGCGGAGCGAGAGTTAGTGGGGGCGTAGAAAATCTGCAGAATGCTGTACCACCGGCGGCATTCTTGTTAGAATTAGCGGTTCTGTTAAGGTCCGCGAACACTTAGGGAGACACAGACTTTATGACATACGTAATTGCAGAACCGTGCATCGGCACTAAGGACACCGCTTGTGTGGACGCCTGCCCGGTGGATTGTATCCATCCTAAAAAGGACGCGCCAGCGTTTCCCGAAGAGGAGATGTTGTACATCGACCCGGTGGAGTGCATCGATTGCGGCGCTTGTGTTCCTGTCTGCCCGGTATCCGCCATTTTCGCGCTGGACGACCTGCCGGAAAAGTGGAAAGCCTTTACTGAGCGGAACGCCAAATATTTTGGCCGGTAGGATCGAGTTCGGCGTTTTGGATCGAGCGCGCGTCTTTCTTTTGGACGCGTGCTTTTTCCTTTTTGGAGCTAGGGAAGTCAACAAGCGGAGCGCGCGCAGTTGGCTCACTGGTCCGTGAACTCCGCGCCTTTCCATCTCGCGACCGCTCCATTACAATCAAGGATTACCTGCTGAGCTTCCATGGCGCTGAAGGAGTCGGAAGCAATTGTTTTGCGGACGTATCCGTTGCGCGAGGCCGACCTGCTGGTCACGCTGTTTACTCGCTTGGAAGGGAAAGTACGGGGAGTGGCGCGCGCGGCCAAAAAATCCAAGCGGCGGTTTGGCGGAGCGCTCGAACCTCTGACTTACGTTCGAGTTTATTACGAGGACCGCGAACGGCAGGAGTTGGCTCGTCTGGATTCGTGCGAAGTGCTGGAATCACCGCTGGCGTTTGAAGTGAGTTATGCACGGGCGGTCGCGTTGGGCCATGTAGCCGAGTTGCTCGACGAATTACTTCCGGATCGCGAAGTCAACGACGATGTTTTCCGACTTGCCCTCGCGGTGTTGGCGGCGTTGCGCGGGACTGACGTCTGGATGCCGATCACCTATTTCGAGTTGTGGATGACCCGACTGATGGGCTATCTGCCTGAGCTTTCCGAGTGCATCGTTTGCGGGCGGACGCTGAATGGAAGCAGGGCATTCTTTCACGCGCTGAGCGATGGGTTGCAGTGCGCCGAAGACAAGCGGCTGGCTTCGTCCGAGATTTCTGTGGAGTCGCGGACGCTCGCGAGCAAAATGTTGCGCGCTCCCGTTGAAAGTTTTGCTGCAACGCTAGAGCGCAAATCGCAGGCAGCCGATTTGCGTAAGTTTCTGCTGCAGGCTCTGCAGCGGCACATGGAGAAAAAGCTGGTAACGGCAGGAATGCTGGAGAAGATCAGCAGTTAGCTCTTGGCTTGTTCGGTTGAATCGGGGAGCGAAAAGTTAGGAGCGAAACCTAAGAGCCAGATTTGTGAATTCATCCAACTCCAATCCGCTCACCTTTCAGGAACTCATCCTGCGTCTGCAGGCTTTCTGGGCAGAGCGGGGATGTGTGCTGCAACAGCCTTATGACGTGGAAGTCGGCGCGGGAACCATGGCGCCCGAAACTTTTCTTCGCGTGCTGGGGCCAAATCCTTACAAAGTGGCTTACGTGCAGCCATCCCGCAGGCCCGCCGATGGGCGATATGGAGAGAATCCGAACCGTCTTTACAAGCACACGCAACTGCAAGTGATTCTGAAGCCGCCACCGGAGAATGTGCAGGAGCTTTACCTGGAGTCGCTGGGTGCAATGGGGATCGATCTGCGCCTGCACGATATCAAGTTCGAAGAAGATAATTGGGAAGCCCCGACACTCAGCGCTTGGGGCGTGGGCTGGCAGGTGATGTTGGATGGGCTGGAGATCACGCAGTTCACCTACTTCCAGCAGTGCGGCGGCGTGGATCTTGATCCGATATCTGCGGAGTTGACTTACGGCCTGGAACGAATCGCAGCATTCTTGCAGGACGTCGATTCTATTTACGACATTGTGTGGGCGCGCGATCCGGAAACCGGCAGGACTACGACGTATGGCGATGTTCGGCTGGCGGACGAGTTGCAATTTTCTGTCTACAACTTCGAATTGGCTGATGTCGAAAAAGCATGGAAGCATTTTGAGTTGTGTGAAGCAGAATGCAAATCCCTGCTCGCTCAATATGCTGCGCTGAGCAGAGAGAGTAATGAACAGCGTTTCCCGATTCTGGCCGCCTACGATCTTTGCTTGAAATGCTCGCACTTATTTAACATTCTGGATGCTCGCGGCGCGATTTCTGTCACCGAGCGGGTTGGAGTGATCGCTCGTGTTCGTGCCTTGGCCGTGGGGATTGCGAAAGCGTATGTGGATCAGCACCGCGAGACATCGGCGGGCGCGGACGAAGCGGAACCTGCCGTCAAGCGGACGAAGCCGAAGAAAGAGTTGGCACCTGCAGTTTCGTAATACTTAACAGGGCGCGAATTCATAAGGTTTTCTGAATGCCAGACTTTGTGCTTGAAATCGGGTGCGAAGAGATTCCAGCGCGGATGATCGACGCGGCTTCGCTGGAGTTGCGTGACCGCGTGCACAAATTGCTCGAACGGGAACATCTGTCCACCACGGGGCCAATCTCTAGCCTCGACTCTCCCCGTCGAATTGCCGTTCTCGCCTCCGGAATTCCAGAAGCTCAAGCTGATGTCACTGAGCAGGTCACCGGGCCTTCAGCAAACGTGGCTTTCAAGGATGGACAACCTACGCCCGCTGCCCATGCTTTCGCAAAAAAGGCCGGCGTGGATATTTCTCAGTTGGAGAAAGTGACGACGCCTAAAGGCGAATACCTGGCCGCAAAGATCACCAAGAAGGGCCGTTCCGCAGCCGAAGTTTTGTCTGAGCTGCTCCCTAAAGAGATCAACTCGATTTACTGGCCAAAGAATATGTATTGGCGCAAGCCGAGTGAAAAGTTCGTGCGGCCGGTCCGGTGGCTTGTCGCTCTGCTCGACACAAGTGTGATTCCTCTGGAATTTGACGGGATTCGTGCCGGGAACCAATCGCGAGGCCACCGGATTTTGGCCCCTGGTCCAATTCTTATTCCGGATGCCGGTTCTGCCTATATTGAATCTTTGCGCGCGGTGAAGGTCCTCGGTCGCGCCGAGCGCGAGCTACAAATTCGGAAGGCGCTCGATGCCGCGACTCGAACCATTTCCGGCGCACGCTGGCGCGAAGATAAGAGTCTGCTGGAAACTGTTGTCAACCTGACTGAATGGGCCTCGGTGATCCTGGGAAATTTCGACAGTCAGTTCCTGGAGCTGCCGAAAGAAGTCCTGATTACCGTGATGCGCGACCATCAGAAATATTTCGCCGTCGAAGATGCAGATGACAAGCTGCTGCCGCATTTCCTGGCAGTGTTGAATACCGATGGCGATCCGCGGGGCATGATTCGTCATGGACACGAACGCGTGCTGCGAGCTCGCTTCAACGATGCCCGATTCTTCTGGCAGATCGATCAGAAGCATCCCTTGCGCGAGCGGACCGTGTGGCTGAAGCACGTCACTTTTCAAAAAGACTTGGGCAGCTACTACGACAAGTCCAGGCGCGTGCAGCGTTTGTGCAGTTGGCTATGCGAGATCATTCGGCATAAAGGAATGCAGGTTCGTCCGGGGATCGTGCACAAAGCCGCAGCCCTTGCGAAGACAGATCTCACGACTGAATTAGTAAAAGAGTTTACTGAACTGCAGGGGATTGTGGGAGGGCTGTATGCCAGCGTGCAGGAACTCGACACTGGCATGCCGGATGCGACTCGTCAGGCGATTGCGCAGGCGATCTACGATCACTACAAACCGGAATCCGTGGACGACTCGGTTCCGCGTTCTGTCGAAGGCGCGGTCCTCGCAATCGCTGATAAAGCGGACAGCATTGCTGGAATGTTCGCGCTTGGGCTGCAGCCGACGGGGTCGAAAGATCCGTTTGCATTGCGGCGGCAGGCAAACGGAATTGTAAAGACGATCGCAGAGAAGAAGTTGCCACTCAGCTTGACTCAATTGTTTGCTGACGCGCGCGAAGCCTACCGCGGGTCGGAGGCGGAACGAAAGTTTTCGAGTGAAATTGATTATCCCAACGCTTTGCAGACTTTTTTCCGCGAGCGTCTTGAGTTTTATCTTCGCGATGTGCTCGGGTTTAAGTATGACGTGGTGAACGCCGTGCTGGCTGCGGGTTCTGATGATGTCGTCGACGCTATAGCCCGTGCCGAAGCGGTGACCAAAGTCCGTACATCCGCGGATTTCGAATCGATTTCGATTGCGTTCAAGCGCATCAAGAACATTCTTCGCCAAGCAGCGGAAACCAAGAAGCAGGTAGCTCCTGCCATCGATGTGCTTGCGCTTGAGGAAGCAGAGGAAAAAGAACTGGCAGCTCAAATTCCGCAGGCGGCTGAAAAGGTTTATGCACTTCGCGCCGAACACGACTATGAGCGTGCCCTTCTGGAGATTTCAAAACTCCGGCCTACGGTGGATATTTTTTTCGATAAAGTTATGGTCATGGTCGACGACGAGCGCGTCCGCGCGAATCGGTTGGCATTGCTGCAGTCGTTGTTGAAGGAGTTTTCCACGATTGCCGATTTCTCCGAGATCGTGACGGAAGGCAAAGAATCCAAGGAATCCCCGAAACACTAAAGGACTATTGTGATGGCAACGCAAACTCTCCCCGAAGCAGAAATCGCCGTAACCAGCAAGAAACCGGACATTCAATACGTCTATTCCTTTGGCGGCGGCAAGGCCGACGGTAACGGCAAGATGAAAGACGAACTCGGTGGAAAGGGCGCAGGCCTTGCGGAGATGACTAATGCGGGCCTGCCGGTGCCCCCGGGTTTTACCATCCAAACCGAGGCCTGTCGCGAGTACATGCGGCACGGCGGAGTCTCGAAAGAAGTGGACCGGGAGATGGAAGAAGCCTTGGCCCACCTCGAACGGTTGCAAGGCCAGAAGCTCGGCAAGGGTGAGAACCCGCTGCTGGTAAGCGTTCGGTCGGGTGCGAAGTTTTCCATGCCGGGCATGATGGATACGATTCTCAATCTTGGCTTGAACGATGAAAGCGTCGAGGCGCTGGCGAAACGCAGCAACAATCCGCGCTTCGCGTACGATTCCTACCGCCGGTTGATTCAGATGTTCGGCAACGTGGTGCTGGAGATTCCGAAGGCTGCTTTCGACGAAGTCTTCGATGCCAAGAAGAAGCAGAAAAAAGCTCAGCTCGATACCGACCTCGACGCCAAGGCCCTGAAAGAAGTAATTGCCGAATACAAGAAAGTCGTCAAGAAGCACACCAAGCGCGACTTTCCGCAAGATTCTCACGACCAACTGATCATGGCGCGCGACGCCGTTTTCCGCTCCTGGCAGAACGACCGCGCGAAGCACTATCGCCGCATTAACAGTATCCCCGACGATCTGGGCACGGCGGTGAACGTACAGGCAATGGTCTTCGGCAATCTCGGCGACACCAGCGGCACGGGCGTGGGCTTTACCCGCAATCCCGCGATCGGCAACAAAGAATTCTACGGCGAGTTTCTGATGAACGCGCAGGGTGAGGATGTTGTCGCTGGCATTCGCACGCCGGTACCGATCCTCGAACTGGAAAAGGTCATGCCGGATGTCTACCAGCAACTTCGCGAGATCACCACACGGCTGGAAAAACATTATCGCGACATGCAGGATTTCGAATTCACCATTCAGGAAGGCAAGCTCTACATGTTGCAAACGCGCAACGGCAAGCGCACCGGACTTGCCGCTGTGCGCGTGGCCATCCAAATGGTGGAAGAAGGCCTGATCAGCAAAGAAGAAGCGATCTTTCGCGTGGAACCCAATCAGCTTTATGACTTTTTGGTTCCGCGCTTGGATGAGAAAAAGGCGAAGGTCGAAGTTCTGGCCACCGGCTTGCCGGCATCCCCGGGTGCCGCCGTCGGGCAGATTGTGTTCACCGCGGACGAGGCGGTCGAAAAGGCGGGGCACGGCAGCAAGAGAAATCCTGTGATCCTGGTGCGAGCGGAAACTACTCCCGAAGATATTCACGGCATGGAAGTCGCGGCAGGCATTCTTACTTCGCGCGGCGGCATGACCAGCCACGCGGCCGTCGTTACGCGCGGCATGGGGAAGTGTTGTGTCGCCGGCGCGGGCGACATTGGAGTAAACGAACGCGCTCGCGAAATGAGAGTGAAAGGCCAGGTCTTTAAGGAAGGCGACTGGATTTCACTGGACGGAACCACCGGCCGTGTGATCAAAGGCAAACTCGATACTCTCGACGCAGCGCCCGACGATCCTGAACTGATGAAGTTCCTGGCCTGGGCAGAACCGTTCCGCAAAATCGGCGTGCGCGCCAACGCAGACATTCCGCGTGATGCTAAACAGGCGCGCGCCTTTGGCGCCGAGGGCATAGGGTTATGTCGTACCGAGCACATGTTCTTTGCCGAAGACCGTCTACCGCACGTGCGAGCCATGATTCTTGCCGACAATGAAAAGGATCGCCGGGCGGCACTGAAAAAACTGCTGCCCATGCAGCGCGCCGATTTCATCGGTCTTTTTCGTGTTATGGACGGCCTGCCGGTAACCATTCGGCTGCTGGATCCTCCGCTGCACGAATTCCTACCGAAGCGCGAAGAGTTGATGGTGGAGATCGCGGTGCTCGAAGCGACCAAGCCGCGCTCCACAAAGTTGAAGGAGCTGAGAAACTTGCTGCGCCGGGTTGAAGAATTGCATGAGTTCAATCCCATGCTCGGACATCGCGGCTGCCGGTTGGGCATCACATATCCCGAGATCACTGAGATGCAATCCCGCGCGATTTTCGAAGCCGCAGTTGCGGTTGAGAAGGAGGGAATCAAGACGCATGCGGAAGTTATGATTCCTCTTATCGCAACCCTCAAAGAAATGGAGAATCAAGCGGCGATTGTGCGGCGCGTGGCAGAAGAAGTGTTTCGCGAGAAGGGCAAAAAGGTGCATTACCTGGTCGGAACCATGATCGAATTGCCGCGAGCGGCGCTGCTGGCGGGCGAGATTGCTAAAGAAGCTGAGTTCTTCAGTTTTGGCACCAACGATCTCACCCAGACTACGTTTGGATTTTCGCGCGACGACGTCAACAAAGTGCTGCCAACATATTTGAAAGAGGGCATCCTCAAACAGGATCCATTCGCGGTGATCGATCGCGAAGGCGTAGGAGAACTGGTTCGCATCGGAATCGAGCGGGGACGCAAAACCCGCCCAGGCCTTGAAGTCGGAATCTGCGGAGAACACGGCGGCGATCCCGACTCAGTGAAGTTCTGCCATGAAGTGGGGATGGACTACGTGGCCTGCTCGCCCTTCCGCGTGCTTACCGCGCGGCTCGCCGCGGCGCAAGCCGGTGCGAGCGATAAGCTGAAGATTGAGGCCGGAAGAACGAAGTAGCGTCTTTTTGAGGGTCACCTCGACCCTTCAGTTCCTGAATCCTCACTGCACTTTCTGCAGGCGGGCGATCAATTTCTGGGCCAGGTTTTCCTCTGACTCGGACCACAGCAAGCGTGCGTTCGCCCCGGAACTTTTCTCAGCTTTGGTGGTGAACTCCACGAGTTTATGCACGTTGGAGCGAACTCGGGATTCCGTCTCCGTGTCGAGTTCCACACCTTCCTGCAGGAATCGCGAGTCGATGCCGAAATCTACTTCAATGTGGCCCTCGTGCTCATAAACGCCTTCATCAAAGTCCAGGCCGTGAACCAGGAATTTCACCAATGATGGCTGCAACACCCACTCGCGCCGATCCGAGAGAACCCAAAGATCCCAGAACGCCTCGAACAAATAAGCGTAGTCCCCATGAAGCAGGTCAGAAGCAACAAGCACCGCTTGCTCCGGAGGGACGCCGGGCCGGAAGCGCTGTTCAAGAATTGTTGGCTCGTTCCAGGAGACGGGATGGGTGGCCACATATGCTATTCCCGGCTGCGCGGCAGAAAATGGAAACTGCCGCATTACCGCCAAAGCACGCGGCAACATTTCGTCCAATTCGAAGTTCGGATACCAAAGGCTGAGAAATAGTGCGTCGGCCACAGAGCGCTCCGGCCCCGCGCGGGGGCGTACTCATATTGATTTTAAAACATTTTGTCTGGTGGTAACCTGCGATGGCCAATGCGAGCGATGTCTTTCTGCGTAGCCAGAGTTGTTTTTGACACCCTGCAGACGCACTGTTAACATCGATCAATCGATTCTCGGCTCTTGCCTCTCTGGTCCCCGTCGTCTAGCCTGGCCTAGGACATCGCCCTTTCACGGCGGTAACACGGGTTCAAATCCCGTCGGGGACGCCAACTCTAGTCAATGAGTTACTGTGATTTCTCCAGAAACTCGCGGTACAGCGACGGTACAAGTTGGTTTCGAGCGGATCGTGCCGACCACTTTGCTTTGCGCCGCTCTCTTCTGCGGACTAAGGGGATGGGTGTAGGTGTCCAATGTGACCTTTGCTGTTAAGTGACGCAAGAGCTCCTGTGCAAGTTTGACATCCTCCCCGTTGCCCTCGAGCAACGTAGAAAATGTGTGGCTACCCGTGTGCTTCGACATCTTCTTTGATCCCCAATTTCCGACAACGAGCGTCCCGAACATCGCCGCTCATCCGTCGCACCATCTTCGTCGTGAGTAAGAACATTCAACGATCAGGGTGAAACGGCATGCCGGGATGCCCCGCACTGGCCGGCTCTGGAGTGTGCAGATCTAAATTGAAAACAATCGGATCCTGCCCGTTTCTGACAACTACAGCTTCGCAAGTCTCGTCCTGGCTGGCGTTGATCTCCTGGTGCGGCACGTAAGGTGGGACGTAAATAAAGTCGCCGGGCCTGGCTTCCTCGGCGAATTCCAGTTGATCGCCCCATCGCATTCGAACTTGACCCCTTACCACGTAAAGAACAGTCTCCAGTTCCCCGTGGTGGTGCGGTCCGGTTTTCGCATCCGGTTGAACCAGCATTGTGCCGGCCCACAACTTGCTTGCTCCAGTCCTGGCATGCGTAATTGCCGCAGCGCGCGTCATGCCCGGCGTCTGTGGTGTATTCAAATCAAGTTCATCCGAATGCACAATTTTGACGCCATGTTTTGACCAATCCATTGGCGAACCTCTGGTTGGGTTTTGCAATTTTGATGCCGTGGAATCCCGCGCCTGCCGTGCCTCGGGGACGTACGAATCCCGTCGAAATGCGGACATCCCTGTCCGCCACTGGACGCGTACTTCACCTTTAAAGGCTCATTTTTAACTCCTTAGCCACCAATCCTGCGGAAAACGGGACGTCGCATCATGAGGAGGTTGATTGGAATGCGACGTGCCTCATGCAGAACTGTCAGGAGAAAAAACGTGCAACAGACACAGGCATACATTCAAAGCGAACCGGGCCTCCGCGGCTACAACAGTCACGATGTAGACGAGGAAATAAACAAGGCTCTCGCGCGCTGCCGAGGCTCGTTCTTCAGAAGCGCTTATCGCTTTCTGGAAAATGCGGCGGATGCGGAGGATGCGGTTCAAGACGCACTCCTGTCCGCTTACAAGCACATCGACCAGTTCAGAGGTGAGGCGCAAATGTCCACATGGTTGACCGCTATTGTGTCCAATTCCGCGCGCATGCAATTGCGCAAGCGGCCCCACCAGATCCATATGCCACTGGACGCGCCTATCGGCAAGGAGCAGGAACAAACCGTGTCGGAACGATTGGCGGACTGCCGGCCGAGTCCTGAAGACGAGTGCCAGAGTTCCGAGCTGCGTGCGCGCGTGCAAAAACTTGCGACGCAGCTCTCGCCTCCTTTGCGCAAGGCATTTCAGCTGCGCGATTTGGATGGTCTGACTACGAGCGAAGCCGCGCACATTCTAGGGGTGCCAGACGGAACAGTGAAAGCCCAGTTGGCACGGGCACGGGCGAAGCTAAGGCGGTTGATGCGGCGGACGTCCGACTCAAAATCTCATGTACGTCGCACCCGCATGACGCCAAGCATGTCCGAGAAATAGTGCGCAGTCAGGACGAGATTTATGTGGATTGTTCGACTCGCGTTACGACGTCCCTATACGTTCGTTGTGGTTTCGATACTCATCGTACTTATGGGTGCACTGGCGATTGTGCGTACTCCCACCGATATCTTTCCGAACATCAACATCCCTGTCGTCAGCATCATCTGGAACTATACCGGCCTTCTTCCCGAGGACATGAGCGACCGGATCGTTAGTGTTACTGAACGGGCGCTGACAACAACCGTTGACAACATCGAGCACATCGAGTCCCAGTCCCTGTATGGGGTCGCGGTGGTCAAAGTGTTTCTACAGCCGGATGCGAACATTCAACAGGGGATTGCGCAGATTACGGCTATTTCTCAAACCCAACTGAAGCAGTTGCCTGCGGGAACAACGCCGCCTCTGATTCTTGCCTATAGTGCATCCAGTGTTCCCGTACTTCAATTGGCACTTTCAGGGCAAAATCTATCGGAGCAAGAACTCAACGACTATGGTCTGAATTTCATTCGAACGCAGCTCATTACAGTGCCTGGGGCTTCGGTGCCCTATCCTTATGGCGGCAAACAACGTCAGGTACAAGTGGATCTCAACACCACCGCGCTGCAGTCGAAGGGTCTGTCGGCATTGGATGTAGTCAATGCGATCAGCCTGCAAAATCTGATTCTGCCCACGGGAACATCCAAAATCGGCTCTCGGGAATATGACGTCTCCATTCCCAATGCCGCCCCGCAGACGATCGCGGACCTGAACCGCATCCCGATCAAAACCATTGGCAGCACTACGATCTACATAAAAGATGTTGCCTGGGTGCGCGATGGATTTCCGCCGCAGACGAATATCGTCAAGGTCAATGGGCAGCGTTCCGTATTGTTGACGATTCAAAAGGCGGGGAATGCATCTACGCTGAATGTGATTGCAGGTATCAAAGCCCTCTTACCTCAAATTGCAGCGACAGTTCCTCCGCAATTGAAAATGACGCCGCTGGCAGATCAGTCGATTTTTGTGCGTGGTGCAATCAGCGGTGTGGTCCGGGAAACCTTGATCGCCGCTTGCCTGACCGCTTTCATGATTCTTACATTCCTCGGCAGTTGGCGGAGCACCCTCATTATCGCGACCTCGATCCCTCTCGCGATCCTGACGTCGATCATAGCGTTCAGCGCAATCGGAGAAACGATCAACATCATGACGCTCGGAGGATTGGCTCTGGCGGTTGGCATTCTCGTCGACGATGCCACGGTGGAGGTCGAGAATATCAATCGCAATCGCGAAGCAGAGCCCGAGAAGGACATGGATGAAGTTGTTCTCGATAGTGCGGCGCAAATCGCGACTCCTGCTTTCGTGGCGACGCTTTCGATCTGCATTGTGTTCGCTCCGATGTTCCTGCTTTCCGGAGTGGCACGATACTTGTTTGTCCCCCTCGCGGAGGCCGTAGTGTTCGCCATGTTGGCTTCGTATTTTCTTTCGCGAACCATTGTTCCGACCATGGCCAAATATTTGTTGCGAGGAGAAAAAAATGAGGCGGGCGCCGCGCCCAGCCGCAATCCGCTGGTGCGATTTCAGAAGCGCTTCGAGGCGGGCTTCGAGAGATTTCGTCACAGTTATCGCAGTCTGTTTGAAATCTGCCTGCATCACCGCGGAGTTTTCCTCATTGCGTTCTTCACTGCTTCTGTCGGGTCTTTGGCGATTTTGATTCCTTGGCTGGGTCGAGATTTCTTCCCCAGTGTTGACAGCGGTACTTTCAAGCTGCATATGCGTGCTCCGACGGGGATGCGTATTGAGGAAACTGCCAACCTTTGCGACCTGGTCGAGCGATCAATTCGGCAGCAGATCCCATCTGCAGAGGTCCAGAGTGTCATCGACAACATTGGACTCCCCTATAGCGGCATCAATCTTTCTTACAGCAATTCAGCTCCGGTTGGCACATCGGACGCCGATATTCTTGTGACGCTTTCCGAGGATCACCACCCGACTGATGACTACATCCACCGGCTTCGCACGATGCTCCCAAAGCAGTTCCCGGGTGTTACCTTCGCCTTCTTGCCAGCTGACATGGTCGGTCAGATTCTCAATTTTGGATTGCCAGCTCCTATCGATGTTCAGGTTGTCGGAAACAACTTGGAAGGAAACCGAATCTACGCAGACGCACTGCTTGCGAAAATGAGGTATGTTTCCGGTGCGACCGATCTCCGGATTCAGCAGCCCTTCGACGAGCCGTACCTGCGGTACACGGTGGAACGTACGAAAGCGCAAGAGCTGGGATTTTCAGCTCAAAATATTGCGCAGAATCTCCTAGTGTCCCTGAGTGGCAGCTTCCAAACTTCGCCTACGTTTTGGGTGGACCCAAAGAATCATGTCAGCTATCAAATCGCGACGCAGACGCCACAATATCGCACGGACACATTGCAGGATCTTGAGAACGTTCCGATTACGGGGACCGATCCCAACGCTCCGCCGTCGCTCATGGCCAGTTTAGTTTCCACGCAGCGCGGAGCAGGAATGGCGGTTGTTTCTGACTACAACGTCGCGCCAGTCATCGACATCTTCGGTTCTGTCACCGGTCGTGACCTCGGTGGCGTTGCCGGTGACATAAACAAGATCATTGGCGCCACCCGCCAGGAATTGCCGCGCGGTTCGCGAGTCGTTGTCCGCGGACAGGTTCAGACCATGCGAGCTTCGTACGTCGGCCTTCTAAGCGGACTGGCATTTTCGATCATACTGGTGTATCTGCTCATCGTCGTCAACTTTCAATCCTGGCTGGATCCCTTCATCATGATTTCCGCGCTGCCTGCCGCACTCGCAGGCATTGCCTGGTTCTTATTTATCACGCACACGACTCTGAGCGTTCCGGCACTGATGGGAGCCATTATGTGCATGGGAGTCGCGACCTCAAACAGCATTCTGGTAGTGAGTTTTGCCACAGAAAAAATGGCCGAAGGGATGGATTCCGTTGCTGCCGCGTTAGAAGCAGGATTTACGCGCTTTCGTCCCGTGCTGATGACTGCCCTCGCCATGATCATCGGTATGGTGCCCATGGCTCTCGGACTGGGCGACGGCGGTGAACAAAATGCCCCTCTGGGCCGGGCAGTCATCGGTGGTCTTCTGTTCGCGACAGTTTCAACTTTGTTCTTTGTGCCGGCATTTTTCAGCGTCCTGCAAGGCTCACGCGGGCATTCAGCTCAGGAGAAAGGATAATAGTCGTCGAGCCGCATGGAGTTACTTATGGCCCCTAAAACGGAAGATAGACAGCAGACCGACGGTCGAACCGCCCCGGCGAATCCGGAAGCGGCGAACCCCACGCACAAACACTGGCTGGCCTTAGCGATTGCTCTCATTGCGGCCGCCGTCCTCTTGATATCCGGCATCTGGTCCCGAGTCAGGGCCCGCGCTGCGCTGGATACGGAGACAGCTCAAGCGGCAGTGACCGCGGTGTCAGTGGTGTCGCCAACGCGAACCGCGCCCGCTGATGAAATCATTCTTCCCGGAAACGTTCAACCATACATAAGTTCACCCATTTATGCTCGCACGGACGGTTATTTAAAGAAGTGGTATTTCGATATCGGGGCACGCGTGAAGCAGGGGGACCTTCTGGCCGTAATTGAAACGCCCGAGGTCGATCAGCAACTCCAGCAAGCCCGCAGCGACCTTTTAACCGCTCAAGCGAATCTCGAACTCGCTTCGATCACCAAAATCCGGTATCAGGGACTTTTGAAGAGCAACGCTGTATCCCAACAGGACGTCGACAACGCGGTCGGTACCTACAATGCGAATGCGGCAATCGTTGAAGCAGACAAAGCAGCAGTGCAGCGGTACTCGGCGCTGGTATCTTTCGAAAAAGTCTACGCGCCCTTTGATGGCGTGATCACCGCGCGCAACACCGATATCGGAGATCTCATTAATTCTGGAAGCAGCACAGCAGCGAAAACCGATCTTTTTCACATCGCTCAACCCGGAGTATTGCGCGTGTATGTGAACGTGCCGGAGGAATACTCACGAGGAATCACTATCGGCATGGCCGCAGATCTCGCTCTTGCAGAATTTCCTGACCGCAAATTTCTGGGAAAAGTGGTGCGCACTGCCGATGACATCAACCTCACAACTCGCACTCTGCTGATTGAAGTGGATGTGGACAACCCGACGGGCACGCTGCTTACGGGTTCTTATGCCGAAGTTCATTTGGCGGTCCCAACGGCGAACTCTACCATCCTGCTTCCGGTCAACACTCTACTGTTTCGCACAGAGGGACTGCGGGTTGGCGTCGTGACGAATGGGAAGGTTGTGCTGGCTACGGTTACTCCGGGGCACGATTTCGGCAATGAAATCGAGATCGTCTCCGGAGTGAAGGCCGAGGATCAGGTCATTATTAATCCGCCCGACTCGATTGTTTCCGGCCAGGAAGTCCAAATTGTTCAGGCAACATTGCCGGGAGATACGAAGTGAAGCTACCTCGAAAACTGATTTTCGGGAGTTCCCGGAAACCGGCCGGACGGGTACTGATGGCGATGGTAGTGCTGCAGTTAACTGGATGCGTGGTTGGCCCAAAGTATCACCCACCCGCGGTTCCGGCTCCTCCGGCTTATAAAGAGGTAGGGGACTGGAAGCCCGCTCAACCGAATGACCAGAATCTTGGCGGTACGTGGTGGACGGTTTTTCAAGATCCCCAGCTTGATGCCCTTGAGCTCGAGGTCAATGTTTCGAATCAGAATCTGAAGGCCGCAGTAGCGCAGTATCAGCAGTCGCGAGCTGTTCTACGTTACTATCGCGCCGACTATTATCCAGCCGCGACGGTCGACCCTTCCGCAACTCGAACGCGCGTATCGGCCAATGCTCCCACCAACTCAATCTTGCGTGGCGCCACCTACAACGACTTCGTGCTGCCACTCGACGTTTCCTATCAAGCCGACGTCTGGGGGCGAATTCGAAAAAACGTGGAGTCCTATCGAGAGCAAGCGCAGGCGAGTGCGGCGGACCTCGCGACGGTTAATTTGAGCATGCACGCGGATCTGGCCGTCGATTACTTTCAGGCCCGCAGCCTGGACGCTGAGGAACAGCTCCTGAATTCCACAGTTACAGATTACGAGCAGGCTCTGCAACTGAATGAAAGCCGCTTTCAAGGCGGCATTGCTTCGGAAGTCGATGTCGAGCAGGCGAAGACTCAATTGCAAACTACCCGGGCAGAAGCAATTGATGTGGGCGTGCTACGTGCGCAATACGAACACGCTGTAGCCATCCTGCTCGGAAAACCGCCCGAGGAGTTCAGCCTTCCGCCACTCCCTCTCACTGCGCCGCCTCCACATGTTCCCATCGGCGTGCCCTCGGACCTTTTAGAAAGACGTCCGGATATTGCATCCGCGGAGAGACTGGTGGCGTCTGCCAACGCTCAGATTGGAGTCGCGAAAACAGCATACTACCCGCTAATCAATTTGGGCGCCACGGGAGGCTTTGAAAGCTCCGTCATCACAACCCTCATCAACGGTCCGAGTGGCCTATGGTCTATAGGCCTCTCCGCCGCTGAAACAGTTTTCGACGCGGGAAGACGCCGTTCTCTTAACGATCAGGCGCGTGCCGCCTATGACTATCAAGTTGCTACTTATCGAGAGAACGTGCTGACGGGATTTCAACAGGTCGAAGACAACCTGGCCGCGGTTAGAATTCTGGAACACGAGGCGACAGTCCAAGATGAAGCGGTGGCGGCAGCCCAGCGATCGTTAGAACTTTCGAACATTCGTTACAAAGGCGGCGTCACCAGTTACCTCGAGGTCATTACCGCGCAAAGTGCCGCGCTCGCGGACGAAGTCACAGCCGTCAATATTTTGGGACGCCGTATGGCAAGTACGGTGTTGCTGATTCAAGCCCTCGGCGGCGGATGGGACCGATCGAGTTTGCCGGAGCGACCCGAATGCTGCGGTAAGCTGGCCAGCAGCGCAGGCTCAAACTGAACCTCGTGTCGTCCGGCTTTAGCATAACGAGTAAAGTGAGGATTCCTGCTGCAACTTCTTGTGCGGCCTTCCGCAAGCGAGCAATCAGCTTTCTTAGATCTCTACTGCAGGAGGGGACGACAGCCCCCGGGCACCGTGTCGATGGAATGACAGGGCTCACCATCATCACCTGGTAATTTCCTTAAAGACCGCGACCTGCAGCCATCTTCTGGCTACTCGTGTTTGGCATCGACCTTGCATTAGGAAAGATCAGACAAGCCTGAAGGCGTCTGATCGTTTCGGTCATCGGCCGACCGATCCATTCTCGAAAAAAACGAAAGGTTAAAAAGATGACCGATCATTCAAAAGAAAGACCGATGAGTGAGCACCCCTCGCGGCGAAGTTTCCTGGGCATGAGTTCAGTAGCTCTGGCAACCGCTGCCCTGGTTGGCGTGGCTGCCAACGCGCAAGATAAGGCCAGCACGCAAAAAGCGGAGCACGACCATTCCTCGAGTGACCCCGGCCCGGAAAACAAGTCTCTGCTGGATTCGAATCCGAACTCTAACACTCCGCCTCCAACCGATCACGGCGATGTGGTGCCCCTCTGGTACTCGTTTGATCTGGTCAAGAAGCGCGTCGAAGAGGGTGGATGGACCCACGAGGTGACTGAGCGCGAACTTGCGTCTTCCAAAGACATTGCCGGAGTCAATATGCGGCTCACCGCTGGCAGCTATCGCGAGATGCACTGGCATACTGCTGATGAATGGGCTTATGTACTGTATGGCAATGCCCGGGTCACAGTGATGCAACCCGACGGCAACATGTTCATCGGTGACGTAAGCGAAGGCGATCTTTGGATCTTCCCCGCAGGCCACCCGCACTCCATTCAAGGGCTTGGCCCGGATGGAACGGAGTTTTTGCTGGTCTTCAACCAGGCGATGTTCTCTGAAGATGGGACAATGCTTCTTTCAGAGTGGGTGGCGCACACGCCTCCCGAGATATTGGCTAAGAATACAGGCTTGGATCAGAGCGTCTTCGCAAAAACGCCCGGGGCACCGCTGTACATCTTTCCCGGCAATCTGCCCAGTTCGCTCGAACAGGACAAGGTAGAGATCGGCGGCCAGCAAGTAGCAGCGAGGCAGCAATACACCTTCCGCCTCAGGGCGATGGAGCCGACGAAATCCAGCGACGCAGGGGAAGTTCGCATCGTCGACTCACGCAACTTTCCGGTTTCCAAGCATATTTCCGCGGCATTGGTCATTCTCAAGCCCGGGCACATCCGCGAGTTGCACTGGCACCCGACGGCTTCCGAATGGCAGTACTGGATCGCCGGTCAGGGCCGCATGACCGTATTCTTCCCGGTCGACAATGCCCGCACCATGGATTTCCACGCCAACGATATCGGGTATGTTCCGAATAACGCACCCCACTACATCGAAAACACGGGGAATTCCGACGTAGTATTTTTGGAGATGTTCGCGATTGACGAGTTCCAGGATGTTTCCTTGAACCAGTGGCTCAGGCGGGTACCCAGCGAAATGCTGAAGGCGCACCTGAACATTGATAAGCAGACGGCTGCAAAGATCCCGGCGGAGAAGCTGTTTATCATTTAGAGGGCTCATCGCAAGAGACTTCTCAGAGTGAAGCGGGTAAGCCATTAAGAACGGAAAACATGGGCGGCTGCATGAATCATGCACGCCGCTCTTCTGACACCGAGGAGGTGGTCCATGTTTGAAGGAATTTTGCAGCCCATGCATTTACTGGTGATTTTTGGAATTGCTTTGCTGGTGTTCGGACCGAAGAAGCTTCCCGAACTTGGCAAAGGACTCGGCGCAGGGATTCGTGCGCTGAGGGATGGGATCAAGGATCCGCTGATCGAGCCAGCAGGAACTGGGAGTGCGGCGCCAGGCGCTTCCCATGACAGCAAATCGTGATGGACTTTGCCGGGAGGTCGAAGGTGTCCTGATTTGATCAGTTTCTGAGCCGGGTTCCAACAAACTGTAGCATCCGGAAGGTATATTCTTTGTGTGTTACAACCCGGCATTCCAATTCACTCTGGAGGAAATCCGATGTCTCACCACAAGCTCATTCTTCTTCCCGCAATACTTTGCGCTACCGTTGTTTTGGGGCAAGGCGCGCCGAAATCGGCGCACGCGGATATCGTCAACGCACAAGGCCAGAAAATTGGGACTGCCAAGATTGTGGCCGCGAAACAGGGCATCAAAATTGGAGTCAAGGTTTCGCAACTGCCAACGGGCAAGCACGGCATCCATATTCACAACGTCGGCAAATGCGAGGGACCGGATTTCACGAGTGCTGGCCCGCACCTCAATCCATACACCAAGAAGCACGGCACAGATAATCCAGACGGGCCGCACGTCGGGGATCTTTTGAATCTCGAAGTAAAGGCGAATGGAAAAGCGAAAGCGACGCTGTTGGACACGATGGCAACGCTGGGTGACGGCCCTAATTCTGTCTTTCACGATGGCGGGACCGCGATCGTGATCCACGCGAAAGAGGACGATTACAAAACCGATCCGTCAGGAAACTCGGGACCGCGAATCGCATGCGGCGTTATCCAGAAGTAATGGGATCGTTGAGCGATACGAAGGCGGGGACGCTTTGCCGTCCGTGCAGACCGCTCTGTCGGCGGTTGCGGGATCGAGGAGTTTACTTGAAGAGGATCTTGGCCATCATCCCTTTGTCCTCGTGATTCAGCAGATGGCAATGAAATACCGACATGCCTTTGATGACGGGGTTGGTGAAGTCCAGGATGACGTCGACGGTGCCGCCAACGGGAACGTTGACGGTATCAAGCCACGCGGGCTCCGCGACGGGCTTGTCGTTTTCCGCGTAAGCCAGGAAGTGAACCTGATGAATGTGAAAAGGATGTAGTTCAGCACTTTGGTTGACGATACGCCAGTGTTGATACGTGCCGACACGAGCACTTGTTATCGGACTCGCATCCATCGCAAATTTTTGGCCGTTGATGTAGAAGCCGTTCTTGTCCTCTGTAAAGTTGACGATGAAGTCCGGTGCAGTCTTTCTCATCGACTCAAGATTGACCGGCTTGTAAACCGGCCGACGGTTATCAATAGCGTGCGATTGCTTCCGTATCCGATTTGTGCTGGACTCAGGTTTGGATTGCACCAAATCTGCCAGCACCATCCCCGGATTGGGGTCTCCGTCCGGACCCGTATCCACACAGAGCGTTCGCAGCGCACTATGCGTCTCAGACGGTGGACCGGTAACGATGGCTTCCAGCCGCCCCGCTGGCGAGAGCAGGAAATGATTCGCGGTGCGAGTCGGACTCTTCGGCTCGTGGTACGCGAGTGGCATCCCATCAAGCGCTACAATTTCAAAAGTCTGTCCATCCAGTTGTAGGTCCAGATAGCGATCCGCGGAAGCGTTCACAATGCGCCAGAACTGCCGCTCTTGAGGCGCGATCTCGATGCGCGGACGCACTGCCCCGTTCACGGTAAAGATTTCGCTGGCTGATCCCGCAGCGCGTCCACAAGGGCCAGATGGGATTTCAACATCCTGCGTGAGCGCGGCGGCATTGGGCTCATGCTCAAGGGAACGGCCGCGCACCACAATGATTCGCTCGCGAAGCCGGTTTACTTCGGGGAAATAACGCTCGATTCCCTCGATGACAATGGCTCCCGACATTCCGTCCAACACCTGTCGGTGACTCTCGCCATGCGGATGAGTGTGATACCAGAACAGGCCCGGCTCATGATCGCGCGGAATTTCAACCGAGTAGTGCAACACCTGGCCAGGCTTGGCCAGCATTGTGAGAACGTCATCTTGCGGGGCGTTCGGCGAGACGGTGAGCCCATGAAAATGCAAGTTCGTCATGTCCATGCACGGATTGATGGCACATGTCTCCGGAGACTTGGCAGGAAGATCGTTGATATAGGTAATTTTGAGAACGTCACCCGGGTACGCTCGGATGACCGGTGCGACTGTCTCGCCATTGAAGGCGAAAGCATCCCGACCGTTTTCATTTACCGCATGCAGGGTAAGGGAGACAACGTGATTTTTCGCATGCACCTGCGGAGGCTCCGGCAAAGAGACAGTCTGCGCCCGGCCCAGAGCAGAGAGGAACATTAAGCCAAAACAGAACGGTAACTTTTTCATCGAGATTGCCGGTGTAATCACACTGGCGAGTGTGCTTCACGCTGCGGCAGCGTCGGTCAGAACCCTCGTTATGATGTTTACCTCGAACGGTTCTTTTACTAGTTCCGCGCCGGTTTTCTTCAGGCGCTCAAAGTGTGGCGTCGCCACATGTCGGTCGAGCGCAGCTTGACTTTCCCATTCTTCTACCAGATAGAAACGTCCATTCGAGTTGGACTCGTACAGTTCATACGATTCACATCCCGGTTCGGCGCGAGTTGGAATCAACATACCCTCGAGCAGCGCTTTGAGTTGATTTCCCCTCCCGTCACGCGCCACGAATCTTGCAATCACGTGTACTTTAGCCATGGTTGTTCGATCTCCTCCATTTCATATTTTGCTTTGTACCGGCGCAACGTGCGAGCGGTCCATCAGATTTGAATTAACGCTATTCCTATCTTCGGATCGAACTTCTTCTGAAGATGCGTTGGACTCTCGGTCAGAATCAATTCGCAGGTCGGACGCACGCGAGCCTCAAGCAGATGCCCACCGTGAGCGGTCCCGTCGGAGCGTCCCACCACCACGTGCGCATGCACCTGTGGCTTTTCGTCGTTGAGGGCGATGTCTCCAATCAGCGAAAGCAACTCCACTTGCTCGTCGAGAACGCAGGCTGGATCGTACTTCTTCGTTTTCAAGTTGAACCATCCCAGCTTCGCGTAAGAAAGAGCGCCGATCGCTTTAAAACTGCTTCCCCCCAAACCCTGATGCTTCGCGAACTGTTGCAGTACGCCCGCGATCTCGTCGCCAGTGTCAAAGATCAGGGCAAATGTTCTCGGTTCGTCCTCGATTTGTTTCCAGCGCATGATGTCTCCTTTTCCGAAAACGGTCTCAGTTTAGCGTAAGACCAGAAAAGAGCCACGAGGCTGCTACTTCAAGGCTGGATCAATTAACGTCAGATCAGTCGCTGGGTCAAAGCGCTTTTGCATCGTTGTTGGATCGACCGTCACCATCACCTCCAGCGTCGGAGAGACATACGCAGCAAGAACGTGGCCGGCGAGAGTTGTTCCGTCCGGGCTCCCCACGATCATGTGCGTGTGGACTACGGGGTTCCCTTTGTAGAGCGCAATATCACCGCTCATCCCCACCACTTCGTGCTGGCCGACGACCGGAATCTTCTTGTACATTTTGCGCTGGGGATCGAACCAGCCTAAGGTCGCTCCGTTGAGTGCTCCAATAGCGGTAAAATGAGCACTCTTAACTTGATACTTTTCCGCGAACTCCAGCAGTCCGGAAAGAGCCTCGTCTCCCTGGTAGAAAATGACGGCATATTGCTTCGCAGATTCTCCTGGGTTCAGCAATTGAACTTGCATCTTGGGAGCCGTGCCCCGTGGAATGGCTTCCGAGGGCGAGACATATTCGCTTGACGTCCCTTGCGAATACCCGATCACGGTTGCGACAGTCATCAGTAGCAGCACACACAGAGTTCGTGCCATCGCTTTCTCCGGCTGCTGATAGTATGCAAGAACTGTGCCAGACCTTGGCGGGCTGACAGAGCTTCTGTTTTCATCGGCGTAAGTTGGCTTGGTGGTTGAAGACTGCTTCTTGGAATTTGGATAAGATGTCCCGTGGCTGACGCAGTGTCCGCATGCCGACGGTGCGGAGTTCATGCCGGATCGCATGCACACGCGATTTCCGCGTCGCGTCTGCATGCGCAATACGGATAAAATTTCTTTCGGATAACCAGCAGCCATGCCTTATGCTGCACTGATTCCTTGGGTTTAGTTGGTGGTAAACTTCGTAGCGTTTGGGGAGTACGGAAATGCCGCCCCCGAGTCGATGTGAGGCAAACCATGCCCCGGCCGAATCTTCAATTGCAAGTTGTGCACGCTCCCGTTCTGCGCTACGGTCTTGCAGCCGTTTCCTTCGCAATGACCCTGGGCTTGGCGCTTCTGGCGCAGCACTACGGTTTCCGCAACGTGGAAGTGCCGCTTTTCCTGTTTGCGATTACCGTCACTGTCTGGTATGCGGGGAGCGGACCTGCGATTCTTGCGGTTGTATTCTCAAGTTTAGCCTTCGACTACTTCTTTACCGAGCCCCGCTACACCTTTTACGTTACGAAGTCTGAGATACCGTACTATGCGGTCTTTGTACTGTTTGCTCTACTGCTCGCCTGGTTCGCCGCCGTTCGGCACCGGGTCGAGGCAGAGCTTCTTGAAGCTCGAGACAGGCTCGAAATCGAAGTGACGGAACGAACCCAGCAGGCCAGCCTGCTTAATCTCACACATGACACAATTTTTGTCCGTGACATGAGCGATGTCATTACGTATTGGAATCGTGGCGCGCAAGAGTTGTACGGATGGACGGCCGAAGAGGCGATAGGAAAGAAGTCTCCACAACTCCTGCAAACCGTTTTCCCCGCATCGGTCGATGACATTCTTGCGGAATTATTGCGGACCGACCGTTGGGAGGGAGAACTCAGAAAGACAAAAGCAGATGGGACTCCGGTGGTCGTAGCGAGCCGCTGGTCCTTGCGGCGTGACGAGCAGGGGCGGGCGGTTGCGATCCTGGAAACAAACAATGACATCACGGAACGCAAGCGCTGGGAGCAAGAAATTCAAAGTCTTAATCAGGAGATTGCGAAGCGGTCCACGGAACTTGAGGCCATTAACAAGGAACTGGAAGCTTTTGCCTATTCTGTCTCGCATGACCTGCGTGCGCCCCTTCGCCATATGGCTGGTTATACTGAACTGCTTCAAAAGAGAGCGTCCTCCGGCTTGGATGAAAAGAGCAACCACTACATCGCGATGATGCTCGAATCGGCCAAGCGAATGGGCAATCTAATTGACGATCTCCTGGCCTTTTCGAGAATCGGCCGGGCTGAAACACAAAACACCCTGGTTAACCTGGGCCAGCTCGTAAGAGAAGCTCTTACCGAAGTTCGGCACGACACAGAAGGCCGCGACATTATCTGGAAAATCGGTACCTTACCCGATTTTTATGGAGACCGTTCGATGCTGAGGCTTGTACTGGTGAATCTTATTACCAATGCGATTAAATTTACGCGTACGCGCCCGCAGGCCGAGATTGAGATCGGATGCGCGGAAGGAAACGGAAATGAGCTGGTAGTATCCGTCAGAGACAACGGAGTGGGATTTGATATGAAGTACGTGAATAAATTGTTTGGCGTGTTTCAACGCCTGCACCCGTCCGATGAATTTGAGGGAACCGGCATTGGACTGGCGACGGTTCAGCGCATCATAAATCGTCACGGAGGTAAAGTCTGGGCCGAAGGTGCGGTTAATGCAGGCGCGACTTTTTATTTCTCAGCTCCGAGGCCACAAGGACAACTATGGAGATAGCAAACAGCAAACTAGGCCGCATTTTGATGGTTGAAGATGATTCCAAAGACGTGGAGCTTACTCTCACGGCGCTTGAGGAATACAACCTCGCCAATGAGGTCGTAATTACTCGCGATGGCGAACAAGCCCTCGACTACTTGTATTGCCGTGGGGCATACCAGACCCGCTCCACCGGCAATCCTGCCGTTTTGCTGCTGGATCTGAAACTGCCCAAGGTCGATGGGTTGGAGGTCCTGAAGCAAATTAAGTCTGATGGGGAGCTGCGAATGATTCCTGTAGTTGTACTTACCTCATCGAAAGAAGAAAAGGATATGGTGGCAAGCTACAAACTCGGAGTGAACGCTTACGTGGTAAAGCCAGTCGACTTTCATGAGTTTGTGAATGCGATCAAGGAACTGGGCGTTTTCTGGGCGATCATCAATGAGCCACCACCGGGAAGCGTAAGAAAGTAACATGCGGCAGCCTTTGCGGATTCTCTCCATCGAGGATGACCCCAAGGACACAGGCCTCATCACTGATCTGCTTGAGACGCAAGGTATAGTTTGCGACGTCACGCGGGTCGATACTCAGGCTGCTGTGCTGGCTTGCCTTGAGCAACGGGGAATTGATCTCATCCTGGCAGACTACAGTCTTCCTTCGTTCGACGGTATCTCCGCATTGAAGTTCGCAATGAATGCTTGTCCGGATGTGCCGTTCATCTTTGTTTCCGGGACGCTCGGCGAAGAAGTGGCGATTGAAGCGCTCAAAATTGGAGCAACGGATTACGTTCTAAAGACAAGGTTATCCAGGCTTGTGCCGGCGGTGCTGCGGTCGCTGCGTGAAGCCGAACAGAAAGCCGAGCGGAAGCGGACCGAGGAGTCGCTGCGTCGGAGCGAGACTTACCTGGCGGAGGCGCAGAGGCTCAGTCATGCGGGCAGCTTCGGCTGGAAGCCATCTACCGGAGAGATTATCTGGTCTGAGGAAACTTTTCGAATCTTCCAATACGACACAAACGTAACACCGACCCTGGACCTGGCTGTCCAACGGGTTCATCCGGAAGACGTGCCGCTGTGGAAACAGACCATCGATCGAGCGCCGCAGGATGGAACGCATTATGAACATGAATATCGTTTGCTGGTGCCGGATGGGCCCGTCAAACATGTTCGTGTTGTAGCTCGTGCCGTGAGCGATGAGTCGGGCAGCCTCGAGTTCGTGGGAACGGTGATGGATGTCACCGTCGCGAGACAGACCGAAGAGACACTTCGCAAGAGCGAGACATACTTAGCGGAAGCGCAAAGGCTCAGCCACACGGGCAGTTGGGCCCGTAATCTTTCGACGGGAGATGTTTTCTTCAGCCGCGAAAGTTATCGCATGTTCGGGTTTGATCCGGAAAAGAAGATAACTCGCGAACTCATTGTGGGTCGCGTGCATCCCGAGGATCGTGCCGCTAGCGCAGGTGTGATTGATAAGGCAATACAGGAAGTCGGCGACTTCGAGATGGATTATCGGATTGTCCTGGACGACGGATCGATCCGACATATCCATTGCGTGGGCCATCCGGTCAGGCGCGCCGGGATTCCAGTCGAGTTCGTCGGGACAATTATGGATGTGACCGAGCGCAAGCAGGCGGAGGCGCTGCGTGAGGGGGAGAGGCATATTCTGGAGATGATTGCCCGCGATGCTCCGCTGTCGGAAATACTGGACAAGTTGGTGCGCGTCGTGGAAGCCCAATTTGCTGGCTTGCTTTGCTCTGTTGTGCTCCTCGATGAGGACGGGCAGCACGTACGCCGCGGCGCTGGTCCGAGTCTACCCAAGGCCTACACCGACGCTATTGATGGCCTTCGCATCGGACCAAAGGCAGGATCTTGCGGCACTGCCATGTACCGCAAAGAACCGGTTGTGGTTTCTGATATTCTCCGGGATCCGCTCTGGGAGCCGTATCGAGCCCTGGCTGAGCTTTATGGGTTGCGCGCCTGCTGGTCCACTCCCATCCTGAATTCGGGCAAAGTTCTAGGTTCGTTTGCCATGTATTACCGCGAACCGCGCAGTCCGAACCCATCCGAGACTCGCGCCCTGGAATTGTCCACCCACCTCGCCGGCATCGCCATTGAACGCAAGCTGGCACACGAACGGCTGCAGCGAAGCGAAGCTTATCTGGCCGAATCACAAAGACTAACGCGCACAGGCAGTTGGGCGTTCAACGGTCGGAACGCCGTCTACTGGTCTGAAGAGAACTTCCGAATTTGGGGCTTCGATCCTCAGCAGGGGCTGCCGGAACGCGAAACAGTGTTGGAGCGGATTCATCCGGAGGATCGCGACAGGGTCCTCGAATGTGTCCAAACGGCGATACGGGAGAAAACAGACTACGCTGTCGAGTTCAGAATCGTGCTACCCGGGGGAACAATCAGACGCGTCCATGGGTCAGGCCATCCAGTGTTCGGCGCGAGCGGGGAACTTATTGAAGTCGTCGGTACGCAGCTCGACGTCACAGAGCGCAGGCGGGCTGAAGAAGAGCGCGAGCGATTGCGCGAGGCCCAGGCAGATCTCGCGCACATAAACAGAGTGACGACCATGGGAGAGCTGACGGCGTCGCTGGCGCACGAAATTAATCAACCGATCGCCGCCGCTGTCACCGATGCTAACACGTGCTTGCGCTGGCTTGCCCGCGATCAACCTGACCTGAAAGAGGCGCGTGAGGCGGCATCGAGAGTGGCGAAAGACGCAGTCCGTGCAGCCGATATCATAAAAAGAATCCGTCTGCTTTTCGGGAAGGCTAGTCCGCAACGAGAATTACTCGATGTTAACGAAGTCGTTCGGGAGATGGTCGTCCTGTTGCGCAGCGAAGCAACGCAGTCCTCCGTATCAGTTCGCATGGAACTGCCAGATCTTCCGCAGGTCGTGGCGGATCGCATCCAGTTGCAGCAGGTGCTGATGAACCTCATGATAAACGCCATCGACGCGATGAAAGATGTAGATGGGACGCGCGAGCTAATCATTCGCTCGCAGCAGAGCGAGAATGGCCAGTTAATGGTGTCGATCAGCGATACCGGCGTGGGTCTCCCGCTGCAGCAGGCGGATCAAATTTTTAACGCGTTCTTTACCACGAAGCCCCAGGGGACCGGCATGGGACTTCGCATCAGCCGATCCATCGTGGAATCGCACGGCGGCCGTTTGTGGGCTGCCGACAACTCTCCGCGCGGCGCAAGCTTTCACCTCACCCTACCCATAACGGTTGAGGCTCATGAATGAAACCCGTAGTCTCTTCTACAGTATTCGTCATCGATGACGATGCCTTGGTACGTGCGGCGATCCAAGGCATGCTGAAATCGGTCGGCTTGAGGTCCGAGGCCTTTGCGACGCCGCAAGAGTTCTTGCGCACGAATCGGTCCGACGAACCCAGTTGCCTTATTCTGGACGTGAGACTTCCTGGCATCAACGGTCTGGACTTTCAGCGCAAATTAGCGGATACGGGTATCCAGATTCCCATCATCTTCATTACCGGTCATGGAGATATTCCGATGTCCGTGAAAGCTATGAAATCCGGGGCGGTGGAATTCCTCACGAAGCCTTTTCGCGATCAGGATCTCCTGGATGCGATTTACCAGGCTTTGGACCGCGACCGGGTGGCGCGCCAACAGCAGAGCGAGCTTACCAATCTGAGAAAGCGTTACGAATCGCTGACCACGCGTGAGCGCGAGGTCCTGAGCCTGGTGGTTGCGGGCATGCTCAATAAGCAAGTAGCATCTGAACTTGGAACGAGCGAAGTTACGGTGAAGATCCAACGCGGGCACGTGATGCATAAGATGCAGGCTGAATCACTGGCGGAATTGGTGAGAATGGCTGCGAAACTCGAGCTACCGCCCCGTAAGAAGTAGAGTGCGCTAAACCGATCAGCCATCATACTAAAGTATGATTGCGCGCTCCCAAGGCATGATTGCGCTCTCCCGCAGCGAAACGATATTGTGCGAACATGGCTGTTCAGGGGAAGAAAAAAATGGTCGTGATTGTCGATGACGATGAGTTGATGCGCAGCGCATTGCTGGGCATGCTGAAATCCGTAGGATTACCGTCACAAGCGTTTGCGTCGGCGGAAGAATTTTTGGAGTCTGGCCAACAGCAGCACACTGGATGCCTGATCGCGGATATTCGCATGCCGGGAATGTCCGGTCTGGAACTGCAGGCCAAGTTGAACGCAGAACACTGTAGAATTCCAACCATCTTCATCACAGCCCATGGCGACACGAAAATGCGTATGCAGGCGTTAAGAGCAGGAGCGGTGGAATTCCTGGCCAAACCGTTTGATGATGGGGTCCTGCTTGAGAGCGTTCGAGCGGCTCTGGAGAATTGAGCCTAGGGGGCGCGTACGCGCCAGGAGGTTCTCTGTGGAAGCTATTCGTACATTCAGAAGTGATGATCGACCATCTTATGAGCGCAGATTTGAGCAGGTCATAGGCAACAGCCCCGCTTTGGAGTCGGTGCTCGAACAAGTCGAACGGGTTGCGCCTACAGGTTCCACGGTTCTTATCCAGGGGGAAACGGGCACTGGCAAGGAGCTGATCGCGCACGCGATTCATAATCTCAGCTCGCGGTGTGGACGACCCTTTATAAGATTGAATTGCGCTGCCATCCCGCTGGATCTGTTAGAGAGCGAACTCTTCGGACACGAGAAGGGCGCATTCACTGGAGCGATCGCGCAAAAGATAGGCCGCTTCGAACTGGCTGACAAAGGCACGCTTTTCCTCGACGAAGTCGGAGATATTCCCTCGGCGTTACAGCCGAAGTTGCTGCGCGTTCTTCAGGAACAGGAGTTCGAGCGCCTGGGCAGCGCCCGCACTCACCAGGTTGATGTTCGGCTGGTGGCTGCCACGAATCGTAACTTGATGGAGATGGCGAATCGGGGTGAGTTTCGCAGCGATCTCTACTACCGTTTGAATGTATTTCCGCTCTTGTTGCCGCCCTTGCGCGAACGTCGCGAAGATATTCCGGCACTCGTGGCCCATTTTGTCGAGATTTACGGTGGGAGGATTAACCGCGAGATCGAGCACATTCCTTCGGCAACGATGTCGGCGTTTATGTCGTACCATTGGCCAGGCAATATCCGCGAACTGCAGAACCTGATCGAGCGCGCAGTAATCCTTTCCAAGAATGGCGTACTTCCCAATCCTTTGTCTGCGGCAGGGGTTTTGAGTACCGCCGCTCCGTCAGTCGCGACCACTCTAAAGGATTCCGAACGCGCTCTGATTCTGCGCACCCTGGAATCGGTTGGTTGGGTGATCGGCGGCCCGAAAGGAGCAGCTGCGAAACTTGACTTGAAGCGCACGACACTCATTCACAAGATGCAGAAATTGGGGATTTCCCGATCCTCTCACCAACCGCCCCCGGCGACGATGTTTTCGCAATTCCAGTAGCAGCAATCCGCGTCAGCTTCGAAGCCGACTGACATTTCGCAGGCAACGCCGAGAGCGCGAGAAGAAGAACGATCAATAAAAAATAGCAACGGCTTGCCCCTTTTACGACACTGCGATGAAGTGACGATGCGATAGCCATGAGTGTCGAACGCTGTGCTCGTGGAACATTGGCCTTCGCCTGAGCAAACGCAAAGAAACTGGCGCGTCAGGGAACACGGGGCACAGCGCGATCCAGGTTGTGAGCAAGATCTGCCCTCGAAAAGTGCAGCGCCTCCTCGCCAGTTGCCGGAGTCAGCGTAATGCGAATGGATTTAGCGGCGGGCTGATTGCTCTTGGCGGCAACGCTGCGGATCGGTATCAATACATTGGTCTCGGGATAGTATGCGGCCGCGCTCCGGCGGGCAATCGCATACGGGACAATCGCAAAGCGTGGCGCCTTGCGCACTTCCCCTTCAAAGTGACTGTAAATATCCACGATCTGACCGGCTTGAAGATTTCTTGCCGCCATATCAAGCGGATTGAGGAAGAGCACCCGGCGACCGCCAAAGACACCCCGATAGCGGTCATTCAATCCATAGATAGTGGAATTGAACTGATCGTGGCTGCGAATTGTTGTCAAAAGGAACTCGTCGGGCTTCAGTTCATGCTTCGGGATTGGGCAAACGCTTAACTTCGCTTTACCTGAACTGGTTTTGAAGATGCGATGCTTCGCTCCATTCGGCAGGTAAAAGAATTTCTCCTGAGCAAGTCGCGCGTTGAAGTTCTCGAATCCCGGAATCACTCTGGAAATCGCATCCCGGATCAAGTTGTAATCCGCCGCGAGGCCCAGCCAATTTGTAGTGGTTCGAGATCCTAAAGTTGCGTGCGCCAGATTCGCAATAATCGCTACATCGCTTAACAGGTCCGGGGAAGCGGGCCGAAAGAAACCTTGAGAGCGATCAATGATGCCCATTGAATCTTCGACCGTAAGGAACTGCTTGCCAGTTGCTTGTACGTCTTCCTCGCTCCGCCCCAGACAAGGCAGGATTAAAGCTCGCTCCCCTGTGATCAAGTGAGAGCGATTCAGCTTCGTCGAGACATGCGCCGTAAGTTTGCAGCGCTGCATCGCATGCGAGCTATAAACGGTGTCCGGCACGTTCGAGAGGAAATTGCCGCTGATGGCAAAAAATACCTTGACCCCTCCGTCGAACATCGCGTGCAGAGTCTCGACGACGTCATATCCCGACTTGCGGGGTGGTTCAAAGTTGAACTCTTTCCCAAGAACGTCGAGAAAAGCTTTGGGCGGACGCTCCCACACGCCCATAGTGCGGTCACCCTGGACATTCGAGTGTCCACGCACACATACGGTGCCTGCGCCGGGGCGCCCGATATTTCCTCCGACGAGCAGAAGATTCACGATCATCGAAACATTGTCGACGCCGTTGCGATGTTGAGTCATGCCTAAGCACCAAGCGCATATGGTCTTCTTTGAGGCCGCGTACATGTCGGCGGCGACACGCAGTTGATTTTGAGTCAACCCGCTATTTTCTTCAATGTCTTCCCAACTGGTAGCTTCCACGTCGGCCAGCATGGCCTCAAAGTCCTCAGTGAAGGTTTTAATAAACTCACGGTCAATTGCCGAGGGTTGTCCCGCTCGTTCGCGCTCGAACAGGTCCTTCAGAATGCCTTTAATCGCGGCTACATCTCCGTTCACCCGCACTGGGAGATACAGGTCGGCAAGTGCCTGGCCTTTGCCAAGCAGCACGAAGGGCAACTCTAAAGGGTTTGAGTAATCCTGGGGATTGGGATTAATTACCCTCATCATGCTGACTTCAGGTAGAGGATTCACCACGAT